>JAFAWA010000527.1 GCA_019242155.1 Terriglobia bacterium | reverse complement strand
ATCGAAATCGTCGGGAGGAGAGGGAAGCCGGATGCGGCGGCGCGGCTGGAACGAATCGAACGGTATTTCGATTAACGCGGGAGGGTCGCGATATAACGCCCAGAGAGCGTCGCCCGAGGGCGCGCCCAATATCCCGATTGCGAGGTTCCCGGGTTTCGCGCGGCGAACAACCGAGAGCGAGGCGACATCCACTTCGTACAGTACGCCGGTGCCGGCCGCCAGCGCATACAGCTTTGGTTCCCGCGGATGCGGGACTAGAGCGGTCGGAGCGGCGTCCAGCCGAACAGGCTGCCAGAGCCGAAAGGTAGAAAGATCTAACACACCTAACGTGTGGCTCTGCCGGTTGGCCACGAAGCAGTAGCCGGGATATCCGGTAGCTTTCTTGCGCCCGCACGCGAGTAAGGCCGCTGAGCCGAGCAGCAAAGCGCGTCGCGAGTACGGCGGTGGCACCAGAGATATTGTAGCTGTGGAGCTACTCTTCGATGGATGCAAGCCGTTCCAGGGAGGGCCGCTCGAACCCATCGATGGTCGCATTGAGGAGGCCAATGCTCTCGGTGGGAAGGATGTCGCGCCACTGTTCGACCAGATGTTTATAAGCTTTGCCGACGGGCCGGATCTTCCGGTCGAGATCCACCAGTCCGAGCGGATTGATGTTGCCGTTGTCCTCGCGTAATGTCGTATCCCAATCCACCTGGTCCGTCAGGCTGTACCAGGTGAAACCAAGAATAGGAACGCCGTCATCTTTGAGACGGATCATGTTCGCCCACTCTTTCCAGAGCCAGCCGGGTGCGCGCTCCGAATCACCAAGGTTTGTCTCTGTGTGCATCACCGGCAGATGGTAGCGCTCGTAATACTGCCGGGTGATCACGTAGTAGCCGAAGATCTCACCCGAGCCCCTCACGCGGCCATGGCTCGGAACCAAGTGTTCGTTGGTCACATAGTAGTCGTTCCCCATGATGCAGTAAGGACGTAAACGGCCGGCCTCCTCTAGGAACCAGTGGTATTCCTGGCGGGACATGCCGTTGTCCATCAAATACTCATACATCACGCCTGCGACATCGTGCCCGTACGAGAGATCGAGCGACAAAAAGCGCTTGTGGTTGAAGACCGCCGCGCGGCTGCGAGCAGCGGGTTCGGCCGCATGGAAGTACTCCGAGGATTCGCTTTGAATAAACAGCGCATTGGGCTGTACTTCCAGAATGGCGGCCTCGGCCAACAGGTTCGCCTTGGCGAGATGTTTGAGGGCTGTGACGAAGCCCTGGTCCGATGACAGCCGCTCGTTCCACCAGCCGTACTGTCCGGAAAATGTTGCGGTGACGAAGATCTCATTGACCGGAGTGTAGAAGCGCACCCAGGGAAACCGTTTCGCGAATGCTTGCGCATACTGCGCAAACAGTTCCGGCCAGTCTGGATTCTGAAAGCTGCCTATCCACTCGGGCACTCCGAAATGACAGAGATCGGTGATCGGTTGAATACCCAGGCGCGATAACTCGGCATAAGTCAGATCGGCGAATTCCCAATCGTACTTGCCTGGACCGAGGTGTTCCCTGTAGTAGGGCGGCCCGTAGCGCAGATACTCCAGGCCAAACTCCTGGACGAGTTGGAAATCCTCCTTCCAGCGCCGGTAATGGTCGCATTTCGCCATTTCGTCTACACGCCGGTCAAAGCCATTGGCTCCGCTTACCATGGGGTAGCTGTTCTCAATTCCGGTGGCGAAGAGGAAATTGTGCAGCCGGCGATGACGCGCACCCCTTCGCTTGCTACCCTCTGATTTTTTGTTCATTGTTTTAGGGCGAGGTAAGGTGCAATTGAACTTCCCCAGATTAGGGGCGTGGTACGTTTTCGGACGCTTGGGCGGTTATTAGGACACTACGGAGCTATGATTGCCGCATGGCAACGCGCTTTCCGGCGAGAACGGTGGCACTCGGAAAGAGTCTCTGGCGGCCGCTGCGTTTGTTGCCATAATTATCGACGAATTCGAAGCTGCCTTCCCGCAATTCGAGCACGGCGACGTCCGCAGGCGCGCCCACTTTGAGCGTTCCGCGATCATGGAATACCGGAAACGCGCGCGACGCATGGAGAGTTGCGCAGGCCACCACCTGATCGAGCGGCATACCGAGCATTAAGAACTTCGACATGACATTCGGAAAATCGATTACCTGGGCAGCGCGGCCTTCGGGCGTCCAATCGGTAGAGAACGTGTCGGGCAGGAAGCCCGCGTGCAGCACCTGCTCGGCGATGTCCCACCGCAAGTGACCGCTGCGGCCGTTGCCGAGATCGAACCGGACACCGCGGCGGCGCGCGGCAATTACCTCGGGCAAGATGTGCCCGTTGTCATCAATGATGCTGTTCGGCGGCGGCGCAAACATGTGAGTCACGATATCGCCGGATTTGAGCAGGCCGAGCAGCTTCGGTAAAGGTGAGACCGTCTGGCCCATGTGAATCATCACGGGGAGATTAAACGGCGAGGCGGCCTCCTCGGCGCGCCTGAGCACTTCGAAGTCATTCGGACCGGCCACGTCGCGAGAGAGACGCGCTTTGATGCCGGCGATCATGTCGCGGTTGTTTTGAATGGCAGTGCGCGCGGCGGCTACGTCGGCGCGGCTGAGGTCCATCGTGTCGCCTTCAGGCAGGATACCGGCTCGTCCGATGTTGATCAGTACCCGGCCTAGTTGCGGCGCCGATTTCGCCACGGCGATAGTTTCGCCGATGCGATCGGCGCCCTGAGAGCCCGCGTCGATCCATCCGGTAACGCCGTCGGCGAGACACAGCTCGGGTCCCTCTTTAGCCCGCCCCGCGTGCGTGTGGATGTCGATGAGACCCGGAACGACCAGTTTGCCGCGCGCATCGATGGTTTCCGCGCTATCGGCGGAAATATTGGCCTCCACCGCGGCGATACGGCCATTCACGATAGCTACATCGCGGGTGCCGTCCAGCTTGCGCGAAGGATCGACGACGCGCCCGCCCTTGAGGATCAGGTCGTACTTGGCCGCCCCCGCGCCGAACAGACTCGGCGTACGGACCAGCGTCGCGCCGCAGGCTGCCGCGCTCAAAAACTGCCTTCGGTTCATTGATCTTCACTCCCTCGATTTACGGGTCTGGAACCGACTTATTATTTCACGCATTGGAGCGGGTAGCGTGAGAGGCGGCGGGCCTGTGTAGCGGAAGGAGTGAATCGGCAGCGAATCACCGCAACATTCGCAGCTTTCTGGCGGTGATGTCCCCCTCGGTGCCGCCGGACGCGCTCGTCTTCACCTCTCCGATCAGAGGACCAGCATCGGTTGCGCGCAGTTTCCAGTTAAAACTCCAGGGTTCGGAACCGCAGCCGATCGTATGCAGCGGGGGCGGCGCTTCACCGGTCTCATTGAATTTGTGCACTGCGACCATGTGACTGGTTAATTCGAGGCCGCCGTCATCATCGCAATCAATGTTCGTGATGGTGTGGAACATTTGAAAATCGGCCAGATAGATAGGTCCTTCCTCACACGCTTGCAGACGGCAGGACAGAATACCGGATGCGGTACCGGTGCTGCCCGAGCCCTCCGGAGCAACGAAGAGGTCTAAATATCCGTTCACGACCGCATACGTTAGCGGATCGGCCATGGGAAGACCACGCCACTTTTTCAGATGCAGTTCGAACTCCCAGCGGCCGGTGTAACCGTGATAGACCACGGTCCTCTCAATGGTTGCGGGCGTGGGGAGAAGGTGCGAGACCCAGTTTCGGACTTTTCCGAGCACATCCTCACTAAACGGCGGCGGTCCTGCTGTCTCCGCGTCCCCAACTTCTGTCTCGGGGCACATGTCGATAAAGGTCATCCCGGCCAGGTCAGAGGGGAGTTCCGCAGCCTCCAATTTGCAGAGCGCCACGTTGGGACGCCCCAATCTTCCCGCCACCAGGCCGAACTCCACCAAAACATTGCCTCTGGGCATGTACGTGGCTTTACCCCGGTTCACGACACTTCCGTTGTGGTCCAAATGACGAACGACATCGTCGCGTCTGATTACGAATACGGCGCCACAACATTGGAGCAGCATGTCCTCGAGCGCCTCGAAGGTAAGCGAACCCGCGTGAAAGAACGACGTCCACAACTGAGGATCAAGGCCCTCCTCGCCGAGTTGCCGAATCGCATCGCACACCCTCTGCGCGTCCGAGTATCCCTCGTGTGAGGACCCGATAAAAATCGTGCGCTTCATCATGTGTACCCCCAAGCCACGCGGGGCAGCCCCTAAGGAGCAAGTGACTATACATCAAATTTGGTTTCAAACTGCGGCTCGGAATTCTTTCCCAATTCAATTGATTGAGGCCGCGCCATGGCTTCTACTCCCGAATTGTTCGTTTTCTAACCAGCAACCCCACGGCTGAGTGGTGCATCGAATAGACAGAGAATGAGGAAACAAATGAGTAATCTTTGGAAATCAGCTTTCCGGATGGGAGGTGCTGTGGCCGCGACGGCCCTCTTTGCCTTCGCGCAGGGCGGCTCCACACAGCCGGGAGCGGTGAATTATGTGGAGGGCGCCGTCACCCTGAATGGCCAGAATTTGACGGCTAAGTCCGTAGGCTCCGTCCAAGTGGAGCCGGGACAGATTTTGCAGACCGGCCAGGGAAAGGCGGAAGTTCTTCTCACCCCCGGCATCTTTGTGCGATTGGACGATAACAGCGCGCTGGCGATGACGTCCAACTCGCTGACCAACACCGCGATTCAATTGCAGCGCGGCCGCGCTCTGATGGAAGTCGACCTGATCGAGAAAGAAAACCACGTAGTGGTTGCGGAGAACGGCGCGACCGTACAGGTGGAAAAGAAGGGTGTTTATCAGCTTGACGCGAATACGCCATCGGTTCAGGTGTTCGACGGCAAGCTGGCAGTGACCGTCAACGACCGGACCATTGATTTGGGCAAAGGCAAGCAGCTCGTGATAGCTTCCGGCGCGAAACTGAAGCCACAGAGTTTCGATACGCACCAGGGCGGCGAACTGTACGCCTGGAGTAAATTGCGCTCCGAATATATGGCGGAAGCGAACCTCTCGTCAGCCAGGACCATTGTGGTTAACAACCCTGGCTGGTACGGCACTGGCTGGTATTGGAATCCGTGGTTCGATTCCTGGGCCTTCGTACCTGGAGCGGGCTACTTCTATAACCCGTTCGGATTTGGTTTCTACTCGCCGGCGTTCTACGCGTATTCCTACCCCGGATTCTACGGATTCCGTGGTGGGTACGGAATTCGACCCGGCCATGTGGGCTACGGCTATGGATTCCGCGGTGGCGTAAGGGCAGCAACGCCGGCTCCGGCATTTCGCTCGGCGGGCGGATTTGCGGCGGCCCACTCCGCCGGGTTTGCGGGCGGCCACTTCGGTGGCCGACGCTAACTTCTACTGTGCTGGTACCGCCTCGATCCGGCGGGCCAGCACACGCTGGACCTGCTGGAATAGGGCTTGCGCTTTGGGCATGCTATCGATCGCGTAGGCCACTTCGGGATCGCTCCCGATGGCGCCCCGGTCGGCTAACTTCTTGCCCAGAGCGCGAGCGTACATCTCCCAACGAAGCTGGTTCGAGACCCATTGCCGGTTGGCTGCGAACTCGGCATCGTTAAACGGTACGTGCTGCTCGGTCAGGTATGCGCGAAACCGGTCAAGCGTAGCATCGTCCGGCATCCATCCTTCAGCCAACACCGGCACTTGATCCTTGAAGTACTGCGATCCGAAATGGAATAGGGCGCCCGAGCCCGCAATGCGCCGTTCGAAGGCATTCGCCTTGGGAGGGTCGTATTTTTCGTCCGGGGTGATGCCTCCGCCGCCGTACACTTTGCGTCCGCTATCGGTGGTCTTCACATCCTGCATGTTCGGGCCGTCGTTGCGCCCCGCGTAGTAGTAATCAAAGAACGAGCGGTGCTGATAGTCGCGCTGAATGAGCCGTCCACTGGGCGTGTAGTAATGGGCGATCGTCAAAAGAAGCGCCGCGCCTTCGGAAAGCGGGAACTGTCCCTGAACCAGTCCCTTGCCGAAAGTGGCCTCACCGATCACCCAGGCGCGGTCGTGATCCTGCAGCGCCCCGGAGACAATCTCCGAGGCGGAGGCCGAACGCCGGTCCACCAGAACCACGATCGGGTAGTTTTGCCCAAACTCTTTCGACTTGGCGCGGAACACCTGCTCTTCTTCGGCGCGGCCGCGATGGGAAACTACCGTCTGGCCATTGCGCAGATATCGTCCGGCGACCGCCACAGCTTCGTTCAAGAGGCCGCCGGGATTGCCCCGAAGGTCCAGCACCAGCCCGGTGATCGACTTTTCGCCCAGGGCCTGTAAGTCAGCCTCGACATCTTGCGAAATATTCTCCGATTCAAAGGTATTGATAGCTAAGTACGCGAAGCCGGGCCGAACCCAGAACGCATCCACGGCGCTGG
>JAFAWA010000459.1 GCA_019242155.1 Terriglobia bacterium | reverse complement strand
TACGGCCAGCCGAGTGTGGTGGGCGGGCGGGTGTTCGTTGGCGATGACACCGGCCATGTTTATGCGGTCGATGCGCGCACGGGTTGCCTATATTGGTCGTTCCAGGCAGAAGCGGGCGTGCGCAGCGCTGTTAGCGTGGGCCGTGTTGCGGAGAGCCGTTTTGCAGCCTGGTTCGGAGATCTGAAAGCCAATGTATATGCCGTGAACGCAGCGACGGGCGAGCTCATTTGGAAAGCGCGCGCGGACACACATCCCTTGGCTCGCGTCACCGGCACGCCCAAGGTGTTTGAGGGCCGCGTGTATGTTCCCGTTTCGTCGGGAGAGGAGGGCGCGGCTGTAAGACCGAATTACGCATGCTGCACGTTTCGCGGCAGCGTGGTGGCGTTCGATGGAGACTCAGGCCGGCAAATCTGGAAGACCTACATGATTGCGGAAGAACCGAAGCCGGGGAGCAAGAACAACAATGGCTCCCAGCGTTTTGCTCCGGCCGGAGGCGGTGTCTGGAGTTCGCCCACCATTGACGCCAAACGGCGAGCCCTCTACGTGGGCACAGGTGACGCTTATACCGAACCCGCCGCTAATACGACGGATGCGATTGTGGCCTTGGACCTCGACTCCGGCAAAATCCTGTGGAGCCATCAGGACACGGAGAACGATGCATGGCTGGTCGGGTGTGATGGGGCTTTTAGCGAACAGAAGCCTCGGCCCGAGAACTGCCCCAAAGAACTGGGGCCCGACCATGATTTCGGGTCGCCGCCTATGCTGGCGATGCTCAGTGACGGCAGGGACATACTGATTGCGGGACAGAAGAGCGGCAATGTGTGGGCGCACGATCCCAGCAACAAAGGCGAGGTTCTTTGGCGCACGGCGGTCGTCGAAGACACCAAAACGTTCGGAGGCAAGCTGGTGTGGGGCGGCGCCGCGGATCAGGAAAATGCCTATTTCGGTTTAGGGACGGGCGGGGTTGTCGCGGTCGGCATCAAGGACGGTGAACGAAAATGGTTCGCGCCCTTAGCGGCTGCTCCGGCTCTGGCGCGGTTTCATCGCCACGACGGCCCGTTGACGGCCATCCCGGGCGTGGTGTTTTCGGGAGGGTGGGACGGCGTGGTGCGCGCGCTTTCCACCACGGACGGGCGAGTCATCTGGGAATACAACACAGTCCAGGACTACAGGACTGTGAATGATGTTCCAGCGAAAGGCGGCTCGATCGGATCGGCGGGTCCGGTGGTGGCCGGGGGCATGCTGTTGGTCCCCTCCGGTTTCGTAGGAGTGTATAACGGCATGCCCGGTAATGTGCTGCTGGCGTTTACAGTAGACGGAAATTGACTTCAATCGTCGCGGCCACTTGGACCGGCTGGCCGTCTTTGGTGCCCGGTTTGAATTTCCATTGACTGATGGCTTCCATAGCCTTCTCGTCGAGCCCGAGGCCGAGGCTGCGAATCACTCTCATGTTTTGGGCGGTGCCGTCGGTTCCGACGACCACGGCCACCACAACCGTGCCCTGATATTTCGCAAGCCGGGCCTCTTCGGTGTATTCGGGCTCGATCTTTTGGAGCAGAGCGGGCGGGGTGACGCCGTTCCCTGCGAGGAGGGGCGTGCTAAACGAGCGGGTCCCGTAAGTGGGCCGCGCGAACATTTGGGAGAGCTGCGACGCCTCCGCGATCAGGGACTGCGATTCGTCATTGCGGCCCTGTTGCTTCAGAAAGGCCGCATAGAGCCGCATCACAGGCGCAGCATTGGCCGAGTTCTGTTTCTCGGCGGCGAGAGCCTGCTTGAAGAGCTGCTCGGCTGCCGCGGCGTCCGTCTGCCGCTGCCGTATTACCGCCATCCACATTAGAGGCGGCCCGGCATGAGCCGGATCGGCAACCTGCGCCCGTTGGAAGTAATCGAACGCCGGTTCCAGATCCTGAACCGCAACTGCTTGCTGGGCGGGCTGTCCGGGCGGTGCCTCGAAGCGCATGGCCAGAGTTCCCAGGTTGAGCAATGCCTTCGCCGCCTCCGGCCGGTTCGCGAGCACGTTCACCGCTTTTGTGTAAAACGCCTTGGCCTCGTCGAAACTGCGGCGGCCGCGCTCCAGATCGCCCAGTTGAATCAGGCCAAGGCCATAATCTACGCCTTGCGGACCTGAGACCTGCTCCCGAATCGTGAGAGAAGATTCGAGTAACTTCTTGGCCAGATCGAACTGCCGGTACACCTCCGCCGCCTTAGCAGCGCTGTCCAGCATTTCGTGGTTCCTCTGCGCCATTGCCGCGCGGATGGTGGCGTCTGCATCGGCGGGAACGGTTTGCATGCCGTCTTGCGCGCGCAAAGCGGCTAGGGGTGCGATTAAACCGGCGGCGAGAAGCGCGGCAATCCACGCCATACGCTTAGGCGGCGCGCTTCGATTAACTCCGGAAGCGAGAATTTTTGCAAGACGCCCTTCCAGTTGGGAGCGCCGGGCCATGCCGACGGCGGCCCAACCCAGTGCCGGAGACGATTGCATCGAGTGGGCAATCTCGAGCAGGTGCCCGGCGTACTCGGTTGCCTTCGCGCCCGCCCGCAGTACGAAGTCGTCGGCGGCGCATTCCCGCTCGCGAAGAAACTGCCGCCACGCAAACCATGCGAGCGGATTCCACCAGTAGAAGCTCAACACCAGGCGAACCAGCAAGTGCGTGATTACGTCGCTCCGTTCGATATGCGCCAGTTCGTGCTGCAACACCACACGCAGGCGTTCGGCGCTCCACTCGACGGCGTTGGCAGGTAGGAGAATCACCGGGTTTAGAATCCCGAACGTCATCGGCATGCTGCCGCGAGCCATCTTCAAAGTTCGGACACCGGCGATCGACAATCCGGGAAAGATGCCGGCGTGGCGGCGTGCGCGAGCTATAGACCACCAGCCGACACCCATCTGCGTAAGGCTGATCCCTGCCCCAAGCGCCCAGAGGATGCCTGCTAGCGGAACACCCCTTACAGGCTGTCTCCGGTTTTCCGTGGGAGCGCCGCGCGGAACGGCCGCGCTGGGCCGGAAGACTTGCCCCACAGAATCGAGGACGACGTTGACACGAAACGCCACTCCGGCCACCGGCTGCGCTACTGTGATTCGCGGCAAAAACGCGGAGAGCAGAGGCAAGGCCAATAAGGCCGCAAATGCCGCCGTCCAGACGATATGGCGCGCAGCCGCCGAGCGGCCCCGCAGCAATCCTGTAATCAGCCAGGCCACAGCGAGCACGGCAACACTCTTCCATGCCGCTTCTAAGAAAACCGAATACCAGCCCGTCATTTACTTGCCCTCCTTCTTGGCGTTTTCAATCATCGCGGCCATGCGCTCCAGTTCCGCGCGCGTAAGGCGTTTGGAAGAGACGTCCAAAAGCGCCGCCACCACCTGCTCCGGCGATTCGCTAAACAACGTGTCCAACAGATGTTTGACCGCGGATCGCTTGGCCTTTTCCGGGTTCAAGGTCGGCACATAAACGTACTTAACGCCGTCCGCCTGATGCTTCAGGTGACCCTTTTCCTCGAGCACGCGCAGCATGGCGCGCACCGCCGAATAACTCGGGGCATCGTCGATAGCCTCACGCACTTCGGCTGCCGAAGCCTTACCCCGCTGATAAATCACTTCCATAATCTGACGCTCCCGCCGGCTTAGTCCTGTGAATCCCATCTGTCCTTCCTGCTAGAAAACTAGCACTATGCTAGAAAATTAGCACTCAAACCAAACTGAGTCAAGCTTTTTTTCAGTCGCGATAGAATGGCAGCTTCAAACGCTTATGCAATATACAAAACTGGGGAACACCGGAATCACGGTTTCGCGCCTCTGCCTGGGGTGCATGAGTTATGGGGGTGGCTCTGTACCGGACTGGGCGTTGGGTACGCGCGGCTGGCACGTGGATAAAGCAGGCGCAGCCGAACACTTCCGTGTCGCGCTGGACGCGGGAATTAATTTTTTTGACACAGCCGATGTGTATTCAGCGGGTCAAAGCGAGGAGATCACGGGATTTCACCTGAACCAAATGGCGGATCGCGAACAGATCGTAGTCGCGACTAAGGTCCACGGCGTGATGGGCCCGAGTCCGAATCAACGCGGCCTCAGCCGGAAGCACGTCATACAGGCGTGCGAGAACTCTCTGCGCCGGCTGCAGATGGACTATATAGACCTCTACCAGATTCACCGCTGGGATCCGAACACCCCGCTCGAAGAGAGCCTGGACGCGCTCGATTCCCTGGTTCGCTCCGGAAAGGTGCGGTACCTGGGCGCGAGCAGCATGGCGGCCTGGCAGCTTTCTAAAGCTTTGTACACGGCGAAAGAGCACGGCTGGCATCGCTTCATTGCCATGCAGAACCATTACAACCTGGTTTACCGCGAAGAGGAGCGCGAGATGATTCCGCTCTGTATGGACCAGGGCTTGGCGCTGATTCCGTGGAGCCCGCTGGCGCGCGGTTTCTTGACCGGAACGCGCACACCGGACGGAGGCTCGACGCAGCGCGCTCAAGTGGACAGCTTTGCTAAAGACATGTATTACAGCGACGATGACTTCGCCGTGGCGGACGCGGTCAGCAAGGTTGCCGGGGCGCGGGGAGTCTCGGCCGCGCAAGTGGCGTGCGCGTGGGTGCTGCAGGCGCCGGGAATCACTTCGCCCATCGTGGGAGCGACCAAGGTAGAGCATCTGAAGGATATTCTGGGCGCGATCGATCTGAAGTTAACGGCAGACGAGATCGCGGCACTGGAAAAGCCCTACAGGCCCCACCGGATCCTGGGGCATCAGCAGCCGACTCCCAAGGCCATGGCGGCGTCGCGCGGGTAGCGGCCGTCACAGGGTGTGTGACATAGTGGAACCTTCGCGAGGCGTCCTTTCTGAGGCGGTCGCGCACCCACCGTAACCGTTCCGTTATTTGTGACAACGCCCGACTTGCGTATAATTAAGATTGGGCGGAGGTGGGTCTTCTCGAGTAGCCGGCTAGCCACAAGCTACGGTATCCCTGCAGTACAGAGAGGTCTTCACGCCTTTTTTTCCCTGATTTTTCCAGAGGATTGCCGCATTTGCGAGCGGCCCCTACAGGAAATCTCGCGCATTCCTCTGTGCCGGGATTGCCTGAAGACGCCGGAACCGCTCCGGGCCGAATATTTCTGCGCGAGCTGCGGCACACCCTTCCAGAACGCGTTCCCTTTAGATTCGGAAGGCCGCTGCGCGCTTTGCCGGCACGGCCTGCGGGGTTTCGACGCGGCGTATTCGTTCGGATCCTACGAAGGTCTGCTGCGGGAGTGGATTCACCTCTACAAATACGGCCGGGTGAAGACCTTGGCCAAACCTATGGTCGAGCTGCTGGGCGCCGCGCTGCCGCGTGAAGAGCGCCTGGACGCCGTGGTGCCCGTTCCTTTGCACTGGCGAAAGCGATGGCAGAGAGGCTTCAATCAATCGGAGCTGCTGGCGCGGGGGATTGCGCGGAAGTGGGGTCTGCCTGTGCTCCGGGCGCTGGGACGCCGGCGATATACTCCGGCCCAGGCCGGGCTCAGTAATACGGCACGCCGCAAGAACGTGGCGACCGCATTTGCCGCTAAGCGAAACGTGGAGGGCAAGCGGCTTCTACTGATCGATGATGTTCTGACCACGGGTTCCACGGCCGCCGCCTGTGCCGCGGCCCTGCGGCGCGCCGGAGCCGCTCGCGTTGTATTGCTTACCGTGGCCCGCGCCGACCGGCGTCTGAACGCATCTTTTTCTT
>JAFAWA010000321.1 GCA_019242155.1 Terriglobia bacterium | reverse complement strand
AGCCATGGGATTGATCTCATGCGGCAGCGGCCGCTCGGGACCGGCCCAGGAAACTGAATTCGAATAGGCGCAGCTATAGCCGTAGCCGCAAACGCCGGTATTGGCGGCCGGGTCTTCGATCGCCAATTGCATGGACGGCAACAGTGTCTCCTGGCCAAAGCTTTGGGCTATTATCTGATCGATGCTCGCACCGCAGCGGATGTCGGCGCCTGTGGTCTTTTTGGGAGGACAACCGGTAAATACGGCTGCGGCGCGATCATGATCGCCACCGGTTGTGCCTGCGGGAGGCATGGCCGCAGTAGCGTCCAAGCCAGAGACGATGGTGACGTGATTCCGCCACGGGGCCAAGGGCTGATGAATGAAGCCCAAGCCGACGTTGCGCTCCTCGGGCTTTTCGATTTTTACTCCTTCGAGACCTTCGGTACGATGATCGGCCCAAAAAGTGGGAGCCCAGCCGTGAGGAGCGAATATGGCCGCGAAGCGCGTTTTGGGGTTGAGTGCGGCTGCACGGACCCGCGCGGGAACCATGGATTCCAAGAAAGGCAGCGCGATAGTGACGCCCGCGCCGCGCAGGAAGGTCCGCCGCGGAATGTGCTTTCCCGTAATCAACATTGGCTCCTCGTCTCCTTCCTTTTTCGCTTAGATTTATCGCACAACGCCTGCGCGATTGGTGGGGGCCGCGCGCGCGAGTTTCTCCGCGGGCTTCACGCTCATCTGAAACGGCCGGCTCTTGACGATGCCTAATATGAGCGATGAAAAACGGTTGTTATTGTGTTCCGCATCTTGAACAATGGCGCGGATGGAGGGCATGTCATAAAAATCCGCGTGGCGGCCCAACCCGTAAGTGAGCAGTTTCTCGGTCAACACTCGAACAAACTGAGGAGCGTAGCCGAGCAGCATTCGGCGCAATTCCGCCGGGCCGGTGAACCGGGTTCCGTCCACGAATTGGCCTGAGAGATCCAACGGCTGGTGGAACTCCGCAGTGCGGAATCGTCCGACGGCGTCGAAGGCCTCGAGGGAGAAACCGATAGGATCGAACATCCGGTGACAACCGGCGCACGCGGCATTGGCGCGATGCTCCTCCATACGCTGCCGCATCGACATGGCTATGGGAGCGCGGCTCTCCGCGCTGCCGCTCTCTTTCAAAGCCGGAACGTTGGGTGGAGGGTCGGGCGGAACGATTCCGAGGATGTTCATGAGGACCCACTTGCCGCGCTGCACGGGAGATGTCCGGTCGGGCAAGGAGGTGAGTAGTTGGATGCTTCCTTTCCCAAGCAGGCCCCGGCGCACATCGAAATCTCCGTCCAGTTTTACCCGCCGAAACTGGCTGCCGTAGACATTGGGTATTCCGTAGTGCCTGGCGAGGCGCTCATTCACGAACGTATAGTCCGCGTCGAGCAGTTCGGTAACAGCCCGATCCTCGCGGATGATGCTTTCGAGAAGCATCTCGGTTTCCCGTTTGAAGGCCTCGCGAAGATTGTCATCGAAATCCGGAAAGTCGAGTGCGATCGGGGAGGAGTTCGCCAGATTTCGCAGTTGCAACCACTGGCCGCCGAAGTTCGTTACCAAGGCCCGGGAGCGGTCGTCGGCAAGCATGCGCCGGGTTTGCAGTTCCAGCACCTCGGGATTTTTGAGCTTCTCCTGGGCAGCGAGTGCGAGCAACTCCGCGTCCGGAGGGCTGCTCCAAAGAAAGAACGACAGGCGCGATGCCAATTCCAGACTGCCGATCTGGTACGCCTCGCCGGGTTTGACGTTGGCGGGCGCCGGTTCGCCGCGGAATACAAATTCCGGATCGGCGAGAATCGACTCGAGCGCTCTTTCGATTCCAGTTTCAAAGTCGTGTTGATTACGGCCGGTCTGGTACTCGCTCAGTAAGTCTTCGAGATCGGCGTCCCTGACCGGTCTTCGATATGCCTTGGCAGCCAATTGAGAGAGAATCTTTCTGGCGCACGGCAGTTCGCTCGCGGGGCCGGCGGGCTCGCATACTAAAATGTTCCGGCGGCTTTGGAGATCCTGGGCGCGTGTTCCATTGTACGGCCCGGTAATCATGACCTGACCGATCTGCGGGGAGAACGTGAATCCTTCGAGCGGACCCGATTCGATGACGCTTCTGAGGCTATGGCGATTCAGGTCCTCGTTGGGGACTTGGGTGGTGGCCAGGAACGCAATACCGACGTGGTGCAGACCCGCTTTCACGGGCACCCGGATCTGATTCTTCTCCTTCAGGGCTTCGGCGACGCGGGTCACCTGATCCATTTCAAACAGCTTGATTCGGACGCCATCCAGGAGCACTTCGACCTTCTCGCCCTTGCGGTTCCCAGCGAACAGGACGCCATTGTAGTCGCGGACGGGAAACCAGGAGATTACGTATTCGCCGTTTGCGGGGAAATAGTACGGGAAGAGCGCTCCGCCACGAGTGCCGAGCGGCAAACCTTCGATGTGAGTTTCCTGGGAACGATCGCCGGGAATGACGAACCGCTTCTCGGTCAAGGCAGTTTCGTGGCCGAGCGCGATGCGGCTGATTTTCCCGGCGGCCGAAAGCAGACCTTCGACGAGAGCCGGCGATAAGGTCAGACTGCCGGCCATATTGTCGAAGCCGGAACTCGCATCATCCACCGGCAGAAATTCGGCCGGATCGATCTCGATGCCGAGGAGGTCGCGTACCGAGTTTGCATATTCGGCGCGGTTCACACGGTGGACACCGGGCGGGACGAGCGCGGGCCGGGAGGGTGCCTGATCCACACTACTCTCGAGGCTCGAAGCAAGCGCCTCATAGGTGGCGGGGTCGGGCCGTTTCGCGCCGCTTGGGGGCATCATACCGGCACGCAGCTTGCGGATGATTTTTTCCAGCGCTTCGGCGTTTTCGCCGGGGCGGGAGAGGTCTAGGGTATCGAGCGCCAACCCGCCCACCTTGGCTTTTTGATTGTGGCAGGTTACGCAGTACTGATCCATCAGAGTGCGTTGAGCCGTGAAGGAAAGCGAGACCCGGCCGGGAGCTTGTTTGAAAGCGCGGCCGGATTGTGCGCGCGCGAAGAACGCCGCTGAAAGAGCGGTAAGAACCAGGCACAAAGCCGTTCTCATGATTTTCGCGTCCACCAGATCCGGGTGCAGTATATCGAAACCCGGAGGCGTGCTCAATCACTCGAACCGTTTCTGTCGTTAACATGTCATTTGTCCGGTCCAATTAACTTGTTATCTGTCCGGTCGATCTAGCGGGGGATTCTGGAGGTTGAAAGCCCCAGAGAAAGTCTCGGCCGCAGAACTGGAGCGGATGATGAAACTACAGGACGTGATTTTGAAGGCGATGGCGAAGAAGATCAGCTGGATGGCGGCAGCGGAAATTGCCGGCGTAACTGACCGGACTATGCGGCGAATCAGACAGCGCTATCAAGAATTTGGCTATAACGGGCTGTTCGATCAGCGGCGCGGGAAACGGAGCGTGCATCGAGTGCCGATGGAAACTGCCGAGAAGGTGCTGGCGCTGTATCAGGAGAAGTATTTCGATCTGAACGTGCGGCATTTTCAGGAGAAGTTGCGGGAGGAGGAGCAAATCGAGCTGAGCTACACCTGGGTGTACCAGGCGCTGGTGGGAGCAGATTTGGTGCAGAAGCGCAAAAAGCGAGCGCCCCACCGGCGCCGGCGGGAGCGGCGGCCAATTCCGGGAATGCTGCTGCACATCGATGGAAGTAAGCATCGGTGGTTGAATGACGAACGCTCCTATGACCTGATCGTGATCCTGGATGACGCCACTAGCGAGATCTATTACGCGCAGTTGGTGGAAGAAGAATCAACCCGGACAGTGATGGCTGGGTTGCGGGAAGTAATCGAGACAAAGGGCATATTCTGCGCGCTCTACAGTGATCGGGGGAGTCACTTTTTCGTGACGAGGAAGGAAGGCGAGAAGGTGGATAAGGAGCGCTTGACACAGGTAGGGCGGGCGATGAAGGAATTGGGAATCAAGATGATCGCCGCGTACTCGCCGCAGGCGCGTGGGCGGTCGGAACGGAGTTTTGGGACGTGGCAAGGGCGGCTGCCACAGGAATTGCGGTTGGCAGGGATTCGGACGGTAGAAGGGGCCAATCAGTATTTACGCACAGAGTACATTCCGCGATTCAACCAGCAGTTCCAGGTGGCGGCGGTGGAGAAAGGGACGGCCTTTCGGAAGACAAGCCGAAGCGACCTCAACTGGATCTTCACAGTACAGACGGAGCGGGTAGTGGCTAAGGACAATACGGTGGCGATTGGAAGCCAACACTGGCAGATCGACAAGACGAAATTCCGCCACACGTTAGCGGGGAGCACGGTGACGATTCATGAGCACCTGGATGAAACGGTATCCATCCGCTTCGGGCCACACGTGGTGGGACGGTACGACAGGCAAGGAGAAAAGTTGAGCGGCGCCCCACCGGCAAAGCGTGGTGGAAAAGACGGGAGTGTGGAAGCCGGCGAAAACCAAAAGCAGGTTTCCACCGGCTCCCACACTCCCTTGGAAATCTCGCCAAAAGCGCGAGATTCCCACTTTCCCACCGCGCCGATGACGGCTGCTGTTCCTGGGCAAAACCAAGCAAAGGCCAAACCCAAAACCAAGGCGGCGGCCTGACGGCCGCAGCGCTTTATTCACAAAAGCGGACAGATAGCAAGTTAATCAAACCGGACATCTTGACAAGTTAACGACATCACTCGAAGTGTTTCAATCGAAGCAGACCCCGTTTTTACCGCAACAGGCTGCCGATTGTGGTCCCCGGCGCATGACCGCCCGGCACCTTGCGCATGACATCTTCGAGCATCTGGAGTTGCTGAATCGTGAGGTTTTCAACTGGAGTAGCGAGCAGCGTGGTTAACAGCGCTGCAGTAGCGCGAGGACTGACGTCCTTTGTCACGGTCTTGCTACCGGTTACTTGAGCGGCCATAATTCACTCCTTCTGAACCCAAAGATACGCCCTTGCTCGAAAAATGCGCCCTCAGCGAGCGCGGGTTCGAGGCCCAAACCGCTGATCTCGTTGAGAAAATAAAAAGTTCCAAAATCTGTCAACGGGGCTTTTAGCCTTACCGGCAATACCTCGATGGGACGCGACGCGGCGAAGGAGTAAACTATGGCCGAAGCGAACTCTGTTGAAGCTTCGAGCGTGTTTCGGGGAGGTGCGGAGGAATGCGTGCAGGCTTCGTGATCCGGTTAGTGTATTGGAGCGCGTTTGTATTGGCCGCCGGCTTGAACGCGGCTCCGAGCCCGCTGGCGGACGCCGCGATGAACCGGGACCATGCAAAGGTTCGCCAACTGCTTGGTCAAAACGCTGACGTGAATGCACCGCAGGTAGACGGCACCACCGCCCTGACGTGGGCCGCTCGGGCCAACGATCTGGAATTGCTAGACCTGCTGCTGGCCGCGGGAGCCGATGCGCGGACTCAAAACCTGGATGGGGCCACGGCCCTATACGAAGCCAGCGTCAATGGAAATGCTGCGATTGTTAAAAGCCTGCTGAAGGCCGGCGCTGATGTGAACGGCACCTTTCTCTCTACGGGAGAGACGGCGCTGATGGAGGCGTCGCGAACCGGTAGTATCCAAGCGATCCAGGTGCTGGTGGAGCATGGGGCCGA
>JAFAWA010000115.1 GCA_019242155.1 Terriglobia bacterium | reverse complement strand
GCGGAAATTCTTCACGATTTCGAAGTTGCTGTTGAAGGAGCCGCCGCCGCCGCTCTGTGTAAAGAACTTCTGCGCGCCAGGACCGGTAGTGTTCGGGTTAAAGGTCTTGACGGTATCGAAAACGCCCGCGATTTCGAAGTGGACACGCGAGCTGGGGTCAAATGCGAGCTTGCTGATGATGTCGGGGTGGACGTTGGAAATGTTTAGTCCGGGGGTCGCATTGGCATCGAGCTCCGAACTGGTGAGGCCCGTGAGCGCCGCTGGTAAAGTCGGCGTGCCGCCGCCGCCCGAGCCTCCGAAGTACTGGTCGGCATTTTCCGCGGAGACGCCCCAAGTCACTTTGTTGCTCGGGTGGTAGAGGAAGCGAAAGCCGGGAATGCGGCCCCAGGTCAACCCGTTCAGGTAGTTCACGTCGATCTCTTGGCCGTAGAAAAGATCGCCGGGCAGCGCAGAGATCTGCCGGCGGTTGGGAGTCATCATGCTCCACGATTGGCCCGCCAGGAATTCGTACTTTCCTTTCCGCACGTCAACCCAGTAGAGCCGCAGGCGAAACAGATTGCTGTTACTCGTCACCTGGAGGTTGTTGGACGCGACTCCGCCCACGAAGTCAGATTCCCAATAGCCCAACACGTGAAAGCCTTTGTAAAGAGAGTCGAAGCGTGCGCCGATGCGCGAGTTCTGCAGGCTGATGTTGTTGTTGGTTAACCGGCCGTTCGGAAGGCCGTTGTTGTAAGGATAATTGCCGAAGTTCGTGGCCAGACCGGCGCCGGAGTTGGTGGTGCGGAAGGTATCCGTGACATCCACGAAACCGACGGGCGTGATCGTCGAGTTGCCGATGCGAACCTGTAGAGGCGATTCCGGTATCTGTTCCTGTGCGGTGCCCGCCGGCGGGACCACTTGGGCTGAAGGCGCAATGGGGATCGGAATGGGATTGATTACCGGAGCCACGGCGCGAGGAATGATCGGCGTAGTGGACGCTACATCACCCAGATTGGGCGCCTTGTGTTCCGGCTCCTGAGGCGTAGAGGTTGCGATAGCCGAGTCGGGGGAGGCCGTGTTCCCTACCTTCTCGAGGAGCTTCTTTTGCTCGTCCAGAGCTTGCCGCAGAGCCTCAATCTGCTTCTGCTGCTGCTCCATCTGGGCCTTCAGTTTTTCCAACTCCGCGGACTGGCTCGTTCCCGTTTCGACCGGCTGGGACGCATCGGCTCCCCAAGCGGCCGCTGCCGATAAGAAGACACACAGTACGGCTGTAGTAACGTATCTCTGCTTGCTCATATGTCCTTTCGAATTCGTGAATGCGCCCGGGATCCGATGCGCGTTGCGCATCAGAAAAGGGCTTCGGGTACTACAAATACTGGGCGGCCGGCGATCATTCGCTGTAGTCGGGCACAAGTTCACTACGCGCACTTACCCACCCCAAGGCTCAAGGGTTGAGCTTAGTTAAGCCATGTTGATTTCCGATGACTATCCCATTAAGAAGTAGGGCTGGAACCGGATGCGTGAGGATGTTCGTGAACCCTTCGGCTGCTCAGGTGGGGCGGTGGCCGACAGCAACTTGTTTACCGGGAGAAGAGTTCTGCGCGCGGGTGTGGCGCGAGGCGAACGGGTTTGCGCCGGGGCCGAGACCCGGGGACCTATCGGCTTTGTGCCTATGATTACGCGAGATCTTCGGGGCGAATCGGAAGACGGCGGAGACGCTTTCCGGTTACGGCGAAGACGGCATTGGCGACGGCCGGGGCAGTGGTTGGAGTGCTGGCTTCACCGATGCCGCCGGGCGCATTCTGGCTGGGTACGATATGCACTTCGACCACAGGCATTTCGTGAATGCGCAACACTTCGTAACTATTGAAATTCTGCTGTTCGACGCGGCCGTTCTTGATCGTAATGCCGCCCTTGAGCGCCGCGCTCAAACCGTAGACGATGCCGCTTTGGATCTGGGCTTCAACGATTGCGGGATTGATGACCTGGCCGCAATCGACGGCACAGACCATGCGGTGCACACGCAGCTTTCCTTCAGTTACGGAGACTTCCGCGACCTGTGCGTTAAAGCTGCCGATGTTATTGACGACGGCAATGCCGCGGCCATGGCCTGCGAGAAGAGGTTTGCCCCATCCGGCCTTTTCCGCGGCTAACTCCAACACGGCGAGCATACGGGCATTCTTGGCGAGCAGACGCCGCCGGACTTCGAGCGGGTCCTTCCCGCCGGCTGCTGCCAGTTCGTCCAAAAAGCTTTCGGTGAAGAACGTGTTTTGGGAATAGCCGACCGAACGCCAATAGGTTGTCGGAATACCGGGATCGGCCTTGTTGTACTCGACTTGAATATGAGGGATTGCGTATGCGATATCGGCAATGCCCTCTACCGCCGCGCGATCTACGCCGTTCTGTATGCCTTGGAACGAGGGGCAGCCCACGCGAGTGGTCCAGACAGCGGGCCAGCCTTCCGCATCGAGCGCTCCGGCGAACCTGGTGACGGAGGCGGGACGGTAGAGGTCGTGAGTCATGTCGTCTTCACGAGACCAAGTCAGTTTGACCGGTGTGCCGGCGGCTTTGGATATCTCCACCGCTTCCGCTATGAAGTCGGCGCTGCCGCGGCGTCCGAACCCGCCACCCAGGTAAAGCGTATGGACATTGACTTTCTCGGGGGGAAGCCCCGTGATCTGCGCACCGGCCTGGCGGGCTGCCGTTTGGATCTGGGTTGCTGCCCAAATGTCGCATCCATCGGCGCGAACATGGGCGGTGCAATTCATAGGCTCCATGGGAGCATGGGACATGTAGGCCGCTTCGTAGACGGCATCGAGTTTCTTGCCGGCGCTCGCGAGCGCATCCCATCCGTCCCCGGCTTTGCGGGCGACGGCGCCGGGTTGCGAAGCGCCTTCATCCATCATCTTGCGAATGCCGGGGCTATCCAGGTTGGCCAAAGCGCCTTCGTCCCAATGCACCTCGAGAGCGCGGCGGCCTTCCATGGCGTTCCAGGTGTTATCGGCAAGGACGGTGACGCCGTTCGAGATCTCGACTACCTGCTTGACGCCTGGAACCGCTTTCGCCTTGGTAGCATCGAAGCTCGCCACTTTGCCGCCGATTACGGGACAACGCGCCAGCACGGCGTACTGCATACCCGGCACTTTGGCGTCGATGCCGAAAGTCGCGCTGCCGTTCACTTTGGCGGGCGTATCGAGCCGTTTCAGCGATTTGCCGATCAGCTTATATTCACCGGCGTTCTTAAGCGCAATTCCGGTGGGCGCGGGCAGCTTGGCGGCATCTTCGGCGATGCTGCCGTAACTGAGCCGTTCTCCGTTGTGGATGACCGCGCCGTTCTCGGTGCGGCATTCAGATACGGGCACATTCCACCTGCGCGCCGCGGTGGCGACCAGCATGGCGCGCGCTGTGGCTCCGGCTTTGCGCATGGGGTCCCAGCCGGTCCGAGTGCTCATGCTGCCGAACGTGCCTTGCAGAGGCCCGTAAAGCTTGGGATCTACGGGCGCGAATTGGGTGCGAATCTTGGTCCAATCGGCGTCCAACTCGTCGGCCAGAATTTGGGATAGCGAGGTGACCGGACCTTGGCCCATTTCCGACTTCGGCAGCACCAGGGTCACCGTATCGTCGACGCCGATGTGGATATAGCCGTTCAAAGGATAAGCAGCCGAACCGGCGGTTTGCGCACGCAGCGCTTTTTCGGGAATGGCGAACGATAGCGTCAGGCCGGCGGCGGTCCCCAGTCCGGCTTTCAGAAAACCGCGGCGGTTAACCTTTGTCACGCTCGTCATGCGACACCTCGTTTGCTGCCGGGAGCGCCGTTCGAAGCGACCAGAATGTCAGACGCGCGATGGATGGCCTGGCGGATGGTCTGATAGGTCCCGCAACGGCAGATGTTGCCGCGCATCACTTCGTCGATATCGGCATCGCTCGGGCGCGACTTTTTCGCGAGCAGCGCAGCCGCGGCCATGATCTGCCCGGATTGGCAGTAGCCACACTGTGGAACGTCGAGTTCCAACCAGGCCTTTTGCACGGCATGGGTGCTATCGGGCGAGAGCCCCTCGATGGTAGTGATGTTCTTACCCGCCACGCTCGAAATCGGCGTGATGCAGGACCGGATGGCCTGTCCATTCTGATGAACCGTGCAGGCGCCGCACAGCGCCATGCCGCACCCAAATTTCGTCCCAGTCATGCCCAGCGTATCGCGCAAGACCCACAGCAAAGGCATTTGCGCGGGCACATCTACAGTCTGGGGCTTCCCGTTCAGATTGAACTTGATTGCCATCCCCGGCCCTCCTTCGGATATGAATAGTATACAACTGACCAGAAGCGGATCCTGTTCCGGCCCGTGCGCCTGGGGGGTGCGTAACTTATACGAAACCAAGCCATTCAAGCGCGACGCACGGACCTCGGGCGCCGGGCGGGCTGACCCGGACTGTGGGCGTCGCGGGTGGATTGCGATACGTGGAACGCGAAACGAAGCCATTCCGCGCGTTCGTCGCGGCCCTGCTTCAAGTCTTCAGGCGGGGTTTGCCCACCCTCAAGAATACTAGGCAGAGCAGCGATCCTGCGATCAGCCATAGGTATCTCGGCTCGGGTAGGCTGTTGACGACTGTCCCCGGGGTTGTGGAGAACGGAATGTTATTACCCAGGGGATCTTGCAGAATCGCGTTGGACAAATCCTCGTACCAGGGGACATTTTAAAGTGGGTTGACAACAGAGCCCAAGCTCATTGACAGACGGTCCGGCAAGACCTACCCTAAAGTCGTCATGGAAGTGCGTTTCACGCCTGACCAACTGGAGCGGCTGTCCCAACTCGCAGCCCATGCGGGTACAGATACCGAGCGCCTCGTGAAGGATGCCGCCTTGCGGCTCCTCGATGAGGAGGAACATTTCCGCGCCGCCGTGCGTGAAGGCATTGCCGCCGCCGACCGTGGCGAGTTTGTGACACATGAGGAAGTCTGGGCTAACGTCGAAAAGATTCTGCGCTCCTGATGCGCCGTATCCGATGGACGGCACCAGCGGCCCAAGACCTCTATTGCATTACCCGCTACATTCGCCGCAATAATCCGGAGGCAGCGCGGGATGTGGCAAAAACCATCACGACGGATGCGAAAGTCTGATTCATGCTCCCAAGCGCGGCCGCAAGGGAATCGAGGCAGGCACCCGCGAGCTAGTGTTTTCTCCCTTACCCTACATTGCCGTTTATCGCGTCAAAGAGTCGGTGATTGAAATTATGCGTATCTGGCACGGCGCACAGAAGCGATGAACGCGCGTGTATGGACGAAACAGGGATAGACCCTGAAGACCAATCCGCAGCCAGGGGCCCCGCCCTGCGACGCACTTCCGGAAAGCATCGCCACGCCGGCGCCTAAAGTAATCTGGCATCGCCGCCGATCTACTCTGCGGTGAGTTCATTGGCACTTCCATTCGCCGTCGTTTGCGTTTTGGCTCTTGCGGCTGCAGGCATGAGTTTTCTGGCAATCTATTACGCCCGCTGCGCTGTTCGTATGGCAAATGAACGGCAGGCCGCGTTTCAGGACTGGATTACGGGGGAAGTGAAGACCGTCCAGGCGAGCTTGGAGGCCATGGCCAAACAGGTTCAGGAGTTGGAGCGTCAGCCGGCGATTACGGTGGCCCCAGGTATACCGCGGCCCGGAATCAACCTCGCCAAGCGCTCCCAGGTAATTCGGATGAGCCGCAGGGGTGAAGGTAGCGAACAGATTGCAAAGGCTCTCGAGGTTCCGCTCCAGGAGGTGGAGCTGCTGTTAAAGGTTCATCAGATTGTACTCAACAACATCTGAGCCTGGACCGAGGATCCAAGTTTACGGACAGCCGCCGGGCTTCAGACGCGCGCATAGGAGGACCGTAACCGTGGAACTCACGGGCGCATCTCAGCGAATAACAGATGATGCAGCCTAAACATCAGCTTTCACGGCGTAGCCTGCTTCTGGCGATGCCGGTGGTTCGGCTAGCAGCCCAAACCAATCCTCCGCCGAGCGGCCCTTCGCAAAGCAGTCCTGCGCAAAGCAGTCCTGCGCAAAGCAGCCCTCCCCAAGGCCGTCCTACCACCTTTTCGACAGATGTCCGGGTAGTGAATGTTCTTGCGACGGTCCGCAATAAGCAGGGCCAGATTGTGAATACTCTGTCGCAGGACGACTTCCTCCTGACGGAGGACGGGCGGCCGCAAACGATTAAGTACTTCGCGCGCGATACCGATCTACCGCTCACGCTCGGGCTTTTGGTAGATACGAGCTTGAGCCAACGGCGCGTGATCGGTCAGGAACGCACCGCCAGTTATCAATTTCTCGATGACGTTCTGCGCCCCGAAAAAGACCAGGCGTTCGTGATTCACTTCGACCGCGAGGTGGAGCTGCTGCAGGACCTCACCAACTCCCGCGAAAAACTGGAAAAGGCCTGTAATCTTCTCGAGGTAAACGGGCAGGGCGGGGGATACTCGGGCGGTAGCGGGGGTGGCGGATACCCCGGAGGCGGAGGAGGGTACCCGGGCGGCGGGGGCCGTTATCCGGGCGCGCGCGGGGGCGGCCGCGGCACCTTGCTCTATGACGCGGCGCTGCTCGCGTCGGACGAACTGATGTCCAAGCAAAAGGGCCGGAAGGCCGTAATTGTGCTGTCCGACGGCGTCGACCGCGGAAGCAGAGAATCGCTCGGCCAGGCGATTGAATCGGCGCAACGGGCGGATACTTTGGTGTATTCGATATACTTCGCCGACACGGAAGAGTACCCTTTAGCTCCTCCCGGAGGATTTGGCGGATACGGGCGCCGGCGCGGTGGCTTTGGGGGTGGTGGGCCGCAGCGCTATCCTCAAGCGGCCCGCGTCGACGGTAAGAAGATCCTCGAGCAGCTTTCGCGCGAGACCGGCGGCGGCTTCTTTGAAGTCTCCAAGAAAGACACTATCGATAAGATTTACAGCCGAATTCAGCAGGAGTTACGCAATCAATATAGCCTTGGATATACGTCGGACCAGACGGCCGGCGGCGGTTACCGCAAAATCAGTCTGACCACGAACCAAAAAGGGCTGGTCGTGCAGACCCGGGAAGGCTATTACGCTTCCGGGCAATAAACAGCCGAGATAACTGCGGGCGGCCCTATACAATTCATTAGCAATCTTCAACAATCTTTGGAGCTAACGGGCAACCTTCTGCCCCGGAGGGCACATCTCCTAGATGTAGTTTCAAGCCCGCAAGGCCTGAAAATTGCTAACTCCACCCAGGGAGATTCTTGTGAATCGGCTCGACACTCCGCGCAAGTACGATCTGGAACAGTTGCCTCCCGCTAACGAGGCGAAAACCAATCCGGGAAAACGGCGCCGTATGCGTTGGGCGTGGGTCTGGTTGTTGGTTCTAGGCCTAGCCGGTTACTTGGGCTTCCGTGCCTATCGGGCTAATCAACAGAAGCAGCAGGCAGCGTCGGCGGCGCAGGCCGCACGCCAGGCGAAGCAGCCCATATCGGTGGCGGCCGCTCAGGCGCGCCGCGGAGACATTCCGGTTTACCTGCGGGGCCTGGGCACGGTCACAGCCTACAACACGGTCAATGTGAAGCCGCGGGTGGACGGCCCGATAGTCGCCATTAATTTCCAGGAAGGGCAGCACGTCAAGCAGGGCGAGTCCTTGTTGAAGATCGATCCGCGTCCCTACCAGGTGGCGCTCGAACAGGCCAAGGGACAGCTTGCGCGGGACGAGGCGCAGTTGAAAGACGCCCAAACGGATCTGGCACGCTACCAGACACTATGGCAAGAGCAGGTAATCCCCAGGCAGCAACTCGATACGCAGGTGGCGACCGTGGGGCAGGTTCAAGGGACCATACAGGCCGACCAGGCGGCCATCCATAATGCCGACCTGAATTTGAGCTTCACGGATGTCACTGCACCTATTGGCGGACGCATTGGGCTGCGGCTGGTAGACATCGGTAACATCGTCCATGCCGCCGATACGAACCCGCTCCTGGTCATCACGCAAACGCAGCCGATCGCGGTGATATTCACCATTCCGGCCGATAGCCTGCCGCCCGTCCTCGCAAAGCTGCGGGCAGGAGCGCAGTTGCCGGTGTATGCTTACGACCGCGCGGACGTGAACAAGCTGGCGGCCGGAACGCTCGAAACGGTCGACAATACGATCGACGTCACCACCGGGACCTCTCGTTTGAAGTCGATTTTTACTAACACGGACGAGTCGTTATTTCCCAACCAGTTCGTAAACTGCAGGCTGTTGCTCGACACTAAGCGCGGCGTTGTATTGATTCCCGCGCCGGCGGTGCAGCACGGACCGCAAGGCGCGTACGTTTACGTGGTGAACGCCGACAAGAAGGTGACCATGCGGCCGGTCACCACCGGCACGAGCGAAGGCAATCAGGTGGAAGTGACCAGCGGGATTGCGGCCGGGGACACCGTTGTCACCGACGGGCAAGACAAACTCCAGCCGGGCAGCCCCGTACAGATCCGGCCGGATTCGGCCGGCAGCAATGCGAATACCCCGAGCACCGACGCCACCTTCAACGGTCCGCCAAACCGGGACATCACCGGGACGGCCCAGGGCACCGGAACGCCGACGGGCGCGGGCAATTACACCGGAAATCCGAATTTTACCGGGACCTCGAATGCCGGTGGGGCGCGGGGCGGGCGGGCGGAGGTCGAAGGAAGCCGCAGAACGCAAGGCGGAGCGCCGAAGCAATGAGTCCCTCGCGGCCGTTTATTTTGCGGCCCGTGGCGACCTCCCTGCTGATGATCGGCGTGTTGCTGGCGGGGTTTGTCGCCTTTCGGGAGTTGCCGGTATCCGCATTGCCGGAAGTGGATTATCCCACCATACAGGTGCTGACGTTTTATCCCGGAGCCAGTCCGCAGGTGATGGAGTCATCCGTTTCGGCGCCGCTCGAGCGCCAGTTCGGGCAGGTGCCGGGATTAAAGCAGATGACGTCCATGAGTTCCTTCGGGAGCTCCATTATCGTTCTGCAGTTCGCGCTCAATCTGAACATCGACGTTGCCGAACAACAGGTACAAGCAGCCATCAACGCGGCCGGAACTTATTTGCCGGCCGTGCTGCCCAACCCGCCGATCTATAGCAAGAGCAATCCCGCCGATGCCCCGGTTCTGACGCTTGCGCTAACCTCCGACACTATGCCGCTCACCAAGGTCGAAGACTATGCCGACACAACGCTCGCGCAGAAGATATCGCAAGTGGCGGGAGTGGGGCTGGTCACGATCAGCGGCGGGCAGCGCCCGGCAGTGCGGATCCAGGCCAATCCGACTGCGCTTGCAGCCTATGACCTGAGCATGGAAGACATTCGAACCGCGCTCGGACAAGCCAACGTGAATCAGGCCAAGGGCACTCTCGAGAACCAGCGGCAGTCCTTTACCATCGGTGCTAACGATCAGCTGATGAACAGCCAGGATTACGCGCCGCTGATCATCGCATATCGCAATGGCAATGCGGTGAGGCTTTCGGATGTCGCCAGCGTAATCGACGGCGCGGAGAACATTCGCCAGGCGGCCTGGGTGAATACGACACCGGCGGTGGTGCTGAACATTCAGCGCCAGCCGGGCGCGAACATTATCAGCGTGGTCGACAGCATTCAAAAGTTGCTGCCGCAACTGAAGGCGTCCATACCGGCTTCCGTCAACGTCCAGGTGATTACCGATCGAACCACGACTATACGGGCTTCGGTGCGGGATGTTCAATTCGAGCTGATGCTGACCATCGGGCTGGTGGTCATGGTGATCTTCCTCTTTCTGCGCAGCCTGTCCGCCACCATCATTCCGAGCGTGGCGGTGCCGCTCTCGATCATCGGAACGTTCGGCGTGATGTACCTGCTTGGATACAGCCTCAACAATCTGACATTGATGGCTCTGACAATCTCGACCGGGTTTGTAGTCGACGACGCCATCGTGATGATCGAGAACATCTCGCGCTTCATCGAAGAAGGCGATCCGCCCCTCGAAGCGGCCTTGAAGGGGTCAGAGCAGATCGGGTTCACTATTGTATCGTTGACGGTATCTCTGATCGCTGTGCTGATCCCACTGCTGTTTATGGGCGATATCGTAGGCCGGCTGTTCCGCGAATTTGCCATCACCTTGGCGGTAACGATTCTCGTGTCGGCCTTCGTATCCCTAACGCTCACGCCCATGATGTCGGCCCTGCTGCTCCGTTATAGACCCGAGTCGCGGCAGGGGTGGTTCTACAGAGTCTCGGAGAGCTTTTTTCAGCGTGTGATTGCGGCCTACGGAAGGACTCTACAGTTCGTGCTCCGCTACCGCCGCACCACACTGCTGATCACCGCTGCAACGCTCGCGGGAACGATCCTCCTATACATTGTGGTTCCCAAGGGATTCTTCCCGGTCCAGGACACCGGCGTGATTCTGGGAATCTCGGAAGCGAATGAAACGGTCTCCTTCGGCGCCATGGCGCAGCGCCAGGAGGCTTTGGCGCGAGTCATTCTGCAGGACCCGGCCGTCCAGAGTCTATCGTCCTTCATCGGCATCGACGGGACGAACCAGACCATGAACAGCGGCCGCATTCAGATTAACCTGAAGCCGCTCGATGAACGCAGCTCCAACGCATCCGAAATCATCCGGCGGCTGCAGCCCAAGTTGACCGCCATAGAGGGGATCACGCTCTACATGCAGCCGGTGCAGGATCTGACGGTCGAAGACCGCGTTTCGCGCACCCAGTATCAATACAGCCTGGAAGATGCCGATACCAACGAACTCGCCGATTGGGCGCCCAGGCTCGTGGCGAAACTGCAAACCCGTCCGGAGCTGAGGGACGTAGCCAGCGATCAACAGTCGAGCGGGCTGCGGGAAACGCTGGTGATTGACCGCGACACCGCCTCCCGTTTCGGAATTACGCCGCAGGCGATCGACGACACTCTCTACGATGCTTTCGGGCAGCGCCAGGTATCCACCATTTTCACGCAGCTCAATCAGTACCACGTCGTTCTGGAGGTCAATCCGCGATTTCAGCAGAATCCCGGCGACTTGGACAACATCTACGTTCGCTCCTCCAGCAACACTCAAGTTCCGCTAAGCCAGTTCTGCCACTTTGAGACCAGCAATACGCCTCTAGTGATCAATCATCAGGGCCAATTTCCGGTGGTGACGCTCTCATTCAATCTGGCGCCCGGCGTGTCCTTGGGAGAGGCCGTCAAAGTGATCCGCCAGGCGGAGCAGGAGATCAGCTTTCCTGCTAGTATTCAAGCGGATTTCGAGGGCACCGCCGCGGCATTTCAAAACTCGCTGGCCAATGAGCCGGTGCTGATTCTGGCCGCGCTCGTGACCGTCTATATCGTCCTCGGCGTGCTGTATGAGAGCTACATTCATCCGCTTACGATTCTCTCGACGCTGCCTTCCGCCGGTGTGGGTGCGATTCTCGCGCTATTGCTCACGCGCAACGACTTCAACGTGATCTCGCTCATTGGGCTGATCCTGCTGATCGGCATCGTGAAGAAGAACGCGATTATGATGATCGATTTCGCGCTCGAGGCCGAGAGGGTGGAGGGCAAGTCGCCCGAAGAGTCGATTTACCAGGCTTGCTTGCTGCGGTTCCGGCCGATCATGATGACGACGATGGCGGCGCTCCTGGGCGGCATTCCCCTGGCTTTGGGCAGCGGCACGGGCTCGGAGCTGCGCAGGCCCCTGGGCATTACGATCGTGGGGGGACTGATCTTGAGCCAGATCCTCACGCTCTACACGACGCCGGTGGTTTACCTGTTCTTTGATCGTCTGGCGCGGCGGCTTTCACGTTTACGTGTGGCTCAGCGTTCCGAACGATGGCCGGGGCCGAGTCCCGCGCCACGGCCGGAGGCGACGTGAGTATCTCCGCCCCCTTCATTCAACGCCCCGTAGGAACCTCTCTACTAACGATCGGGTTGGCGCTTGCGGGAATCATCGCGTACCGATTGCTGCCGGTGGCGCCGCTGCCGGAGGTAGAGTTTCCCACCATCAGCGTATCGGCCGGGCTTCCGGGAGCGAGTCCGGAGACCATGGCTTCCGCGGTCGCGACACCTCTCGAACGCCAGTTTGGGCGAATTGCCGGCGTTACCGAGATGACCTCCACCAGCGGACTCGGGTCCACAAACGTGGTGCTCCAGTTCGACCTTAGCCGCGATATCGATGCCGCAGCCCGGGATGTGCAGGCCGCTATCAATGGGGCGCGCGGACAGCTCCCGGCGGATCTCCCCAACAATCCGACATACCGCAAAGTGAATCCCGCCGATGCTCCGATTCTGATCCTGTCGCTTACTTCGAGTAGCTACGACGTAAGCCAAATGTACGACGCGGCGGACTCCATTCTGGCGCAAAAGCTGGCGCAGGTGGAAGGAGTCGGCCAGGTAACAGTGGGAGGCGGAGCCAAGCCCGCGGTCCGGGTAGAGTTGAATCCGCTTCCGCTCCAGAGCTTTCGTATCGGTCTCGATCAAGTGAGCACTACGCTCTCCCAGGCCAACGCTCATACCCCGACCGGGAACCTCGCAAACGGCGGGAGCACTTGGGAGCTAGGCACTACCGATCAGCTCTTCAAAGCGGCCGATTACAAGAACCTGATCGTCAGTTACCAGCCGAACGGCAATACCGTGAAACTGTCGGACGTTGCGAATGTGGTCGATTCGGTTCAGGACATCCGCAACGCCGGCCTCGCGAACGGTAAACCCGCCGTGCTCGTCATCCTGTTCCGCCAGCCCGAGGCCAACATGATTGAAACAGTGGATCGGGTGTTGGCTCTGCTTCCGCGGCTGCAGGCCTCGATCCCGCCCGCCATAAAAATCGGCGTTGTCGTGGACCGCACGACCACCATCCGGGCTTCGGTGAAAGATGTGCAGTTCACGCTGCTCTTGTCTATTTCGCTCGTGATCATGGTGGTGTTTCTGTTCCTGCGCAACGGATGGGCCACCGTAATTCCGGGCATCGCCGTTCCTCTCTCGCTTCTCGGCACGTTCGCTGTGATGTACCTCCTCGGCTACAGTCTCGACAATCTGTCGTTGATGGCGCTCACCATCTCCACAGGCTTCGTAGTAGACGATGCCATTGTGGTGCTCGAAAACATCGCCCGCTACCTCGAAGAGGGCCTGCCGCCGCTCGAAGCCGCCCTGCGCGGGTCGGCCGAGATCGGCTTCACGGTGCTTTCCATGAGCATTTCGCTCGTAGCCGTGTTCCTCCCGATTCTCCTGATGGGCGGCATCGTCGGCCGTCTCTTTCGAGAGTTCGCCGTGACCTTGGCGGTAGCGATCGCCGTCTCGTTAGTTGTCTCACTGACCACCACCCCGATGATGTCGGCGCAATTCCTGGTTTCGGAGCGGCAGCGCTCGCACGGATGGTTCTACCGCGCCGGCGAACGTTTCTTCCAATGGGGTTTGGAAGGCTACCAGAGCGGCCTGACGTGGGTGCTCGAACATCCCGCGTTGATGATTCTGGTAACGTTCGGAACCATCGGACTCAGCGTCTACCTTTACGCTGTCGTGCCGAAGGGATTTTTTCCGCAGCAGGACACGGGGCGGCTGAACGGATCGATCGTAGGCAATCAGGATATCTCCTTCCCCGCAATGAAATCGAAGCTCGACGCCTTCATCGCCACCGTCCAACAGGACCCGGCGGTGCAGAACTCCGTGGGCTTCACTGGAGGAGGATCCGTAAACACCGGCCGCGTCTTCGTGCAGCTCAAGGATGTCGGCCAGCGCACCGCCACGGCGGACCAGGTGATCAACCGCCTCCGCCCTCGATTGGCCCGAATTCCAGGCGCTACGCTCTACCTGCAAGCCGTACAGGACATCAGCGTGGGTGGACGAGCGGGCAATTCGCA
>JAFAWA010000048.1 GCA_019242155.1 Terriglobia bacterium | reverse complement strand
ATAGAGGCTCGTTTCGGATCGGTGAAGCAGCCGAAGAACGGTCACGCGAATGGGAAGGCGAACGGCAAAACCAACGGCGCCGCAGCCTGTGGTCCGAAGGTTACCGATTGCTGCGCCGACGGCATTTTAGAAGCCTCCGCACCGTTGGTGGAAAGCAAGTCCGAACCGCGCAATTTCGAAGAGTTCATTTACCGCGTTTGGGGAGCGGGCATTGCAAAGCACTTTGCGATCCCGTACAACCGGAAGCTCTGGGCCGTTCCTCTCGACCAGATGGAGACTTCCTGGCTCGGCGGCCGCGTCCCGCTGCCCGACCTCGAGGAGATGATTGAGGGCGCGCTTTCTCCGAAACCCAAGCCAATGGGGCCCAACGCGCGCTTCGGTTATCCTCTGCGCGGCGGCTTCCAGGTTCTTATGGATGCCTGGCTGCCTCATCTACGCGGCGATTTTCAGACCAATAGCCGGGTGGTCAAAGTCTCTCCATCCGACCATAAGATTACTCTCTCGACCGGCAAGGAACTCCACTACGAGTACCTGGTCAGCACCATGCCTTTGCCCGTGCTCATTCGGCAGATCGGAGATGAGGCACCCGCAGATATTAGAGCCTCCGCCGCTGCTCTCCGCCATGTCTCCGTGCGCTGCGTGCACATCGGGGTAGGGCGCGAGAATCTCACCGAAAAGCACTGGATCTATTATCCGGAAGACACTGTCTTTCACCGTATCTTTGTCCAGGGGAATGCCAGCCCGCACTGCAATCCTCCGGGCGGCTTCGGGCTCACTTGCGAAATCACTTACTCACCGGATAAGCCCCTGCCGTGTGATGGCGATGACCTGGTGCGGCGTTGCATCGAGGATTGTCACAAAGTCGGCATCTTCAGTCCCGAAGATCCGGTCTGGGCGGCAGAGCAATGCGATCTGCCGTACGCTTACGTCGTCTACGATCACGGCCGCGCCGCGGCGGTAAATCGCATCCGGGAGTGGCTCGCCGAGAGAAACATCATTCTCGCCGGGCGCTACAGCGAGTGGGAATACTACAACTCCGATCACGCCTTCCTGGCCGGCAAGAAAGCCGCCGAGGAAGTGAAAACCCGGCAGGAACAAGACGTATTATCCGGGTTGATGGCGAACATGCCGCCATTGTCGCAATCCGGTTCTGAGCCGCGAGCGTGACAGGCCGCGGTTAATTCTGCCGGAACCGAGAGGGGCCCCTTAAAACGGGTACTGGGCTTCACCCTGCTGAATGGTCACCCACTTCAATTGGGTCAGGTCGTCCATCGACCACTGCCCCCCCTCTCGTCCCATACCGGAATCCTTGACTCCGCTGAACGGAGCATGCGGCTCGTCGTGAATGGTGGAACCGTTGATGTGGACGGATCCGGATTCCAACTCGAGCGCACATCGCATGGCAAGCTGGAGGTCATTAGTGATCACCGCCGACGTTAGGCCGTAGCGGGTGTTGTTGGCCAACTCAATCGCCTCCGAGGCGTCTCGTGCTTTGATGACGCTGGCTACCGGTCCAAACAGTTCTTCCTGGAACACCGGCATAGACGGTGTAACATCGGCGATGACCGTGGGCTGGAAGTAGTTGCCTTCGTAACTTCCCCCGCAGAGGACTCGTGCGCCCTGCTCCTTCGACGACTCTATCCGAGCGGCGATAAATGGGCACTGCGAAGCGCGGATCAACGGTCCAATCACCGTGTGAGGATCCCGCGGATCGCCCACTTGGAGCGAGTTCACCTTCGACACGAAAAGATCCAGAAACTTCTCGTATACGGGCTCCTCCACGATCACCCGCGAGCCCGCCATGCAGATCTGTCCCTGATGAATAAACAGCCCGAAGCAGGCGGTGTCCACCGCGTACTTAAGGTTGGCGTCCTTCATTACGAGCAGGGGGCTCTTGCCGCCCATCTCCAGGTCGAACTTCTTGCCGCGCTTGGCGCATTCGACCCCAATCTGGCGTCCGACGGCGGTCGAGCCGGTAAAGAGGATCGCCTTCACTCGAGGATCGTTGTACAAAACTTCCGCCAGAGAGGGACCATCGCCGGGAACTACGTTGAGCACCCCCGGAGGCAGCCCGGCTTTGTCAAAAATCTCCGCGATCTTCAAGCCGACGAGCGATGTCTCCTCCGACGGCTTCAACACGAAGGTATTGCCGGCCGCCAGCGCGAGAGCCACTTTTTTGGTCGCTAGAATCAAGGGGAAATTGAAGGGCGCGATGCCGGCGATCACTCCCAATGGCCGGCGGATCGCCATCGAAATACGACCCGGTATGTCGCAAGGAATGGTCTGTCCCATAATTCGCCGGCACTCACCGGCGGCGGACCGCAGGACACCCACGACGAACGAAACTTCAAACTGCGACTTGCCTAAGGTCGCGCCGCCCTCCTCAATCAGCAGGTCCACAACCTCGCTCCGCATCGAATCGAGAACGTCGGCGGCTCGAAACAGAATAATCTCCCGTTCGGACGGCAGAGTGTTGCCCCACAGGTCTTTCACGGCGTAAGCGGCGTCGATAGCCCGGGTCATGTGCTCCGGACGCGCCATAAATACTTTGGAAAATGCCTTCCCGTTCGCCGGGTTCACCACCGGGCTCATGGCTGCGGGGTCAACCTGAATTTCGTGTCCATTGATGTAGGGTGTGGTCATGCTCATATGCTCTTTGTCTCCAGCCGTTCCCGGCCGCATCTCTAATTTACGAGTACAGGCCCCCGCCATTGGCGGCGCTGCTCGCTAATGCACCATGTGGCCGATGTCCTTGTTGTTATCCTGGCACATGAAATCGATCATTTCCGTGTCGAGCAGCGGCTTCATGTGCACGGCCACAGTCCACGGCTTAGTGAATACCTTCGGATCATTTACAGTCACGTCGATATCGAGGCTGCCGAAGTTCGGGCGGCGCATGCGCTCCGTGACGCGGGCCTCATGCGAGAAGAAATTGCCCGAGCTATCGAGCCACGAATCATCTCTATAGCCTGCCGATTCCACCACCAGTGTGTTGCCCTCCCAGTGAGCCACTGAGTAACCGTTCCAGTTCGGCACCATGTCTTCGGGGAGTTTGCGGCCGTCGAAAAAGATCTGGCGATAGCTTGCGTTGAATTCGTGCAGGATCACCAGTTGGGTCGGCGTCTGGAAGATCTTCTCGGTTTCGGGGAATGCCCAGGCGCGCGGGAAATTTGGTGGCATGCAGTGCGTGTGGGGATCAATGAAGGCCACATCCTTAGAGCGGCTCTTGACTAAATCGGCGGCCCAAGGCTGATAGGGCAGACCACCCTGAAGGCCGGCTGCGAAGTTGCCCAATTGTGGTGTCAATGGCAGCTCGGTACACTGCACCCCGCGCTCGTTAGTGTCGCAGGGCCTGACATCGCGGGGAACCCACATGCCGGAAAAGTCGGGGTGGCCGCGGGAATCCTTAGGCGCCGCCGCCGCCAGGTCCGGCTTGCCGTCGCGCCCCCGGGGGATGCCGGGCGTAGGCCAGTTGAGCCATTGTGCCGACCCGGATAGAGCGAGGAAAACGGTCAGCCAGAGAACTCGCATGGCTGTCATGATAAACCAAAGTCAGACTACGTGCTATCGCGGTTGAGAGCGGGTCGTATGGACGGTTCTGCGCGCGTTAGAGCCCTAGAGGGCCGCAATTGCGCGCCGGTAAGGCGAATTCATTTACCCGTGAAGGTGGAAGGTGATGCCTCACGCCGTTCGTGTCCTCAAGGCACTCGTCTTCTGTGATTCGAAAACTCGGCTCTTTGTGACGTTGCAGGGTGACGCGGATCGTCCACGGTTTGGTAAAGACCTTGGGATCGGTCATTGTAGCCTGGTACACCAGTATGTCGGGTCCCGTCAGGGTGTAGCGCTCGATGACGCGCATGTCCTCGCTGTGATGGTTTCCGGCCTGATCAAACCAGGTCTCATCGTTAGATCGCGAACGTCAACCACCAGGGAATCGCCGTCCCATCGGCCCCGCGAGTCTTCAAGGGCGCGGAGTAGGCTTTCCGCGCCCTAAGTACGAGGCCGGTTAGAACGTGAAACGGGCTACCAAGGTTCCGGCGCGCTGGCCGGTGACGGTGCCGGTGAGCGGCGAGACTATGGTGCCGAAACCACTGCTGTACAGCCCGGCGTTGGGGCCCGAGGTGAACTTGGTGGGCGCGGTGGCGAAATTGCCTAGGTTGATTCCGCCCGGCACCGCCGTACTCGTCGGCAGCTGCAGGCGGTTGAAGATGTTCGTGAACTCTACGCGAATGTTCAGGCTGTAGCGCTCCTTCACCCGGAAGTCCCGGCTGAAGTTAGCGTTTTCCTGAGGTATGCGGATGCCCCGGAACCAGCGCAGCGAGCTTTCATTGGCCCCGAACTGCCCGTTGGGAACGTTGGTCCAAGCGGCCGGATTGAGCACCTGGGTCTTGGTCGGGTCAAAGCAGTGGCAGTTGATATCGAGTGGGTCGGTATGGTGCACGCCTTTGTTGTCGTACCAGTCCACCGACCACGGGTTCATGCCCGGAATCAACTGCGCGGGGCCCGGTCCGTAGCCCAGGAAGTTGCTGATCGGCACGGTGCCCGCGCTGGTCGGCAAGCCCACCAGCGGCGCGCTCTGGTAACTCAAAGACCAACCTGTACCCCAGCCGGAGAGAGCATATGCGATGACCTTATTACGAAGCACCGGCCGCGTGGAATTGATGCGCGGCACCTCGTATTGCGCGGTGAGCCGGAACTGGTGGGGAAGGTCGAACGGGCTCAGGTTCTTGCCCAGGTTGCGGTTGAACGGATCCGGTGTGCTGATCAGAGCCAGCGTCTTCGCATAGGTGTAATTCGCATTGACAACCAATCCGCGGCTGAAGCGCTTGGTCAACGTGATCTGGAACGCGTCGTACCAGTTCTTTCCGAGCGGCGCTCCCGTGGCAGGCAGAAGACCGGTGTATTGCGGAAAGGGCAGCAGGGCCTGGTGTACCGTCTGATTGTTGGGGAAGTTGGCATAGGGTTGGATATTGACCCCCATGGCGCTCAACTGCTGCTTCTGCACCGGGGAAAGGTTCGAAATGGGCGTGGTGAGCAGTGCCGATTGGGCCGCGCTGGTGAAGTCATTGAAGCCCAGGCTGCGCAGCGTTGCCGGATTCAAGGCATTCACGTCAGACAACGGCACGCCGGAAGTGGGGGTGGTGGTGGCCTCTTCCCAAACGCCGCGATTGCCGACATAAGCGGCTTTGACGACGATATTCTGCGTGATTTCACGCTGCACAGTGAAGTTCCATTGCAGCAGGCGCATGGGGCGGCCCGCGTTCGGGTCGAGCAGCGTGGGCGGCGCCACGACGGCTCCCGCCGGCTGGCCCGCGCTCGGACTGAAATTCGGCCACTGCACCGTCACGTTGGACGGGATCCCGTTCTGCAGCAGGCCGACCGTCTGCCCGAATGCCGGCGTGTTGGTGCTGGCAGTGTTGGTGGTGCTGCCGGTCTGAACGGAATTGGCGCCGTAAACGATGCCGAACCCGCCGTTAACTACGGTTTTGGTGTTGATCTGGTAGGCGGCGCCCAGGCGCGGCCCAAGCGCGTAAGGATAGTTGTGGGCGAACCGGCAGTTGCAGGTGGCTTCGAAAATCTGACCGCCCGGATACCCCGATGCCGACGGATTCGGCACCGTGGCAGAGAACGAGGCATACCGGCCGTACTGCTCGCGCTGGTAGGTTCCGTAGTCCCAACGCAGGCCGTAGTCCATGGTCAATCTGCGAGTGACTTTCCAGGAGTCCTGCACGTAGAGCGCGCTCTCGTAGTTCTCCGTCATAGCCGCGATGGGCGCATTGATAGTCGCGGAGCTTATGCACCCCAGCAGGAACGAAGCGAAACCAAAACCGGCAAAGCCGTTCGATATGGTCTGCGCATTCAGTGTGGGCTGCGTCGTACAGGTCGAAAGGGGGACGGTGGAATTGGCTCCGTTGATGACGGTGAAATATTGGCCGGCGGAGAAACTCCAGTTGTAATTGGGAAACTTCTGCTGCCGGATTTCGCCGCCGAGCTTAAGGGAATGCGAGCCCAGCACGTACGACGCGGAAGCGCCGATGAAGGGGCGCCGCTCGAAGAAATGCTGGTCAAACGATCCGCCGATCGTGCTCAGGCCGCCCTCGGCCGTATTCGCCGGCTGCGTGATGGCGAGGTTTTGAGCGTTGAGGCCGTTGGTATTGATGATCGGGAAGGTGCGGGCCGCCGTTTGCCCCTTCAGACCAAGTTGCGACTGGGCATTGAAGGGGTATGTGGGGCTTTGGAGAAAGAAGTCGGAGTCGTTCCAAGCCACCGTGTAGTGCAGCAGGAGACGGGGCGTAATCGTCTCGTCCAGATTGATGCGCGCGGTTCTGCCGGAGTTCGCGGAGATATTGGAAGCGGTAATGTTATCCGGAAAATTGTCCGCGCCCGTGGCGGTCCGGGGAGTGCTGGTATTCGTCCTCTGCAGATAAACGGAGAGTCTCAGTTTGGAGGAAAGGACTTGGTCCACTTTGATGGAAGGCAAATTCGAAAGCCGGCTCTGGTCGTAAGGCGACTGATAGTTATTGCCCGCCTGATTCAAG
>JAFAWA010000028.1 GCA_019242155.1 Terriglobia bacterium | reverse complement strand
TAGGGCCGGGGCTGTTAGGATAAATGTCAGCACCGGCCGATATGCCAGAGAAAGCTTACGATCACAGCCAGATCGAGTTGAAGTGGCACACTCGATGGGAGAACGCGGACTTCTATAAAGCTGCGAAGGATTCGGCGAAGCCGAAGTTTTACGTCCTTGAGATGCTGCCATATCCGAGCGGCACACTTCACATAGGCCATATCCGCAACTATGCCATCGGCGATGCGCTGGCCCGCTACAAATGGATGAGGGGTTATAACGTCCTTCACCCCATGGGGTGGGATGCCTTCGGCCTTCCCGCCGAGAATGCGGCGATCGCGAATCAGGTCCCGCCGCGCGAGTGGACCCTGCGAAATATCGCCGCGATGAAGAAGACCCACCGGCGCTTCGCATTCAGCTACGATTGGGACCGCGAAATCGCCACCTGTGAGCCGGAATATTACCGCTGGAACCAGTGGTTCTTTCTGCAGATGTTCCGCCGCGGCCTGGCGTATCGGAAGAAGGCACTGGTCAACTGGTGTCCCAAGTGCGCCACGGTGCTGGCCAACGAACAGGTGGTTGAAGGGTGCTGCTGGCGTCATGACGATACGCCCGTCGAACAAAGGGCGCTCGAGCAATGGTTCCTGAAGATTACCGATTATGCCGACCAGTTGCTCGACGACATGGCTCAGCTTGAGGGCGGTTGGCCGGAGCGTGTGCTCGCCATGCAGCGCAATTGGATCGGGCGTTCGGAAGGCACCGAGGTGGATTTCGGTTTGAGTGACGGCGGCCCGATCTCGGGTCCGCCCATTCACGTCTTCACCACCCGCGTGGACACGATCTACGGAGCGACTTGCGTAATTCTTGCCCCCGAGCATCCGCTCAATGAGCGGCTTCTTGACGCTTCCGGCGTGGCGCGCGCCAAGGCCATGGTGGATACGCGTGCGGGGCGTGATCCCGGCGATATCGAAAAGGAGGGCTTCTTCACAGGCCGGTTCGCCGTGAATCCGTATAGCGGAGAGAAAGTACCGGTCTGGGTCGGTAATTTCGTGCTGATGGGCTACGGCACCGGCGCGATCATGGCGGTTCCCGCGCATGATGAGCGCGACTTTGAGTTCTGTACGAAATACGGCATTCCGGTCCGGCCGGTAATCCGCCCAGTGGATGGACCGCTCGAGGCTGATCCGCGGCAGGCGTTCACCGAGGACGGCGTGGTCGAGAACTCCGGCGAATGGTCGAGTCTCCCGAGCGCCGAAGCGCGGGGCAAAATGAGTGCCTATGCGGAACAGCAAGGCTTCGGAAAAGCTGCCGTCACTTATCGCATCAAAGACTGGGGCATCTCGCGCCAGCGCTATTGGGGCACGCCCATTCCGATCATTCACTGTCCGGCTTGTGGCGTCGTCCCTGTGCCGGAAGACCAGCTTCCCGTAGTTCTGCCCGGCCACGTGGAAATCACCGGAACCGGCCGGTCGCCTTTGGAGCAGGTGCCGGAGTTCGTCAATGTAGTCTGTCCGTGCTGCGGCGCGCCCGCGCGGCGCGAGACCGACACCATGGACACGTTCATCGACTCTTCATGGTACTTCTATCGCTACTGCGATCCGCATAACGACCGCATGCCTTTCGACCCTGCCGAAGTGGCTTACTGGTTCGAGATTGACCAGTATATCGGCGGCGTCGAACACGCGATTCTTCACCTGATCTACTCGCGGTTCTTCACCAAAGTCATGCGGGACATCGGCCTGGTCCGGAACTCGGAACCGGCGCGCCGCCTGTTCACGCAGGGCATGGTCATCGCGGAAGGCGCCAAAATGTCCAAGTCAAAAGGCAACGTAGTGGGAGCGGACATGCTGGCTGAGCGTTTCGGCGCGGATACCGCGCGCATGTTCGTGCTCTTCGCCGCGCCTCCGGAAAAAGAGGTCGATTGGCGCAATGAGGGCGCGGAAGGGATCTACCGCTTCCTGGGCCGTGTGTATCGTTTCGTTACCCGAAACCTCGGCCGAGACGATTTTCCACCGCCCGGCGAGGCCGACCGGCGGGTGATCCGAAAGCTGCACCAAACGCTAAAGAAGATCACCGGGGATTTCGAGACGCGCTGGCATTTCAATACGTGCATCTCCTCAATAATGGAGCTGGTCAACGTGCTCTACGCTGAGGAGCGAGACATTTCCTCTGAAGCCATGTGCACGGTTGTCGAGCACCTGGCTCTCATGCTCGCGCCGTTTGCTCCCTACGTTTCGCAGGAAATCTGGGATGAAAATGGCAACGAAGGCCCTGTGTTTAAGCAGCCGTGGCCATCGTTCGACCCCGAATTGGCCAAAGAGGATCTGGCGGAAATTGTGGTGCAGGTGAATGGAAAACTGCGCGGCCGCATCCACATGTCCTTCGGAACATCCGAGCCCGAGCTGGCCGCCGCAGCGAAAGCCGATGAAAAAGTGCGGCCATTCCTTGAAGGCAAGCAGGTGGTTAAGACAATCGCCGTGCTGGATAAGCTGGTGAATTTTGTAGTGAGGTGAGCGGGGCAGACCAACGGTCGGGTTTAACCCGCCGCCGTCAACTCCGGGCGCGCCCCGATATCCCTCAGACAGTGGTCAATCCACTGCGCCGTTACCTTCTCCTGAACGCCGTTCTGCGAGAGGCGGGTGCGCAGTGTGCTCCAGTCTACTTCGTCGAGCGGCTGGTCCTGATTGAAGCAGGTGAATACCACGTGCTCCTCGCCCGTCTCCGGATTGCGAAGCGTCTGCAGGCATTGCGCGCAGATCTCCTTCATCATGCACTGCATGGGCGAATTGATACTGCCGATTGCAGTGTGCCTGCGCTGGAGGTACGGCGCTAAAACGCCATGGCGGGCACGCGCCACCGCCGCCATCATGCCGTCCGAGCCTATCGCGATCACGCGGTTCACCGTGCTCAAGGGAATTGCCGGGCCGAGTTGGCCGCTCGCATAGGCCGCCATGGCCTCCACAATGTTTCCTACAAAGCTCTTGTCCTGCGCCCGGTCGGGAGTGAAGCCGGGGGCTTCGTCGCAGGTCCAGATGACCACATCGGCCGCCCGCTCAATCTCCTCGATCTTGTACCGGTCTTCGACTCTCTTGTACCCGGCGAAATAGATCACCTTCGAACCGTTGGCGCGCATTTGCTGGCCGATTGAAAACAGCACGGCGTTGCCTAACCCGCCGCCGGCAAGCAGCACCGTTTCGCCGCGCGGCGTATCGGTAGGCGTGCCGGTCGGTCCCATCAAAATGACCGGCTCCCCCGGTTTGAGCAACGCGCAGAGGTCCGAGGAGCCGCCCATCTCCAAAACTACAGTAGAAAGCAGCCCCTGCTCACGGTCGACCGATGCGCCCGTCAGCGCCAGCCCTTCCATTGCGAGGGTGGTGCCGCCCGCGTGCGTCGCCAGCGCTTCGTAATTTTGCAGCCGGTAAAACTGGCCGGGGTGAAACGCCCGGGCAGCCATGGGCGCGCGCACCACTACTTCAACGATCGTGGGCGTCAGCCGGATCACGTCATGCACTTCGGCGCGCAGTTCCCGGTTGAGCGACCGGATCAGTTCCTCGCCTCCGGGTCCCGCGGGCGTGCGCTTTGCGAGCATGCGCGAGATGACCGGGAATCCCTGCTTGGCGCTCGACATTGCCTTCACGACGTTGCCCGCAAACGATGGGTGCAGGTCACCGAAAAAGCTGATGCCGCGGCCGTCGGGGCGCACAGACATCAGGATGTATACGGCCGACGGTTTGGTAAGGGGCTCCGGCCGGACGCGCTCTCCCGCCTCGTCGTAGGCCTGAAAGTGCTTGCCGTCGATCTCGATCGCGACGTGCTCCTCACGCGCCAAAACCGTGTTGGGCTGCGTACCCGCCGCGACCAGGATGCTGCGCGCCGGCAGGACAACGCTCTCCCCTGTGCGCACCAGCTTTTTCAAAGACTCGTCGTAGCGGGAGACCGAGACGCGTAAGGCGAGGGCGTGCCCGTACTCGTCTACTTGCACCTCTTCCGGGCTCAGGCACTCGGCAAACCGCACACCTTCTTCGAGAGCTTTCGCCACTTCCTCGTGGTTCAACGTGTAGCTCGGAGAATCAATAAGGCGTCGCCGGTAAGCGATCGTCACGCCACCCCAGGAGTTCAAAAGTCCGATCAGATCGGGCACACGGCCCTCGCGCGCCGCCCGCTGCCGCTCCGCGCGAATTGCCCGAGCGTGCGCGAGGAACTCCTCGCCCACTTCCATATCCTCCGCGCTCCACCGCGCGCGCACGGCTGCGGTGCCCCGCTCGGCCACCAGCGCTTCATACCGCTTCAGAAACTTCTCCACCTGCACCACGTAATAAGCCAGCGATTCGGTGGCGGTATCAACCGCGGTCAATCCGCCCCCGATCACCACGATGGGCATGCGCAGTTGCAGGTTGGCGATCGATTCGGTCTTGGCCGCGCCTGTGAGTTGCAAGGCCATCAGGAAATCAGAGGCCTGGCGTACCCCGCGAGCCAAACCATTTTTCATCGGAATCACGGTTGGCCGGCCCGCGCCCGCGCACAAAGCGATATGGTCGAAGCCTAGGGCAAAGGCGCTCTCGACGGTCAGTGCGCCGCCGAAACGCACGCCGCCGAACATAGCGAATTCGCGCCGCCTCTCAAGCAGCAGCCGCTCGAGCTTCAGAAAGTTCTTGTTCCAGCGAACCGTAATTCCATACTCAGCTACACCGCCGAACCCGGCCATAGCTCTATGGTCCAACGGTTCGTAGAGCTCACTCACATCGCGTATGGCTCGGAATGGCACCCGCTCGCCGGCGGGAGTCACCCCCGAGAACTCTCCCGGAAGCGGTTCGATCTTTAAACCATCCACCGCCACCACCGTGTGCCCATCATTCATCAGGTGATGCGCCAAGGTCGTCCCCGCCGGTCCCAAACCGACCACCAGCACTTTGTACCCGCTCGCCGGGCGCGGAACCGGCCTTTCGAAGTTCAACGGGTTCCAGCGCGTGAGCAGACTGTAGATTTCAAATCCCCACGGCAGTTCCAGGGTGTCCTTCAGCGTACGCGTCTCCACCTGCGGAATGTCTACCGGGTCCTGCTTCTGGAAAATGCAGGCCTTCATGCAGTCGTTGCAGATGCGGTGGCCGGTTCCCGCGCAGAGGGGATTGTCGATGATCACCGTCGCCAGGGCCCCTAAAGTGAACCCCGCCAGCTTGAGGGTGTTCATCTCCGAAATCTTCTCGTCGAGCGGGCACCCTGCGAGCGTTACGCCAAAAGCACTCTTCTTGAACTCGCCGTTTTTCTCCTTCAGGCCGGTGGCGCAGGAGTCCTTCCCCTGGTTATGGCACTTGATGCAATAGTTCGCCTGGTCTAGAGCGCCGAGCAGATCGGTCCCCGGATCGGTTAACTGAAAACCTTCCCTGTGACGCCAATGTTCGGGTGCGAGCCGCAACTCCGGAACGCCCCGTTCCATAATCGTCTCGACGGGGACTAGATGGTATGGATCAATCTTCGCCGGCGCTTGAAAAAGACGTGTATCGCGATGGCGGGCGCGGCCTTGCGGGGAAAGCGTCGCCCATGCCGCATACTGCGCGGCATCCCGTAACTCTTCGACGTTCTGCTCCTCGGATGCGAGCCAATGCTCCACGTGGCGCGCAAAACTCTCATCCGTGAGCGGCTCTTCGAATCGGGTTGCCAACTCCCGCCCCAGTGTTTCGCCGTCAATCGCGGAGGCTTTGTCCGGGTTCATCCCGGTCAGCGCCCGTTTATGAATAAACTTACGCTTTACGGTGTAGAGCGGGGCGCAAGCTTCCTGGCGTCGGCGCAACTCCTCGATCTCGGCCCGAATATCGAACAGACGGATCAGAAACTCTTCGACCAGCGGCGCCAGATCGAGAATCAGGTCGGACCGGTCCTTCCGGCTGAGCGGGCGGCCCGCGCGAGCACTCAGCAGGCGGTCGCCGAGTTCCGCATCGGCTGTCTTCATCCAAGCCAGAAACTCGCCGTCCAGACGGGCCAGCCCCTCGGTCAGGTACAGGTCTTCAAAGCGCAAACCGTACGGCAGTTTTAGATCGTCAGATACGAAGTCCAATGTGTAAGTTCACACCTATGGTAACAGGCACCCCTTGCCGATCATCTAGAACCGCGACGAAGGGCCTGGGCCCTCTCGGATCGCTAATAGCCGTTGTTCTTGTGACTCACCAGGGCCAGAAACTCGTCGCGGGTCTTCTTCCGGTCGCGAAAGGCTCCTAACATGGCGCTGGTGGTAGCCCCGGAGTGCTGCTTCTCGACGCCGCGCATCATCATGCATAAGTGCCTGGCCTCACAGATCACACCCACGCCGACCGGCTCAATCGCATCCTGAATCGTCTGCGCCACCTCCTGTGTGAGCCGCTCCTGAATCTGCATGCGCCGGGCAAAGGCATCCACGATTCGCGGGATCTTACTCAATCCGATCACGCGATCTCGCGGCAGGTAAGCTACATGCATTTTGCCGAAAAAGGGCAGCAGGTGGTGTTCGCACATACTAAAAAACTCTATGTCCTTCACTACCACCATTTCGTCGTACTTCACTTCATACAACGCGTTATTGATGATTCTTTTTAAATCCGTGCGATAGCCGCTGGTCAAAAAGCGAAGCGCCTGTTCTACGCGTTCCGGAGTCCGTACCAATCCGTCGCGGCCGGGGTCTTCGCCGAGTTTGACCAGAATCTCCTTTACCAGTGGGGCGATCGCATCATCCTCCGGAGGGCGAATCACTTCCACCAGTGCCTTACGCGATTTCGTCGGCATCTATTTCAAAGATGTTGCGCGCGGTTTCTTCGATACAAACCTTTTCAAACCGCGGCCATTCTCCCGGAAAAGCGTTCTTCCACCCACGTTTCAGCCGCCGGCAGATCTCCATGCCCAGGTTCTCCGATGTGGGAACCCGCCCTTCGAACCACTCCACATCGCAATTTAGGTTTTGGTGATCTAACCTGTCTAAGATCTCCCGCGCCACAAAATCATCCAGCATCCTTGGGTTGAGCACGCGGCCATCGGCGCCGCCGGCCGGTCCAAGCGCACTCACATGAAGGATGTAGTTGTGCCCGTGCCCATACGGATTGTTGCACTTCCCATAAATTCTAGCGTTTTCAGCCTCACTCAGCAGCGGCGAATGGAGGCGATGCGAAGCCGAGAATCGATACCGCCTGGTCAGGCGAAACACTCATTCTCCCCGGCGTAATCCACATAGAGATCGGGCGTTTCGAAAAGACGCACCTGCCGCAGTTTGCGCCCGTCGCGGTTGATACGCGGCTCGAGCCGCTGCCAGATGTTGCGCGCAATGTTCTCCGCCGTCGGATTCACTTCATGGAACGGCGGAACCTCATAATTGAGAAACCGATGGTCAAACAACGACACCACTTCCTGGTTCAGCAGATCCTTGAGTTCGCGCAGGTCCAGAACCATTCCCGTAACCGGGTCGGGCCGGCCTTCAACGCTGACTTCGAGCACAAAGTTGTGCCCGTGTCCATGTGGATTTGCGGCCCCGCCGAACGACGCCCGATTCTCTTCGTCCGGCCAACCCGGAACACGGCAGACGTGGGAAGCCGAGAATTCGACCTTGCGTGTGATGAGCATGGCCCGTTTAGCGCTTTGAGCCGTCCTCCGGGCCGCCGCCAGGGGTGACTAGGGCGATTTCCAGGCGCTACAATACAATTATAGTTTTCGAGCATGCCTAGCGTCAAAATTGATCGCCTCTTACGTGCCGGCATCGTGGTGCTTGCCGGCTTGCTGGTGTATGTAATTTACGGGTCGATCCATGAACACGTAGTAGTGGCAGGGGACAAAGCACCCGATTTCGCCATCACCGCCGATGGCGGCCGCCCCGTTTCGCTGCCCAATTTCGGCGGCAAACTGCTGGTTCTCAATTTCTGGGCAAGTTGGTGCCAGCCATGCCTCGAAGAGACCCCGTCGCTCAGCGAATTTGCCGAGCAATATAAAAACAAGGGCGTTGTCGTACTGGCCGTGAGCGTAGATAAAGATCCTGCTGCGTACCAAAAATTCGTCGAACGGTTCCGTCCCGCGTTTCTCACTGCGCGCGATTCCAAGATTCACGAAGAGTACGGAACGTTCATTTATCCCGAAACGTACATCATCGATGCCGGCGGGCACGTGTTACAGAAGTATGCGGAGCCCGAAAACTGGCTGAATCCCAATCTGACCGGTTACATCGACTCGCTGTTAAAAAGTTAAATGCGCCGGATCATCGCCGCGGCTGTTCTCTCGTCTCCCGTCGCCTGGGCAGCATTGACCACCGACGTGCGGGCACTGATCGCCCAACACCAATTGGCTGCCGCGGCGAACGAAGTCCGTGCAATCCAATCCCGGCGCGGGCCAAGCGGGGAGGTCGCGGAAGCCTTGTCGTGGCTGGCCCGCGGCTCGCTCGCGGAGCGCCGGCTTTCGGAGGCAGACGCCTACGCCAACGAGGCTCGGAGCATGGCTGTACGCATCCTCGGTATGCGAAGGATCGATTCCGATCCCTTTCTTCCGACTGCAGTGGGCGCGTCGATTGAAGTGCATGCTTCGGTGCTCGCCGCGCACGGTGCACGAACCGAGGCTGTCGCGTTCCTGGAACAGCAGCGGAACACCTGGAAGGGCACTTCACTCGCCGAACGGATTCAGAAGAACATCAATCTGTTGGGCCTTGAAGGCAAACCCGCTCCCGCGCTCGAGGGTGTGGACCGCGCATCCCTCAAAGGTCATCCTGTCCTGCTGTTTTTCTGGGCTCACTGGTGCCCCGACTGCAAGGCGGATGTCCCCGTCATCGCCGAAGCCCGCAAGCGATTCGCGCCGCAAGGTCTTGTCGTGATCGGACCTACACGGCTGTATGGTTACGTAGCCGGCGGCGACCCCGCACCCGCTGCCGTGGAAACCAAATACATCGAGCAGGTCCGCCGCCAATATTACGTGCCTTTACAAGGCATGCCGGCACCTTTAAGCGCGGCCAACTTCGAATCCTACGGCGCAAGCACCACGCCCACGATTGTGCTGCTCGATCGCGCGGGGGTGGTGCGCTTCTACCACCCGGGTGCGGTTGCATGGCCGGAACTCTCGGCAAAAATCGAACAGGTGCTCCGAAAGTAACGGAAACCCCGAGCCTGATGAAGCCAACGCGACCATACAGGGCGGCCCGCTTCTCTGCCGCCCGCCCCACGTTAGCGCCGTTTTGCCGCGGCGCGATATAATCGGTTCTTCCCTCTGAGATCATAGGAGTTCTACAAGAATGTTTGATCTGTTTCGTAGCCGGGACAAAGCTGTCCGCATCCTCCTCGGAGTACTGTTGGGGCTGGTCGGCCTGTCGATGCTTACCTACCTCGTCCCGAACTACAATAACGGGACCACTTCGGCGTCGGACCAGGTGGTGGCCGAGGTCGCCAAAGAGCCTATCACCCTGGTGGAAATCCAGAACACTATCCAGAACACCATGCGGAACCGCCAGGTTCCGGCGGAAATCCTCCCCAACTACATTCCCCAAATGGTGCAGGACCTTGTAACCGAGCGCGCCCTTGCTTACGAGGCGCAGCGGCTGGGTTTTGAGGCGACCGATCAGGATGTGCGCAACACCATTCGACAAATGGTTCCGAGCCTGTTCCCGGACGGGAACTTTGTCGGAAAAGACGCCTACGCCGCCATGCTGGCACAGCAGAACCTTTCGATTCCACAGTTCGAGGCGGACTTGCGGCGCCAGATTCTCATTACGCGCCTCCGCAATATCGCCGTCGAAGGCACGGTTGTCACTCCGGCGGAGATAGAGCAGGAATTCAAGAAGAAGTTCGAAAAGGTTAAGGTCGAGTGGGTAGAACTGAAGTCCGATATGTACAGCAAGGAGTCGCAGCCCTCCGAAACGGACATCCGCAATTACTACAACGCCAACAAAGCCTCCTATCAGGTGCCCGAGAAGAAAAGCTTGGCTATCTTGATCGGTGATGAAGCCAAACTGGAAGCGGCCTACGCGCCCACCGACGCGCAGTTACAAGCTCTCTACAACCAGAACCGAGATCAGTATCGCTCGCCCGAAACCGTGGACGTCCGCCATATTCTGTTAAAGACTACCGGTAAGCCCGACGAAGATGCCAAAGTTAAAGCGAAGGCGGAGGATGTTCTCAAACAGGCAAGAAGCGGCGCCGATTTCGCGGAGTTGGCCAAGAAATACTCCGAAGACACCGGTTCTGCCCAGTCCGGCGGCCTTTATAAAGGCGTGACTCGCGGCCAGATGGTGCCGGAGTTCGAACAGGCGGCTTTCTCTCTGAAGCAAGGTCAAATCAGCGATCTCGTGAAGACCCAATACGGCTACCACATCGTGATGCCCATTAAGCACGATGAGGCGCATCTGAAGACATTCGACGAGGTCAAAGATCAGCTAGCGGCGCAATTCAAAAAACAGCACGCCACCGATCAGATGCAACAGATCGCGGACAAAGCTCAGGCGGCCCTGCAGAAGGATCCGGCTCACCCGGACAAGGTCGCCGCCGATCTTAATATGCAGCTTGTCCGCGCCGACGCAGGAACTAACGTAGCCGAGATCGGATCGAGCCAAGACTTTGAGCAGTCCATCGCGGGCCTGAAGAAGGGGGAAGTATCGGCGCCGGTAGCGCTCCCAAACAACAAAATTGCGCTCGCCGTAGTCACGGACATCGTCCCGTCCCGCCCCTCCACGTTCGAAGAGGCTGAGAGCAAGATCAAAGACACGATCACCAATAACCGGTCAGCGCAGGCCGTGCAGACGCATGCGCAGGACCTCATCAAGAAGACCCAGGAGATGGGCGGGGATCTCGAAAAGGCCGCCAAGTCGATGGGCCTGACGATGAAGACAACGGGTGAAGTCGAGCGCACCGGCAGTGTGGAAGGACTGGGCTCGGCGCAATACTTGACAGACGCATTCGCCAAACCGAACGGCTCGGTTTTTGGCCCTGTCAACATGCCCACGGGCACCTTGGTCGGCAAGGTGGTCGAACACATCGCCGCCGATCCGGCGAAACTTGCCGACCAGCGCGCCACCATCCGCGATCAGATCAAGAGTGAAAAAGCACGGGACCGGGACACGCTCTTCGAGGCCGGGCTGCGCGATGATCTCATTAAGCGCGGCGTGATCAAAATACATCAAAACGTCATCAACAGCCTGGTGGCGCAATATCAGAAGAGCTAGTCCCCGGCGCCTTTCCCAATGACCGGAAACATCCTGGACTTTCTGCGTTCCCTGACCAATCCGGAACGCCTCATAAATCTGCTCAGCACACTGCTCGTGGGCTGGTTAGGGTACTCCGTTTTGGCGGGCGTCGTCTTCGCGGAAACGGGCCTTCTTCTCGGCTTCTTTCTACCGGGAGACTCCCTTTTATTCACAGTGGGAGTGGTATCCGGGGCCGGACAACTCAATATCGTACTCATCAATGCCGCGCTCATGTGCGCCGCCCTCATCGGCGATTCTACGGGCTACTTCCTGGGAAGAAACACCGGTCCGCGAATCTTCACCCGCCCCGATTCACTGCTTTTCAAGCAGCAGTATGTGACGCGAACCCGGGAGTTTTACGATCGGTACGGCGGCAAGACGATTATCCTAGCGCGCTTCGTTCCGGTAATCCGGACTTTTGCGCCGTTCATGGCGGGTGTTTCCGGAATGCCGTACTTGCGGTTTCTGCCGTTCAGTATTGCGGGCAGCTTGGGATGGGTCTTGGTAATGACCATGCTCGGCTACAAACTCGGCGCCATTCCCTTCGTGCGCCGGCACTTCGACCAGGTCGTGCTCCTGATCATTTTCCTTTCGCTCCTGCCCACACTGCGAGAGGCCTGGAAAGCACTGCGCAGCCGCCCGATGGCCAAGTCGGCCGCCGCGGAAGCGGAACTCTGAGACAAAGGTTACGGACGGTCGCGGCCCGCTGAGTCAAAACCTAGCGAGCCGTGCGACAATTGGGTCCCACACTGTTGCTCAGATGTGGCGGCAAAAAGAGCAAAAGAGTTCACTATCGGCTGCCGCAGTTGCGCATGATAGACTTCACTAGCGTGAGAAGACTGAGGTTCTCTGTCTCATCGTTGTGCTGGTTCACCGTATCAATCGCCCTGACGGTTTCCTTGAATGCTGAAGCCGTAGGCTTTGAGGTGGCTTCCATTAAACCGACGCCCTCATCGCTGGTTGAGACTCAGTGGGGACCCGCTCCCGGCGGACGCTTCACCGCTCAGGGCATCACGGCAAAACAGCTCATTGCTCTCGCATATGGAGTGCGTGAGTCTCAGGTTGTAGGCGGCCCAAAGTGGATACACCAGAATCGTTGGAACGTTGAAGCGAAGGCCGCAAATTTTTCCGGAACTTTCAATCGTCAACAGCTTCTCGAGGCTGCGAAGTCCATCGTGTCGGAGCGTTTTCAACTGCGCGCCCGAACGGAGACAAGAGAAATGGCCGTATACCTGCTTGTCGTCGCAGATGGGGGGCACAGGCTGAAGGCCACGACCGAAGCGTCCCCATTCATGCGCGTTGCTCGTGGAGTCTTGGAGGGCAAAAGTGTGACGATGGACCTGCTGGCCCGAACACTGTCGAATACCCTGGATCGGGCGGTGATCAACCAAACGGGCGTCCAAGGGGCGTATGAGGTGCGGCTTACCTGGACCCCGGATCCTGGATTAGATGGCGCGCCAGGAGGGAATCCGACCGATCACGATGTATCGATTCTGGGATCTATCTTTACGGAGATACAGAATCAACTCGGACTGCGCCTCAAGGCGGACCGCGGACCGGGCGAGGTTGTGGAAATCGAGCAGGTGCAACTGCCCGGCGAAAATTGAACCTTCCTAGGCTCGGTTCGGTTCCGGTCGTACCTGCGTTATCCTCTCGCCCATGAACACCAGTTATGGGCGCTGCTAGAGAATGCGCCGGATGTTTCGCTTACCATGAAGAACGGCGACGATTTGAAGCGGGGCCGTCTCCGGCCGGTAAACAACGTGTAGTTGGGATAGCGACTTAACGGCCACAAACGTAGTGAACGCGTTGTGAGGTCGGGCCGGGTGTGGCCGCGCATCGGTCCTTTGGCAAGAAACGCGCAAGCGTCATAGATCGCTTGTTCTACGCGGTCCGCGGCGGATTCGCTATTATCTGCAACTTATGTCCAGATGCTGAATATATCGGCTTTCGCAAGCGGCGTGAAAACATAGGCGCTCATCGACCGGGCAAACGCCCTTCGCGCCATTTCTCCTTCGTGCCCTGATTTCACGGCGGGCCTGGTCGGCGTCGATAAGCTCTCCGCGTTCGGCTTGCTGATAGCCTTCCTCGATGTGCGCCGCTAGTGCGCGGCGTTCTTCATCGGTCCAGCTTTCCTCCGCGTCCTGCGCTTCGAGGGCGCGGCGTAACACGTCCTCGGCATCGGAATATGCGCCGCTGGAAAGCCGTTTGTTAATCAGCGTTTCAACGTCAGTCGGAAGGTTCAATTGCATGGCCGGTTCTCTCCATTCTCGCTTTTCATC
>JAFAWA010000528.1 GCA_019242155.1 Terriglobia bacterium | reverse complement strand
GAGCCAAAATCCCGCCCCGCTGCAATTCCCTCTTGCTCAACGCTGTCCTCCCCACCTGACCTCCCTAGAGGAGGTCATCATAAGGGGACATTTCTAATGTGGTCTTAAGGGGACATTATCAAAGTGGCGCAACAGCGGCGGCTGCCGCGTGCGGCTGCCGCGTCGTTAGTAGCATGTGAATTGTCCGGTCTAATTCGCAGGTGAGTTGTCCGCTTAGGCAGGCGAGTGAAACGCCGGAAGGGTGAACCAGCCCGAGCAGGTAGTTTCGCCCGCAGAAATGGAGCGGATGATGAAGGTACAGGAAGTGATTTTGAAAGCCATGGCGGGAAGCCTGAAGTGGTGGGAGGCGGCCGAGATTATCGGGGTGTCGGACCGGACGATGCGGCGCTGGCGGGAACGCTACCAGGAACACGGTTACGACGGATTGTATGACCGGCGCAGAAGCGGCCCAGCCCCAAGCGAATGCCGATGGAGAAAGCGGAACAGATCCTGCAGTTGTATCGGCAGAAGTATTTCGATTTCAACGTGCGGCATTTCCATGAAAAGTTGCAAGAGGAGCACGGATCCAGATCAGCTACACATGGGTGAAGCTGGCACTGCAAAAGGCGGATCTGGTGGAGAAGCGCAGTCGACGGGGGCCACATCGGCGGCGGGAACGGAGGCCGTTACCAGGGATGCTGCTGCACATCGATGCCAGCAAGCACGCCTGGCTGCAGCAGGGGCGTCACTGGGATCTGATCACTATTCTGGATGACGCGACGAGTGAAATTACTATGCGCAGTTGGTGGAGGAAGAAAGGACGCGGACGCTAATGCCGGCGATACGGGAGGTGATCGAGAAACAAGGTGTGTTCTGCGCGTTATACAGTGACCGGGCGAGCCACTTTTTCGTGACGCCGCAAGCAGGAGGCAAGGTGGATCAGAACCAGGTAACGCAATTAGGGCGAGCGCTGAGGGAGGTGGGGATCAAAATGATTCCGGCGTATTCGCCACAGGCACGGGGGCGCATGGAGCGGAGCTACCGGACATGGCAGGGACGGTTTCCGCAGGAACTGCGAGTGCGGCGGGTAGAGACGGTGGAGCAAGCCAACCAGTTTTTACGGGATGAATACATCAGTGAATTCAACCGGCGGTTTGCGGTAAAAGCGGCGGGGAAGGGGAGCGCGTTTGTGCGGACGCAACGGCGGGATCTGGAGTGGGTGTTATCGCTACAGCACGAACGGCGAGTAAATGCCGACAACACGATTGTGGTGGGGAACCGGGTGATACAGATTGAAAAGACGCGCTGGCGGAATACGCTGGCCGGGTGCACAGTAACGGTGCACGAATTCCTGGACGGCAGGCTGGTGATCCGATTCGGGCCACGCGAAGTGACACGCTTGGCGCCGGGCAGTTGGCCGGAACCACAGCCGAAGGTACGATCAGGAGCGCGGCCGCTAGGGCATAAGCGGGTGGCGGCGTGAGAGATTGGCCTGCGGCAGCAAGGAATCGGATCGCCCCCTTTTCCGTTTCCCCCTCGCGGGGGAAAACCGGGGCGGGAGGGTGCCCCCCACGCCGCGGGCACGCTGGCGGCTCCCCCCACAAGAGGGCTGCCGCCCCCTCTGCATCCCCTGCGGGTCTCAGGCATGGATGCACTTTACGGTGTAAACCGGACATTTCACTTGCTCGTAAAACCGGACAACTTGACGTGCTAATAACAGCGGCGGCTGCCGCCTTGTCAAGCATTCGGGGCGACTGCCGCCCTCTTGCTCAGTGCCGCTGCCCGAGGCTGTCAAGTACCGTATTTTTTCGTTAATAGCCACATTTTTCCGGGGCAAATACGAAACGCGCAGAGAAGCATCTTCCGAGCGATGGCATGGGCCTTACTCATCTCCTGCCCAATCCAACGAGCGTATTACGGCTTTCTTCCACGTACTAAACAAGCGGTTGCGGGTGGCGGCGTCCATTTTGGAGGTCCAGGTATATCGTGCCGACCAATTAGATTTCACATCTGCAATGTTCGAATAAAATCCAGTTCCTAGACCGGCTGCATAAGCCGCTCCGAGCGCCGTTGACTCAGGACTAGCAGGGCTTACAACTGTCCGCTTCAGAATATCTGCTTGAAACTGCATCAGGAGATGGTTTACGGTCATGCCGCCATCTACACGCAGCGCTTGTAGAACATCTCCGGAATCCTTTTGCATTGCCTCGATTACTTCGCAGGTTTGGAAAGCTGTCGCTTCAAGAACGGCTCTTGCCAAATGCGCTTTAGTTGAATATCTCGTGAGTCCGATGATCGTACCTCTGGCTCCATTGTTCCAGTAGGGTGCATAGAGGCCAGAGAATGCAGGGACGAAGTACACTCCGCCATTATCGTCCACACTTCGGGCGAGGGTTTCGACTTCTTCACTCGTCTGAATGATACCCAAATTGTCGCGCAACCACTGCACCAGGGCCCCCGTAATTGCAATGCTACCCTCAAGAGCGTACTGAGCCGGTTCCCCATTTAACTGATAAGCAACAGTCGTCAACAATCCATGCTGGGATTGGACAATGCGCTCTCCGGTATTCATCAACAGAAAACATCCAGTTCCATAGGTGTTCTTCGCATCGCCCGGCTGAAAACAAGCTTGTCCTACCAGGGCCGCCTGTTGGTCACCAAGAATACCAGCGAGGGGAATTCCTTGCAAGTTCTTGTGACGAATTTCGCCCAGAATCCCGATGCTCGGACAAATCCTTGCAAGCAGCGGCTCGGGGATATCAAAGGCCGCCAAGAGATCGCGATCCCACGTAAGCGTTTGGAGATTCATCAGTTGAGTGCGGCTCGCATTCGTCACGTCAGTGATGTGTATCCCGCCGTTCGGTCCGCCGGTTAAATGCCAGGCCAAAAAGCTATCCATCGTACCGAATAGAACTTCACCAGTTTCAGCTAACCTTCGCACTCCCTTAACATTCTGCAGAATCCAGCGAATCTTTAACGCACTGAAGTACGTGGAGAGGGGAAGACCCGTCTGTGCTCGAAAGCGGTCGACACCGCAACACTCGGAGAAGTTCGCGACCTCCGGAGCCACCCGCAGATCCTGCCATACGATCGCGTTGGTTACCGGCATCCCGGTCCTCCTGTTCCACAAAACAGTGGTTTCCCGTTGATTCGCGATACCGACAGCGTGCAAATCGGACGCACGCAGCCCCTTCTGTAGCAGCGCATCCGAGATCACCTCGCGAGTGCAGAACCAAATTTCTTGGGGGTTGTGCTCCACCCATCCAGGCCGCGGCAAGATCTGTTTGTGCTCTCTTTGGGAGGCCGCTACGACTTCGCCCGACCGGTCAAAGACAATGAAGCGCGTACTCGTGGTCCCATGATCAAGTGCTCCGAGATAACAGCCCATTCGTATTCCTTACTTAGCGGTACAGGCAGGAACAAGATCCAGACCGAGCGCACGTAGGTTCGCGCGGATTTGATCGATGTACAATCGTATCTCTTCCTCAGTCCGGATTCGCGCCCAACCCAACTCACGTCCGAGAATATTGCCCACGACAGGCGCGGCTTGTATGGCCAGACGCCAATCAAAATACTGCAGTCCCAGTCGACGGCTCAGAATGTCCTCGATAGACAAAGCCATTTCTTCGCGGATCGAATAGACCACTTCCGCTTGAATCTGCGGAGCGCCGGGAACAAGCCGCAAGCCTAAGAATGGGTTCCCGCGGACAAGTTCAAGCACGCGGCCCGCGCAGCTTCCGAACTTGTCTACCAGATGGAAGGTAACATCAGCCGGCATTTCGTGAATTTCCATCAGATTCTGCAGAGCTTGATCCCTCTGACTTTCAAAACCAGATAATGGATGGCTCCGGGTGCGGCATTCGGTAATGCAGCCGATAAGGCGGCGCTCGACGACGTTAATTGCTTCTTCCGCCATGGCGCGATAAACGGTCCACTTTCCTCCCAAAACACTAATCAAAGTACTACGGGGTTCGACCTCAATCTCATAGTCGCGGATCATTTTCTTCGTATCAGAACTTTTGCCAGATTTCACTAAGGGGCGCAAGCCGGCTATAGCGCTAACGATTTCGGATCGGTCAAAGGGACGGGCAAGATACCGGTTCAAATGCCGGAGGAGGTACTCGGCTTCAGACTTCGTTACTATGCGCGCGTCGTCTATAGTTGTTTGGGTCTCAGTCGTGCCCACGAGCAAACGCCCTTGCCAAGGTATCGCGAAAATCAGCCGATTGTCATCCGTTCTTGGAATCACAATAGCGGAATCCGGAAAATCCCCAGGCAACGGAAGGACAATGTGCACACCTTTGCTCAGAATAAGCCTTGGTGCGATACCTGGAGATGCCATCTGACGCACGCGGTCGGAGAAAGGACCAGTTGCATTCAAGAAAATTTTGGCGCGGACGGAAACCCGCTTCCCTGACGCCCGGTCTTCCACTTCAGCGGTCAGGAGACGCCCTTCCCGATCCTTCGTGAAACCGATCACCGATGCGTAATTGAGAACATCGCCACCCGAAGCAAGGCAACTCTGGATCAAAGCAAGGTTGTAGCGCGAGTCATCAAACTGTCCGTCAGCATAGACGGCAGCTCCGAAGAGATCGTGACATTTCAGTTGAGGGACAAGCAATAAGGACTCGACTCGCCAGATAAAAGAGCTGTGTGCGAGGAGCGCCCTGCCAGAGAGCCAATCATAAAGCTTCAATCCGAAAGAGTAGTAAATGGCCTCGAAAAAGCTGATGCATGGAATAACGAACTGGAGCACTCTGGTTAAGTGTGGCGCGTTCTGGAGCATGAGAACACGTTCCTGAAGCGCTCCCCGAACCAGCCGGTACTGACCGATATCGAATTCGGTGATCGCCTGCTGCAGATAGCGCAGACCGCCGTGGATCAGCTTGGTAGAAGCGCTTGAGGTGGCGGAGCCGAAATCGCCCGCATCTACGAGAACAGTCTTCAGCCCGCGCAGTTGGGCATCTAGCGCACAACCCGCTCCGGAGGCGCCGCCTCCGATGATGCAAACATCGTAAGATGTGGCACCGATTCGCTCAATGGTCTCCGATCTCGGCCGCGACAAATTATCCTCAGAACAGAACCCTCAAATACAATCGCGTTTGGCAGGCCAGCCACACCCTCCTGCAAATCTCTGGCCGAATCGCTGAAAAGTCATTTGCTCACGAACGTGGCCCCATCACTTGACCGACGCCAAACTGGTCGACGGCTTTCACTAGCTTGCCGCCCTGGTAGATGACCTCGACTGCCTTCTCTCCCTGCACGTCGCGGCCGAGTTCGTCCTTCAAGCCAGCAATCACTTGCTTGGAGGCTGCATCGATGATATCGCCGCTTGAGGAATACGCCCATTTTCCATCCGCGCTCCATGTCAACCAGAACGGCTCGTCGCGCATTTTGATGCTCTTGATTTGCTTGGGAGGCATTACTGTGTTATCGAAGACATGCACGCTGCTGTTGGAACCATCGGTGACCCAGACCTCCTTCTCGTCGGGTGAAAGCGCAATTCCATGGCTTGGACAGCCGTGGCCGGTGAGGCGTTCTCTGGCCCATCCGTAACCTTGCACCTGGACTGTATACACGACCTTGCCGCTTTTCACGTCGGCGATTTGAAAACCAAGCAGGTCATTCACATTGGCGTAAATCAGCGTTCCGGCGCCGTTTACTGTGAATGGGCGGACGTTATTCGCAAAAGGACCGACCGTCTGAACGACGGTGTTGGTTTTCGGGTCGGCGATCGACATGACTTTAGAACGCAGACCTGCCATAAACACCTTGGACCCGTCCAGACTCCAAATGGTGTTGTGCGCTCCGAGCGAATCGGGCGTGGGAAGCTTCTTGATGAGATTGCCGGTCGCGGCGTCCACTACATACCAGTTCGAGCCTTCGAATGAAGGCACATACATTGTTTTGCCATCGGGAGAAACCGCCATGCGGTCGCAGCAATTGCCGTCGTAGGTCTGCTCCCAAACTTTCTTTTCGGTGAGCAGGTCCCAGGCCGCGAGACGCTTGATTGTGCTGACGTAAATCATCCCCAGCGGGGCGCTCACGGCCACGCCTTTGACATTTTCGGGGCTCTGGGCCGCTGGGTAGTCCCACGTAGATATGCGCTTCACGAAACGGAAATTCCGGCCGGCGTCGAATACCAAAATTCCGACACCGCCGAAACCGATGTCATCCACGCGCCCGGGGACGGCGGCATACAGCAACTGCCGCTGGACCGGGCCGCGGCCGCGACCGCCACGGTCCGCACGTTCGGTGTTACCGGGTTCCTGCGCCGACGCCCACCGGCCAGCCGGAATTAACCCCGCAGCACAAACAATGATCGCGAGTTTTCGTAATGGCATTGGATTCCTCGTGTGAAAAACATATCTCAGGATATATCTCCACTGGCTAGAAGCGAAGGCGCAGCGAGAACTGCAACTGCCGTGCCGGATATGCGCTGAGCGCCTGCCCAAAAGTGGGGTCGATCTGTGCGCCTGCCGCAGTGTACCTTGGCGACGTATCGATGGTATTAATCTGTAAGTGATTAAAAGCGTTGTATGCCTCCGCGCGGAAGACCAGCGTACGCTTCTCGTTGCCCAGATTAAAGTTCCGGAACAGGGCAAAATCGAAGTTGTTTCTTCCGGGGCCTTTTATGTTATTTCTGCCGGAATTTCCAATCGTACCCCCGGGGAACTGGACGCACGATGTGTTGAAATATTCGGCGACCGAGCGGTTGGAACGACTTAAATTCGGGTTACACGTGAGATTGATGCGCTGAGGATCGCCGCCGCCGAGGGTGTTGGAAAGGAAGATCGGAGTGATGGTAAGCGGCACGCCATCGGAGAACGACGCGACGCCGGAGATCTGCCAATGACGAGTGACGCCTATGACCAGCTTATTGCCTTCCTTAAAGCTGGGAATATCGTACTGCCAGTTCACCGTCAGTACCTGGGTCTGATTAAAATCGGACGGCCCATAGTTGCGGCTTGCCGGCAGGTAGGTGGGAGTCAGACAACAGACCAGGGGAGTAGAACTTGGGCGCGTTTGCGAATTGTAGTCCATAGACTTCGAATAGGTGTACGACAGACCGAACTCCAGGCCGCTGCTAAAGCGACGGTTTAGAGTTGCCTGCAGCGCGTTGTAACTGGAGCTGTCGCCATCCGTCATGATGATGATGTCGCCATATCCAGGGTAAGGCCGTAAGAGGTTGGGGATGAGATACTGGCCGGGCGACGTTGGATCCGGATGTTGGAACTGGGCTCCGAGCGGCAGTTCGTTGACGTTGATTCCTCCAATGAGGTGCCGGCCCAAGCCGCCGACGTATTTCACGTCAAGAAGCAAGCTCGCGCCCAGATCTCTTTGAATGCCGAAATCGAAGTTGTAATATGTGGGCCTGGTGCTGAGATCCAAGCCGCCGATCTGGGTAGGGAAGATATAGCCGGTGCCGGCCACCAGATTGGAAATGTTCGAGTTAAACACGTTAGCTGTCAGGATCCCGGGCTGCTGGCCCCAAACCGTTTTGAGCCCGAAGTTGACGCCATCGTCCTCGGTCAGACGGAATATACCGCCGCCGGTGCGGAGAGCGGTTTTGCCATCGCCGAAAATGTCCCACGCGAGGCCAAACCGCGGCATCGGCAGGGTTCCGGGCTGCTTGGCAAATCCCTCCGGGACCCCCGGACTGTTTTGTAGAAGCATTCCGTTCGAGAGACTACCGGTACCGGGCACGTAGCCGGAGATAAAGGCCTGAGAAAGCGTCTGTCCTGTCACGGGGTCGTACGCCACGCGCTGTCCGTTGATGATGGCCGGCTGGTATAGACGCGGCGCATCCGCGGGGTTATAGAGTGACGGAACGAAGTCAGATGCCCTTCCATCGTTCTGGTGGAACCAGGAAGAGTGGTCGAAACGGATACCGTAATCGAGCGTCAGCCTCTTGGTGACCCTCCAGGTGTCCTGTATGTACCAGTCGACCACGTAACGGAACATCAGCAGTGGGATGCGAGTGTTCGCCTCACTGTACTGGTAGAAGTTACCGAGGAGCTGATTCGCGAACGCGTTACCCGAGTTTAGCGGGTTGGTGGGATTCAAGCCGAAATCAAACGCTCCATTGCTCGCGCCTGCGCGGCCTTCGATGTCGCGCCCGCGGTCAAAGAAAATTCCGGCCTTGATGGTGTGCTGGTTGAGCACGAAGGTGGTTGCATGCGTAATGTTGAACTGGACGTCGGATCCCGGTTGATCGAACCGGGTTCCGAAGCCAAACAGAGTCGGAAAGGTTGTGTTGGTATAGGTTATGTTCGGCACCAGATTGAACGGATTGTCTCCAGGCGGCGGGAAGAGATAGCCAAGACTTGAGATGCCAAGGCCGGCGCGCGAGCCTTTCTGCGCTACTGCCTGGAAGTTATCGTTGTTCTCACGCTCGGTGCTGTGCCGCACACCGGCCGTAAAGTCAGAAATAATGCTCGGGCTCCAGATATGGGTATAGTTGAGCGCCATCGAATCATCGTAGTATTGGTAGTGCGAATCGAGGTACGGCCAGAGTTCGGTGGCGCCGTATCCGACTGTCCCACCCGGGCCGTGGGTATCCTTGTGCCAGAGCGCGCCTCGGAAGTAGATCGAGTTACTGGAGTTCAGCTTTTCGTCGATGCGGAATACATGCTGCCAATTCGGAATCGTTAGGATCGGCACGACTTCATAGTTGTAAGAGCCGTTGTTCGGTACATTCGGTGCCGGGTAAACGTTAATCAAAGCCTGCCCAATCGGGTTAATCCGCGACGCAGGGATGATGCCATTGGGGAATGGTGCACCAGTTAAGGGATCGATCGGCCGGTTCGTTCCCATTCCTCCTGGCACGGACTGAGAAAAATTCCCTTGTTTTTCGAGCGCGGTCGGCTGGTTGTAGTAGGTGATAGCGGAGACACCGCTGCCATTCGGAATCCGGCTGTTCGTGTCGTCATAGGAATAGAAAAAGAAGAGCTTCTCTTTATTCGTATTCAGCTTCGGAATGGCCAACGGAAAGGGTCCGCCAAACGTGCCGCCGAAGGTGCTGAACCGGTAGATCGCGGGTCCCACATTCAGGAGGGAGTTGGGGGATGCGTTACGGAAAAAATCGTTGGCGTTGAAGAAGTCGTTACGGACATAGTAATATGCTCCGCCATGGAACTGTTTCGTTCCGGCGCGGGTAATCATAGAGATGTTCGTGCCCGGATTGCGGCCATACTCAGCTTGGTAACTGCTTAGAAGGACTTTCACTTCTTCGACCGCGTCCATGTTGACCTGACCGCTCAGACCGGCGGGCGCGCCCATGTCATTAGCGACGATGCCGTCCACAGTGAGGTTCTGGCTGTCATTGCGGACGCCCTCAGCCGCCCCCATAGTGGCGCCAAAGCCAGTCGCCGCTCCAAAGGCGTCCTGATCGCCCACCATCTGTACACCGGGAAGCGTCCGCATGATGCTAGTCAGATCGCGACCCTTGACGGGGATCATGCTGAACTGGTCACGCGTGATTTGACCCGAGTTCTCCGCGCTTTGTGTCGACACCTGTGCAGCTTGGGCGTTGATTTCGAGCGTTTCCGTTACAGCACCGACCGCGAGACGAAGTTGTCCGAGGGCAAGGCGCCCATTTGGTGTTAAGACATTGCCGGTGCTGCGGTATGTCTGGAACCCCGTCACTTCCACCTGAACCGTGTAGGTGGCCGGCAGAAGTGACGGGAGGTTGAAATCGCCGTTCGCGGTGGTTGTAGTTGTTCGGGTGTCACCCGTTGCTTCGTTGGTTACTGATACCTTTGCACTGGGTATGGCGGTTCCGGATTGATCGATCACAGTCCCGGTAATGGTGCCGGTCGTCGTCTGCGCACTCGCGTACCCCGCAACCATGATAAAGGCGACGTTTGCCGGCACCCACCAGGCAACCGTCCGAAAGCTTTGCGCCCAACGCGTGAAAGCGCGTATTACTTCGTGGTAAGAAGCGATCCGGTTCATTAGTTGTCTCCCCTCGACAGCACTGTGTCCCCTTAGACAGCCAAAATGAAAAAAGCCGCCCTTGTGGTTACTACCCACAAGGGCGGCTCTCTAGATCTCTGCCGCTGCTTTTTCAGGAGAGACTGTATCATGGCATTCCGCATGTGTCAAGAGAAAGCTTCAGAAAACCTCAGAGTGTCTTCAGAAAGCTTCAGGAATCCTTCAGGAAAACCTAGAAGCTGAGCGGCCAAATTGGGCCGGACGGAATTGGGCTGAATTGGCTGAATTGGCTGTGGCAGCAAAATAGAAATGTCACCTTTGGGCAAAGTAGAAATGTCACCTTGACAGCCCCAAGCTTTGGGGATGCAGGAAGGACAACTACTAATGAGCCAAACCGATAGGGATCGGCTGGTGACGCTGCGCAAAGCCCACGA
>JAFAWA010000310.1 GCA_019242155.1 Terriglobia bacterium | reverse complement strand
GCTACGCCCTAAACGCTCGGCCTAAACGGCCTCGCAGGGCTACGCTCCGGCAGCGGCCCGCAGCATGGGAGAGACTAGTTACAGATGAAATAAAGGGGACACTTCTAACGAGGTAAACCAGGGGACATTTTTAAAGTGGGTTGACACGGAACCCATACCCGGATTGACTCCCGCCTCCGGCCTGATTACACTCTACCCAGCACCCTAGGAGGCAAAGCTGATTATATGGTCACCATTTTCCGACCCCGTTTGCGCCATTTTGCGTTTCTGCTGGCGCTGCCGCTCGCTGCCAGCACGGTTCGGATCATCCAAACGAATAGCGCCGGAGACGATGTATCGATCATCGATCCCGCAACTAACAAAGTTGTGGGAGTCATTCACGGTATCGAGGTGAATCACGGCGCGGCCGCGGCTCCGGACGGCACCCGCTACTACATTAGCGACGAGGCCGACAGGACTCTGGACGTGGTTGACGCAAAAACGCTGAAGGTCACCAAGCGGATTCCCCTCACCGGCCACCCCAACAATATTTCGATCAGCAAAGATGGGCGGCGCGTATATGTATCCATCGCGGTCGCGCCGGGCGCGGTAGACGTGGTCGACACGACTTCGCTCGAAAAAGTCAAAAGTATTCCGGTCAAAGGTGCAGTGCACAATACCTACGTCACGCCGGACGGCAAATACGTGGTGAGCGGATCTATTGCCGGGAAAACGATCACCGTAATCGATCAACAGACGGAAACTCCCGCCTGGGCGCTCACCATGGACCTAGGCATCCGGCCGATGGCCTTCTCCACCAACCCCGACGGCAGCACCAAATGGATCTTCGTACAACTCTCCGGGTTCAACGGATTCGCGGTGGTCGATTTTGCGACTCGTAAAGAAATCAACCGCGTGAAGCTTCCCGATTTGCCTCCGGGAAAGGCGCCGTTCCCGGAAGGCGGCAACGAATCCCACGGCATGGCTATCACCGCGGACGGCAAGACGCTGATTGTCAACAGCCGCCTCAACACTGCGATCTACTCGTATTCACTCCCCGATTTGAAATGCGTAGGCAGTGTTGACGTAGGAATCTCTCCGGATTGGGTAACGCTCACGCCTGACGGCACACGGGCTTACGTGGCGAATGCCGGTTCGAACTCAGTATCGGTCGTCGACATCAAAGCAATGAAGGAAGTCACGCGCATTCCCGTAGGCGAGGTGCCGAAACGGAATATCACGGCCGTGCTGCCATAAGGCGCAATTCACTCGCGGGGTAGCGCAAATGCCACAAGTGCGTTTTGCGCACCCGCTCCCGATGCGATCACGATGAATTGGCGTCCGCTGCGCGCGCGGTAGGTCATGGGCACGGCGGCGTTTTCAAAGGGAATTTGTCCACGCCAGAGTTCCTTGCCCGTCTTCTTGTCGAAGGCGTAGAGGTAGCCGTCACCGCCGCCGATGAACACCAGTCCACTCTTGGTGACCATGGCGCCGCCGCGGCTGTTGGGCGAACCCAAACGATCCGGGAGTGCAACGCCCTTCAGCATCGGGTGATTGCGGATAGCGCTACTGCCCTCGCCCAGAGGCACCTTCCAGGCGATTTCGCCGCGGTTCAAATCAATCGCGGTCAGCACGGCCCAAGGAGGCGAAACTAGAGGAATACCTCCCGGCAGGCTCACGGACTCTCCAACCCGCGCAAAGACATTGGAGTAGGCAGCCGCTACGAGCGGATCCGAACTGTCGTTCTTGGCCAGGCGATTCAGACCGATCGCGTTCGCAGCGCGCACGAACAGGTATCCGGTCTCGGGGTCGAATGCTGCGCCGCCCCAACTAGCGCCTCCGCCTTGTGAGGGCCGCTGCAGCGTGCCCTCAAGCGACGGCGGCGTGAACATCGGGCCGATGCGATATTTGCGCATCTGCTCCTGCGCCATGCGATGGATTTCGGGTGTCAGGTTATTGGCGTCATCGATTGACACACCCTGATCGACAAACGCCGGCGGTTTGGTGGGGAACGGTTGGGTAGCGTATGGCTTTTCGCCGGGCACGTTGCTGTCGGTAGATACAGGCCTCTCTTCAATCGGCCAGACCGGTTTCCCCGTGACCCGGTCGAAGACGAAGGTGAACCCCTGCTTGGTCACTTGAGCCACGGCGTCGATCCGCTGCCCATTCACCGTGATCGTTACCAGGTTCGGAGGCGCGGGATTGTCCCAGTCCCATAGACCGTGATGCACGGTCTGGAAATACCACTTGATTTTGCCGGTCGCGGCTTCGAGACACACCACCGATTCGGCGAACAGATTCGCTCCCGGGCGTCCTCCGCCGTAGTAGTCGCTCGAAGGCGTCGACGTCGGCAGGTACAGCAGGCCGCGCGCTTCGTCAAGCGACATGGGCGCCCAAACATTGGCGTGCCCGCTATTGCGCCACGACTCGTTCTCCCATGTTCCGGCGCCCGGATCTTTCGCGGATTGTGGAATGACAGAGAAGGTCCACTCCCGCTTTCCCGTGCGCGCGTTAATGGCCTGCACATAGCCCATAGGGTCGGGCAATTGGACGCGGTCGGGGATTTGGCTTCCGACGATAAACAGGTCCTTGTAAACAACCGGCGGTGAACTTTGTGTTACATGGCGGATATCGGAGAGGCGCGGCAAGCCTTCGGTAAGAGAGACCATGCCGTTGTCGCCAAAGCCCGGAACCGGCTTTCCCGTTTTGGCATCGAGCAGAAAAAGACGATTTCGGCTGTTGAGCACGACGCGCAGCTTGCCTCCATCGCGCCAAAACGCAGTGCCGCGCAGTTTCCATCCGCTCCCCGATAGAATCTGCCCCAGCTTGTACGCTTCACCGTCGAAGCGCCACAACTCTTTCCCGGTTTCTGCATCGAGGGCCGCAATGCTGTTGTACGGAGTAGTCACGTAAAGCACGCCATCAATCATCAGCGGGGTGTTTTCAAAGAAGCCGGGTGAGGTGCCGTACGGTTCGAGGCGAGTCTCCCAGTGCTTCCACTGCCAGGCCGGTTGGAGGCGGCTGAGATTCTGCGCATTGATGTCGGCCAACGGCGAAAAACGGCTGCCGCCGGGATCTCCACCATAGTAGAGCCACTCCACCTGCTGCGGCAAAGCCCGGCTTTGCGCGGCAAGAAAGGCGGCGAACAGAATCCCGAGCAGGCCGGTTCTCAAGCCCATATGCCCTCCTAATTGGTGAACGCTGCGCGCATAGCGGCCCGGTCGAGTTGTTTGCCGCGTAGATAAACGTTCGCAATGCGGCGCGTGTTGTTGATGTTGTCCAGCGGATTAGCATCCAGCACCAGGAAGTCAGCGCTCTTTCCCGTGGCAACGGTCCCAAGCTGGTCGAGCTTCATCAACTCGGCGGCGGTTTTCGTGGCGGCTATCAGAACCTGATTAGGAGTCATGCCGGCAGCCACCATGTCGGTCAATTCCTGGTGCGCCGCCCAGCCGACGGTCGCACTCGAGTCCGTGCCGAACGCGATCCGCACGCCGGCGGCGTTGAGTCTCGCCAGGTTCCGCGCCTGAATGCCGTAGAACTCGTGCGCTTTCTGTTTCGCCTCCGGTGTCTGCTTCGCGATGGTGTCGCGCATCCGTTTAATCTGATCGGCAGGCACGGTCTCGGCGGCAAATTTGATGTCGGCTTCGGTGGTCTCGCGCTCCGGGAGATTCGGGATTACATAGACGTTGGGGTGCTGTTTAAAAAGCGCAATTACTTCGTCATCGGCGTCACGGTCGCGAATGCCGTGAGCGAAGATGTCGATACCCGAACGCAGCAGCTCTTTGGCATCGGCGAGATAGAAGATGTGAGCGGCCACCCGGATACCGTGTTTATGGGCCTCATCAATGACGGCGCGATAAATTGGGGGCGGTAACTTTTGGACCGTTCCGTTGCGGTCATCGACCCAGATTTTGACCAGGTCCACCTTCTTCGCCGCCAGCTCCTGAACTGCCTTGCGCGCCTCGGCTTCCGTGCTTGTGCCATAAGCCACAGGACGCCAATAGTCGGCTCCTGGTCCCGCGTTGGGTAGTGCCATGCCGCGGCCGGCGGTGTGGAACAGCGCTGCGTTCGGACCGGGATCCGCCCGCACCTGATACGGGATGTCGCCCTTATCGATGCCCATGCTTTGCACGGCCGCGATTCCGTAATACGCGCATCGCTGTAAGTGGTCAGTTAGGTTCTCCCGCGTGTACGTCTCTTTTCCGATCTGGCCGGTCTTCACAATCTCCCAACCGAGATGAGTGTGATCATCGACCAGTGCCGGCATTACGGTCTTCCCGCTGAGATCGACACGAGCTGCGCCCGCGGGCGCCGGAATAGCGCCCTTCTTTCCGATCCGCGTGAACCTGTTATTTTCAACCAGGAATGCCGAATTCTCCACGGGCGCGCTGCCATCGCCCACAATGAGGCGCGCGCCTTCAAAAAGGGTGGCATTGCCCTGCTGGGCTTGAGCCGCGAACAGAGAAAAGGTGAAACAGATCAGAATCTTGATCGAGCGCATAGGGATGGGGTCATTGTATAGCAAGCGTTCGGCGGACGGGGCTTGCGCCGGAATCACGGCTAAGATGTGACCCGTTCCGCAGTTAACATTTACAGGCCGTAAGTCGCTTGACACCCGCCGAACCGGAAATATAGAATCGAACCACTTAATTTGCAGGTCTGAGGATCTTAGGGGAAAGATAAATGCCTTGGAAGAGTTACTTCGCGCGTGTAGATTCGTCTTTGCGTCT
>JAFAWA010000174.1 GCA_019242155.1 Terriglobia bacterium | reverse complement strand
TGCTCTCGTTCACGCGCTATTTCCTGCCGTTCTTCTTCTTCGGCGGAGGCTGCACGGAACGCGCCGCCTCCTGAGCTGTCTCGGTGTGATTAAAGAACCACTGCTGGCCTATAGCCACCAAGGTGCCGGTCAAGTAGTATAGCACCAGGCCGCTCGGAAGATTGTAGAACATGAAGCCGAAAATCAACGGCATCAGCATCATCATGCGCTGCTGGTTGGGATCGGCACTGGGCGAAGGCATCATCTTGGTGGAGAAGAACTGGCCTACGATCATCAGAATCGGCAGTATCTTGATCGGCAGCTGTTCCGCTTGGGAAAGATCGGTTATCCAAAGCCAGTGAGCGCCGCGCATCTCCGCGGCGGACCGGATCACCTGGTAAAACGGAATGATCAGAACCAGCGGTATCAGGCTCGGCAGGCACCCGCCCATGGGATTGATCCCGTACTTCTTGTAGAGATCCATCTGTTCCTGCTGCTGCTGCGCCTTGCGCGGATCGCGCATGCTAATCTCTTTGTACTTCTGATTGATTGCGTCAATCTGCGGCTTGAGCGCCTGCATCTTGCGCGCGGATTTGAGGCTTGTCAGGCGCAGCGGGAAGATCAGGATATTGATAAAAATCGTCACTGCCACAATCGCCCAGCCGAAATTGTGCAGAAGGCTGTGGGTCCAATTCAACAGCAGAAAAAGCGGCTTGGCGATGAACGACCACCAGCCGAAGTTGACCAGATCGGCCAGCTTCGGATTCACGCGCCGCAGCAGATCCACGTCCTTGGGACCGACAAACAATGAGAGTTGGTTCGCTTTGCCGTCCGTGACTGCCACGCCCGGGAAGGGCTGAGCCTTCTCTTCAAATACCGTGCGCGCATCGTTGCTGAACGTCACTTCCGTCAACGGCCGGTTCTCTTCAGGCAGAAACACCGCGGCGAAATACTGATCCGCAATGCCCGCGAAGGAGAAGTCGCCGCTTACCGTCACCGGACCGTTTTTGGCCGCCTTGGCATTCTGCTCCTTCAGAGAGTTTTCCGGAGCGATGAAGTAGAGCGTGCGCTGGCTGGCGGAGGGATTCGCCACCGTCATATCGCCGAAGCCGCCCAGCCATTCGATCATGCTGTTCACCGGACGCCCATCGATCGTGACCTGCGCGCTCACTTGCGACCGGTAGCTGTCCTTTTGGAAGCGGAACGTCTTCCGGACGGACGTGTGCCCGTCGGAAAACTCGTAACTGATTCCCAGGTGATCCGGGTCTGGAGTCTGCGTGTAGTAGCGCCAATTGACGTTGCCCGCCGGCTTCTCAGCCGGGAAGTACAAAGAGAAGGGAAACTCCAGGTTCGAGACTGTATTGATCAACTCCAGCGGCTTGTTGTCGTTGCCCCTGTATTTCTTGAGCAGCCAGCTGCGCGCGGTCGCCCCCTGATTGCTGAATGAAACTTGAAATACGCCGTTATCGATAACGAATAGCGGCTCCGCATGCTGGTCCGTCGCCGAAGCGGAAGTGTCGCTCGCCGCCTCAGGCTGCGCGGGCGCGGACGGTGCCGCGGCAGCCGGCGGTTTCACCGATGCGGTCGAGGCTGCCGCGGGTGCATTCTTCTTCGCCGTCACCGGCGCAGGCGACTTCATGAAGTAGGGCGTGACAAACATCACGACCCCCATCAGCAGGAAGGCTAGCAGGAGCCGCACTTCCATCGACATTTCTTTAGGAGGTGAATCTGCCATTCTTGATTCCGTAGGAACTAATCGACGGGGTCAAACCCGCCGGCGTGAAAAGGGTGGCAACGCGCCAGGCGGCGGAGCCCCATCCAGACGCCCCGCGCCGCTCCATAGCGCTCGATCGCTTGCCGCATGTAATCGGAGCATGTCGGATAAAAACGGCAGGCGGACGGCAGCCACGGGGAAATAATGGATTTATAGAGAGCCACGGTTCGGATCAGGAGCCATTGCAGCGGCGAAACAGGCGCTCCACCTCGCTCCGAAGTTCCGGAAATGAGGCATTCAGGGCCTTCGAGCGCGGATTGATTACGATCGACCACTGCGGGCTCAACTGATCGAGCGCGAAACCCACGGCCTCGCGGAACCGGCGTTTGATGCGATTGCGCACCACGGCCGGGCCGAGCGCGCGCGGAACCGTAAGGCCAATCCGCGAGCCGCACGGTTGCGCTTCGCGGACGCAAAATGCCGCAAATAATGAGCTGGAAAATCGGGAACCCCGATCGTAGACCCTCCGAAAATCCTGTGAGCGCAGCAGACGGGCACGTTTCGGAAAACCGGCGATGCTGCTACCTTTCAGAACTGACTGTGAGCTTTTTGCGGCCCCTCGCGCGCCGCCGCGAGAGCACCGCACGGCCATCCTGTGTCTTCATGCGGGTGCGAAAGCCGTGTGTCTTTGCCCGCCGGCGATTATTCGGTTGAAACGTTCGCTTCGGCATTCTGATTTAATCCACTAGTATAAAGCAGGGCGAGGGCAGCGGGCAAACGGCTCGATTACTGAATGGTATAGCGGGCCTTCAGGGCGAACGGCGCGATCTCTATATCGAACTTCCCGCCGCTCGCGCTGACCATCTGATACGTGCCGTGCATCATCCCCGTAGGCGTTTTGAGCGGGCACCACGACGAGTATTGGAATCCCTCTCCCGGCGCAAGCGTCGGCTGCTCCCCCACCACCCCCGGCCCTCTCACCTCTTCCACCTGCTCCAGGGCATCGGTGATGATCCAGTGCCGGCTTACCAACTGCACCGTCTCCGCGCTTTGGTTGGTGATGCGCACCGTATACTGGAATACCCACTCGCCTTGAGCCGGACGCGAATTTTCGGGCGAATGCTGCGACAGAACCTCCACACGAATCCCGCGCGTAAGCGCTTCAGACATAGGTGCGGTAGCAAATCGCAGGTCGGCCATGGCCCAGGCATCCATGATACGACATTCTCGTCCAAAATCCGGCGTCGCTTTTTCGCGTTCTCAGCGCCCGACTAAAACTGAAACCGCGCTACCAGCGTGCCTTGCCGCGGCCCCGCAAATGTTACGGCTCCCGTCGTCGTATTCGTAATGATCGACCCAAACCCGCCCGCGGTATTACCGTTGAGCGATCGCGTCTGCGTCGCAAACGCATTGGTTGCCGTCGGATTGTTGGGCTCCGTGCGGTTAAAGATGTTCGTGAACTCGGCGCGAATCTGTAAATTGAACCGCTCCTTGAACCGGATGTTCCGCGCCAGGCTCATATTCTCCACCGGACGGCGCTGATAGCGATAGTCGCTGTAATACGCCGCCGCCGTGCCGAACTGACCGACTGGCGGATTCACCCATGCCGCGGGGTTTAAGACGAATGTTTTGTTCGGGTCGAAGCAGTGGCAGTTCAAGTCTTGCGTGAATAGCGGCACGCCGGAAACGCGGTCGACGAACGTGCTCTGCCCGGTGTAGGTGGTGAGGTTGGTAGTGGCCTGGGGCACTTGAATCGGCAGTCCGCTTCCATACCGCAGCACAGCGCCGATCTGCCAGTCGCGCGCAGCCACTGAAGGCAGCTTCAGCAGACCGCTGGCCTTGAGCTTGGGCGTCGTATACGTCGCTGCGATCACCGAAAGAAATGGCTGATCGTACCCCGAGAGATACTTGTTGTTCCGCCGGTTGTACACATCATTGGTCGCCGGAGCGATAAAACCGAAGTAGTTGTAGTCCTGCTCGGAACCGATTACTTCCTGCTTCGACCAGGTAAACGAGTAAGTTGCTTCTAGTCCGTGAGAGAACCGTTTCGTAGCCTTGGCCTGTAGCGCGTTATACCAGGTGTCGCCGAGCGGCGGCCACGTGTTCACAGGATTCGTATACTCCGGCATGAGGCGAAGCGATTGCATGACCGTCGCCGTCACCGGAAAGCTCGGATACGGCGGATTATTGAAGCCGCGCGCCGCGGCGAGCGGCGAATTGAGCGGTGACGCCAGTAGCTTAAGATCATCCGGATTATTGAAGCTCAGGCCGAACATCGAGAGTCTCTGTTGCGTTAGCGCATTTACCGCCCGCATCGTGTTGGCTTGCCACCATACACCACGGTTCCCGATGTAGGTCGCTTCTACCAGCACGTTTCGCGTCAATTCCCTTTGTAGCCCGACACTCCATTGTAGGATTCTGGCCGGCCGCCCCGCATTTTGATCGATCAAATTCGTGGGATTACCGATCGTACCCGGCAGCGGCAGTTGCCCCGGATCGAAGTTCGGAAACGTCACGTGGTATGGCACTCCATTTTGCATCAGGAACGCGGGATCTCCATAGCTCGGCGAGCCGTAAGGATTGGAAGATCCGGCATTGTTCGTCTTTCCGTTCAGCGAATTTTGCCGGCCGTAAGACAATCCCGAGCCGGCGCGGAGCACCGTTTTCGGCGTGATCTGAAACGCGAAACCAAGCCGCGGCCCAAACGCAAAAGGATAGTTATGTGCGAACGCGCAGTTGCATCTACCGGGGCCGTATCCCTCAAAAATCAGCCCGCCGGGATAGTTCCCCGCGCTTGGATTCGGCGTAGAAAGCGAGGCATTCGGCATCAGTCCATTGTGCTCTTTCAGATACACCTCAAAGTCGTATCGCAGCCCATAGTCGAGCGTCAGCCGCCGCGTGATTTTCCAGGAGTCCTGCGCGTATGCCGAGTACGCATGCGACCCCAGCCGCACCGTGGAAGGCACGCTGAAATAGCCGCTATCTACGCGTCCCATCAGAAAACTGGCGAACGGGAATCCGACATTGCCGCCATTCAGATTGACACCGTTCAGCGACGGAAGGCCAGTCTCCGGAAACCCGAAATACATCCACGATGCCGCATAGCTGCGCAGGTTTGCCAGGTATCCTTCAAACACAGTCTCTCCACCAAACTTGAACGTGTGATTGTCGCGCACCCAGGTAAGACTCACGGTGGCCGTTGGTTTGGGATTCTGCAAATTGGCGACTGACCCCGTGCCTATCGGACTGAGCCCGCCCTGTGCCGGCGGCCCTGCCGTAAGTCCTCCTGAAGGAAGTGTGGAGATCAGCGGAAATAGATTGGTATTAGCGCCCTTGAAGCCGATCGTGCTGGGATCGAAACTGGCAACCGTCTTCTGTGTTGCATAGAGTACGCCTGCCCCGACATGTAACAGGAGGGTCGGCTTGAGCGTGTAATCCAGATTGATCCTCACAGTATTCGCGATGGTGGTAGTAGGTATGGCGGTTGTGATCGGATAAGGCAGACCATCGTTATTGGGATTCGTATTCGAGGTGCGTGACCAGTAGCCCGAGAGTTTGAGTGTCGCGCTAATCGAGTGATCGATCTTGACAGAAGGAATGCTGGTGACTCTCTGGTTCGCGTAGACCGGCAGAAAGTTATTCAGAAGCGTGTTGCTGGTCGGCAGCGGCACGTACTTAAGAATGTTCAGCGCCACAGGATCTATTTGTGACAGCGGAACCGTATTATTGGGGAAGGGATTTCGTTCCCGCAATCCATTGATCACAGTGTCGCTCGAGGGATCATAAATCGTATTTTCGAGAATCGGGCGGCCCAGCGGATCGGAACCCAGGTTTCTATTTGTTAGCGCCTGCGTGAAGTTGCCGTTTCGATACGCGAGCGTCGGCACGGTGAGCGGCTTATTATTAGTGATCGTCGTCTCACGGAACTGCTCGAAGTTGAAAAAGAAGAATGTCTTATTATGGCCGTTGTACAATTTGGGAATCTCTACCGGACCCCCGAGCGTGAATCCATAATCGTTCCGCCGCTGCCGCGGCCGTAGTAAGTGGCCGTTCCCCGAATCCGTAAAAGGTACACCCGCGTTCAAGTCTTCATTTACAAAGTAATCGTAGCCACTGCCGTGGAATTGATTCGTGCCCGATCGCATCGTGATATTGAAGACGCCGCCGCCGGCCTGTCCGAATTCAGCCGAGTAGTTACTGGTCTGAATGGCGAACTCTTCGATCGCATCGATGCTCGGTTGTGTCTGCGACTGCGTACTGGACGCAATCCCATTAGTGCTGTCCTGGCCTTCAATGCGCAGCGCTTGAGAGTTGCTCGGCATTCCATTCAGCCGGATACTCAGATCCGGCTGCCAGTCGGCACCGGGAAGAACTTCGAGAACAGCGTACGGATTCCGAATCCCGGCCGCCCCCGCGCTCGAGCCGATACCCAGCACCGGCAGGTTGTTCAGAGTTCCCGTGGCCACGTTGTGGCTGAGTTCTCCGCTCTCGGTTTTCAGCAACGGAGCCGCTTCCGTGACTGTCACCGACTCGGCGCTCGAACCGATTTCGAGCGTGACGTCGATGCGTAGAGTTTGTGCCACCGGCAAAACCAGATTCTGCCGGACATATTTCTTGAACCCGGACGCCGCGACCGAGAGCTCGTAGGTAGCCGCAGGCAGCTCTACCACATAGTTCCCTGTTGCCGAGGCAGCCACCTGATACACAGCACCGGTATCCGTGTTCCGCACCTCTACCGGCGCGTTCGGCACGACGGCGCCTGCCGGATCGGCGATCGTTCCCGTAATCGTGCCTCGGTCGCTTTGAGCAAACAGGCCCGCGCACAAGCACACACAACTCGTAATTAGTCGGCGACGCATACTTTAAAAAGCGAACCCCTTTCCAATGCGGGTGGCGTTGAAGGAATTCTATGTGTCGCAGTACGTACGTGTCAAGCACAACCGCCGAATCAATCGGCTAATAGGTAACCACAAGCGCGCGGCGCGGTCCCTCATCCTACTCAGCGTTGCTTCGGCATTCACCCCGCGCCCCGTGCTCCACCACCTCGAATTGTCACTCCGCCGGCTCGATTCTTAGCACCGCCCCGTCAGTGTCATTGCCTCTGACCGTGCGCTCCGTAGCCACATATATGTAGCCGTCGGGACCTTGTTGCACATCTCGAATGCGCTGCCGCAGCGGCACAAGCAATCCTTCGCGCTTCTCGGCCTGTGAGGGTTGATTGAAAGCAACACGCACCAACTGCGCGGTAGTAAGCGCGCCTACGAAGAGGTTGTTTTTCCACTTAGGGAATTTGTCACCGGTATAAAAGATCATGCTCGACGGACTGATTGAAGGCACCCAGAACATCCGCGGATTGTCCATACCCGGCCGCGCCCATGGTTGGTCCGACACCAGCGTCCCCGTGTAGTTACGTCCCATCGACACCAGCGGCCAGCCATAGTTGTGGCCCGGAAGCAGGATGTTTACTTCGTCTCCGCCCATAGGCCCAATCTCGGCCTCCCATAACTCGCCGGTTTCGGGATGCACCGCCAGACCATAGGCGTTGCGATGGCCATAAGTGAATATCTCGGGCCTCACTCCGGCGCGTCCGGCGAAGGGATTGTCCTCTGGGACCGTGCCGTCATCACGCAGCCGCAGCGTCTTCCCAGCGTCGTTGTCCAGACGCTGCGCCTTCATCCGCAGACTATTGTCGTCCGTTCCATTGCAGCAGATCCTATCGCGGTCGCCGACGGTCACATACAAAGTCCCATCCGGAGCAAAAAAGACTCTTCCCGCCAGATTGCCGCCCGTCTCCCAGGCATCCGCGGCGAAGATCTCTTGCACATCGGTGAGCTTCGAGCCGCTCAACCGGCCCCGCGCTACTGCGAGCGTAACGCCCTGTTCGCCCCGCTTCGGATAGGAGACATATACCATCTGGTTCCGCGCAAAATTTGGATGCACAGCAATAAAGTGGAGAGCGTCCCCGCTTTCTCCAGCGGGCGTAGGCGACGTCCAGATCGGCTCCGGGCTCAGCACTCCGTCGCGAATCAAGCGCAATCGGCCGTTGCGCTCGCTGACCAGAATGGTGTGCGCGTCCGGGAACGCGATGCTCCACGGATGGAAAAGCCCGGTAACGACCGGAACCACTCGAATCTTGCCGCCCTGAACATCCAATACCTGTGGACTGGTGATTACCGCCGGCGGCTCCTGTGCGCCGGCCGGCACGCCCGCGAAAAGTAAGGACAACGCCAGAGAAAATTGCCATCTGTAGGTAGTCATTCTTATAGATGCTACTCCTCTCCCTGCTCGCACGCATTCACCGCCCTCACCAAAATATTTTCACTTCATTCCACGCCACTTCCACCCACCACTCGCTCGCCCCCGCTTGCCTCGCTGCTACCGTGTAGCCGAAGGAGCAGACCAGCATGTCTACCCAACTGCAGATCGACGCCAATCGCCTCAACTCGCAGAAATCTACCGGTCCGGTTACTTCCGAAGGCAAAGCCCGGTCCTCGCAAAACGCCCTCAAGTCCGGACTCGATTCCGAATCCCTCTTCATCCGCGGCGAAGACCCCGAGCAGTTCCGCCAGCTGCAAAACGAATACGCCGATCGATTCCATCCCGCCACGCCCGACGAGCGCTTCCAACTCGACCTCATCCTCCGTAACGAATGGCTGTTGCGCCGCATGATGCGTGTCGAGGCCCAACTCTGGAACTTCTACACCGCGCAGTCGAGCAGCGAGTCGGAACAGGTCGCGTTG
>JAFAWA010000097.1 GCA_019242155.1 Terriglobia bacterium | reverse complement strand
CGCGGCGGCAACTCGCCGTCGGCAGCCAGAACCAGTTCCTGATGCTCCGGATGGGAATATCGAGGCCACATAAATTCACCTTCGAAGAGCGCGCGCCAGGCGCTCTAAGGAACGCTCGAGAGAGATCGCGACCGCTCCCATGGATATATCGAGAACATGCGTGATTTCACGGTACTTCAGACCTTCCGCCCTCAGAATCAGGCAGCGCCGGTCCAGCTCCGGCAAAGCATTAACCACCGCCGACATGCGGAGCCGCCTCTGGCTCGCCGCCAGTTCATCTTCGGGATTCGGACCGGGGTCCCGCAACAAGTCCTCCGGCACGCCCGCGTCATCCACCGTCCTTTCCAGTAGACTCTGCAATTGAATCCGCCGCTTTATCGCCAGATTGTGGGCGACACGGAACGTCCAGGCGCGAAGATTATCGCGCGGCCGTCCCCGCTGCAGGTGGCGGCACAACGATAGAAACACCTCTTGCACGATGTCCTCCGCGTCGGCGATCGGCAACCCGAAACTCAGGGCATAACGCAGCAGCCTGTCCCTCAACTGATCGAACAGTTGAATGATCTCTTCCCCGAGCGCGGAGCCGCGCAGCGCCTGCCTATCTTCGATCCCTTCCAAGATGGGAAGGCTCAGGGCCGATTCTAGGGGCTTGTCAGGCATTGGATCAACGCTGCGAATCGATTTAGAAGCGGAAGCGAAGCCCTCCCCAGGCGCCTATGGGCGCGCCCGGTGCAAAGAAGGTCGTGGTGCGAATCGGATAATTCCCGTCTCCGCCTCCGCGAATCGGGGCGAACGGCCGACCGATGAAATTTCCGTTGTTATCGAACGGCGTGGGGCCTAGTTGGGCGGCCGTGTAGTAACGGTGATTCAAAAGATTATCGACCTGAACGAAGATCTGGACCCGCCGCTGCAATTGATAATGCGCGCCCGCGTTCAGCACTCCATAGCCGGGAGAGTAGCCCTGGCCCAGATAATAAACCCCATCCGGTTGGTCCAGGTTGTTTTCATTTCCCCGTGCGTACGAGCGGCCCACCGCGAAAAAGTCTAAATCCGCGGAGAACCTGGAGATATCGAAATCGGCGAAGGCCTTCAGCAGGTTTCGGGGAATCTGCGGAATGCGGTCACCTGGCACGATATTCAGATTATCGTCTACTCCGAAGAAGCCCTGAGCAGCGCTGGCATTCGAACTATTGCTGCCGCCGTCGATGCTTTGCGGGCTCTGGTAGGTGGCGTTAAGAAAGGTGTAATTTCCCCCGAGCGTGAAATGCCCAATTTTGCCGGAAACGCTCGCCTCCACTCCATCGCGCCGGGTCTTACCGAAGTTCGTAAAATACCCGAAGCCGGTCTGTTCGGAAGCGACGAACAGGAGGTCGTTATAGTTCTGGGTCCAGAACCAACCGAGGTTCCATCGCAAGTTACTTTCTCCACCGTTCCGAACACCGGCTTCGACGGTTCGCGCCACAACCTGTTTCAGGGGAGGATCGCTCACCAACGCGTTGGGAAGGTTGCATGGGTCATTGGGATTGGAACAACCCAATTCGGTAGCTGACGGCGCGCGGCTGCTCTCGCTGTAACTGGCGTACGCGCTAAATAGCCGCGAGGCCGCAAAGGTAAGGCCCGCCGCCGGATTGAATCGCCCGAAGACGTAATTGCCGTTGAGGGAGGCTCGCCCGCCTTCGCTTCCCGGGGTGCTCGCGAAGCCCGGAGGCAGGCGGTCCACATTGTCGACCGTGCTGCGGTTGTACCTCCCCGACACAGTGAAATTCCATTTGGAGATCGAATAAGTGTCCGTGAAGTAGATGCTCGGCGTGTTGACGGTTCCGTGAAGATATACGCGCTGATCGACGGGAACGCCGTTAGAAGTGCTTTGCCCATTGGAGAAGAACGGTAGCGGCGTGAACGTAATGCGGTCCGGATTGAGATACGCGAACTGCACCGACTGCTGGAAGGTCATGCTGCTGTGATCCAGGGCCGCGCCCACGGTGAGATGGTTGCGCGAAGCGTGCCAGGCCGCCTGACCCGAGACGCCGTAGTTATTCTGTTTCGTCCACGTGCGCGTGAACGTGCCGTCGCACTTTTCAACCGGTTCGGTATTCTCGAGCCCCTGGGCGATGCACCGCCAGTAAGGAAACGGTTCGGTCGCCGCGGTCCCGGTTACTGGAAATCCAGTGTACCCCGCCGCAGTTAATGCGGCCGCATCGGCCGAACTGAGGTTGTAGAGCGATTCATCGAAGGAGTTGGAGTTGAGGTCGGCGTTGGCCGTATCCGAGCGGATATAACGGAAATAGCCCACGCCCGAAAACGTCAGATTGGGCGTGACATCGTGCCTCAGATTCAAAGTAACGAAAGGCGAGTGGTCCAATGTGACATCGGGGATGGTGTAAACGCTCGAATAGTGCTGGGCGAGAAACCGGAAGTCTTGCAAACCGTTCCCTGTTAGCCAGTTGTCGGCGTAACCGCCGCTCAGCCAGATGCTCGTCTTGCCATGGCGCCAGCCCAGTTTCCCAAATGTCTGGCGCACTTCCGAGGGCGACAACTGTCTCCAACCGTCTTCCCGGAACAGGTTGCCGGCGACGTACCAACTCAACCCCCTGGAACTCGACCCGCCGTATTCGATTTCGCCTTGCCGCCGTCCGAAGCTTCCGCCGCTCACTGTCAACGCCCAACCCGGTGCGCTGTAGCCGTCCTTCATCTGCACCGACAAGGCGCCTCCCAAAGTATTCAGCCCGAATAGCGGATTGGACCCGGGCATCAGCGCCACTTCGGAGATCGCGTTTTTGGGTATTAAGTCCCACGCCACCACGTCTCCAAACGGCTGATTTTGCCGAACGCCGTCCATATACACTGAAATTCCTTCGGGGGTCCCGAGCAGAGGAGAGGCGGTGTAACCGCGGTAGCTCACGTCAGGCTGAAAGGGATTCTCCTGGTTTTGGTTGATGAACACGCCGTTGAGCCGTTTGTTCATGAAATCAGCGAGGTCGAGGGCGCCGTTCTGTTCCAAGTCACGGGCGTCGGCGGTCTGAACCGGGGAGGGTATCGCATCGAGAGGAAGGTCGGTTCCGGGAATAGGTGTAGGGGTGGCTACATCGATTCTCGTCGCCTGTGTTTCGAGGGCCAGCGTCACCGTGCGCGAAACAGGCCCGGTAGACCGCACATCGACCACGACAGATTGTTTCGCGAAGCCCGGTTTCTCGATCTCGAGACGGTACCGTCCCACGGTCAGGTCGGAAAACGTGTAAGAGCCCCCTGAGTCGGTTTGAAAAGCGCGCCGCGCGCCGGTCTGAATGTTCTCAAGATTTCCCGAAGCTTGCACCGCCCCGCCTGAAGGGTCTTTGATTTCCACCTGGATCTGACCGCCGGCCGCTTGCCCGTAAATCTTTGCCAGACAGAGCAATGCCATCAGGGCCGCCCCCAACTGCGCTTTCAAAGTCACGCTGATGTATTCCTAAAGGCCCTGATTTTTTCAAACTTTTTTCATGGAGAGCCCAAAGCGCAAGAGCTAGCCAATTCTCGGGCTCGATTATGCGTCGCGTTTTCGCGGGTGCGGCGTGCGATGGTCCGTGGCCCGAGGCGGGTGCTATTCCCCGCCCGTCTTGGCCAGAGTGATGCCGCGATTGGGAACCGGACATAACGCCAAGCTTTCCCCACCGTGTTGCGCCGAAACTACAGCGTCGTGAGTCTGACGTAATGTTGCCATTAGCGAATTGGTGGACAGGTGATTTACCACCGGTTTCACCATCCAGGCCACCGAGGCAGGAATATCGCGTGTCAAGGCCATGGCCTCCAGTTCCAGGTACACTCCACCGTCCCGCTCCTCATAGCGCGTAATGCTGCGGATGCGCCATATGAAGCCGCTTCCAGTGTTTGGCGGCAGCAGGCGCTCGTCGGGATGGCCGTACCCTTGAATCTCGCGGATTTC
>JAFAWA010000548.1 GCA_019242155.1 Terriglobia bacterium | reverse complement strand
CGGACTTCACCCGAGCCAAAATCCCGCCCCGCTGCAATTCCCTCTTGCTCAACGCTGTCCTCCCCACCTGACCTCCCTAGAGGAGGTCATCATAAGGGGACATTTCTAATGTGGTCTTAAGGGGACATTATCAAAGTGGCGCAACATCCGGGTATGGGATCCGGGTATGGGATCGGTTCGCCCGATCGCTTGACCGATTGCCCTGTCCGACCTCCCCCCGTGCCTGTCAACTCATTTAACGATGTAACTCAGAGCGGTGTCGGTTGGGTCAAATGAAAATGTAACCCGAAGGCGATAAACACCCGACCCGTGTTGTGGCTCCGGTCAAATCCGCGATATACTCCCTATCCAAGCGTGCACAGCTAAAGCTGGGGGTCTTACGGTGAGCTTCTTCGTCCGATGTCTCGTAATCTGCTGCGCAACCGCAGTCCTGGTGTGGGGTCAGGCCATTTCTACTTCAGCGCTCAAGGGCACGGTTCAAGATCAAACCGGCTCCGCAGTCGCCGGCGCAGAGGTTAAAGTGACCCAAACTGCCACCGGAATTTCAAGGACCGCCGTCACGGGTTCGGATGGCGGGTATCTATTCACCGAACTGCCCGTCGGTCCTTACCGGCTGGAGGCGACCAAGGAAGGTTTCAGCCGCGCAGTTCAGACCGGCCTGGTGCTCCAGGTGGCCAGCAATCCGACCATCGATCTTACCCTCAAAGTGGGCGGCGTAAATGAATCCGTTGAAGTGCAGGCCAATGCCGCATTAGTCGAAACTCAGACTAACGCCGTGGGCGAAGTGGTCGACCAGCAGCGGGTGGTGGATTTGCCGCTCAACGGCCGCAATGTAACCGACCTCATCGCGCTCACGGGCGGCACCGGTATCCCTACCCTGGCGGGGCGCGCCTCGTACCCGTCTTCAACGGCCATCTCGATTGCGGGAGGTGGCGTCGGCTCGGTGGGCTATGTCCTGGACGGCGGCACGCACAACGATCCCTTGAGCAACCAGAACTTGCCCTTGCCCTTTCCGGACGCCCTTCAGGAGTTCAAGGTAGAAACCAGTTCGCTGCCCGCGCAGTACGGATATCATTCCGCAGGGGCCGTTAACGTCGTCACCAAGTCCGGCGGCAACAGCTTCCATGGAGACGCCTTTGAGTTCGTTCGCAACTATCTGTTCAACGCACGAAACACTTTTCAGCCGGTGCGGGACAGCCTCAAGCGCAACCAATTCGGCGGCACGGTAGGCGGCCCCTTAAAAAAGGACAAGCTGTTTTTCTTCCTCGGTTACCAACAGAACATCGTCAAATCCAGTCCCGCCGCGACTGTGGCATTTGTTCCTACTCCCGCCATGCTGCAAGGTGATTTCTCCGCGGTCACCTCGCCGCCGTGCCGTGCCGCCCCGTTGAACCTGCCCGCCGCCTTGGGCTTCGCTAACAATCATATCGAACCCGCCAAATTTAACCCCATTGCTCTGAACCTGGAAAAATACCTGCCCACCACCGCCGACCCGTGCGGCAAAATCACCTTCGCAGGCCCGGCCAGTTTCACCGAAAACCAGGGCCTTGCGAAGGTGGACTATCAGCTCACGAGCAAGCACTCCCTGTTTGGGCGGTATTTTGTGACACACCTGGAGCAGCCGGCTGGAAATCCCAACGGAGGCATTCTGGTCGAGTCGATTGGCGGAAGCTCGGATAACGTTTTCAATGCCACTTTAGGTGATACTTACCTGATCACCACTAACATGGTCAGCAGCTTCCGCCTCATGTCCAATCGAAGCTCGAACACCAACGTGTATAACCAATATATCGGGCTGCCCGACTTAGGAGTTAGTAACGTCTACCAGCTGCCTGTCTCCCAATTCAGTAAGTACCTGGGAGGCTTTACCACGACCGCCGGGTTCAGCATCGCCACCACTCCGTCCTCGCAGCCATATCTAACGTGGCAGGCCTCGGAAGATCTGTCGTGGACGCATGGAAAGCACCAGATCTCCTTCGGCGCGTTGTTCATCAATCTCAAGGCAACCGCCATCAACTATCTGAGTTCCAATGGTGCATTCACCTTCTCCGGCCAGTTCAGCGGGTTGCAGAACGCCGATTTCTTGTTGGGTCTGCCGAGCAGTTTCACGCAGGCGGGGCCGGCTTACTCCGATCAGCACCAAAATGTCTTGGGCGTATATGTTCAGGACTCCTGGAAAGTGAACCGCCGGCTAACTGTGAATTACGGCGTGCGCTGGGATCCCTTTTTCGCTCACACCAATCCTTACGGAGAGGTTCTCGCTTTTTCTTTGGATAACTTCACTAAGGGGATCGTGAGTAAGGTGCTTCCCAACGCACCGGCGGGAATGATCTTCGGGGGCGACCCGGGACTGCCGAAAAACCAGTACAGTAATAACAAGCTGAATAACTTCGACCCGCGCGTAGGCATTGTGTTCGATCCCAAAGGGGACGGCAAGATGTCGATTCGGGCCGGGTACGGCATTTTCTACGATTTCCCGAGTTTTGCCTTTGATCAATTCGGGTTTTCGCCGCCTTGGGGAGCCAACTTAACCAACACCAACACCAGTCTGGCGAATCCATGGGTGAATTTCCCGAGCGGCAACCCGTTCCCCCTCCCCCCGCCGCAGAATTACAACTTCCCTCAAGGGAACGCTCAGCTTACCTATGGTTACCCGCTCAATCTCAAGCCCACTTACATTGAGCAATACAATCTAAGTATTCAGAGACAGGTCAGCAGTAACTGGCTCGTCTCCGTGAGTTATGTCGGCAACGTCACTCACCACCTGTGGTTGAATAACCCCGTCAACCAGGCCCAGTTTCTGGGCATCGGGCCTTGCACCATTAACGGTGTCAGTTACACGCAGGCGCAGTGCGACAGTACCGTCACCACCGCGCAGCGGCGCAGGCTTAACTTCGTCAATCCGACATGGGGTCCGTACTATGGCGAGACCGAGGTTCTCGATGTGGGCGGAAACGGTTATTACAACGGACTGATCGTTTCAGCCACGCACCGCTTTGGACAGAACTTCACTTCTACCACCAACTACACCTGGTCGCACTGTATCTCCGATCTCTACACACCGGCGGTAGGTTTATCGCTCTATTCCGAAACGCGTTTCAACAACCGCAACGCCGATCGCGGGCCATGCCCCGGCTCAGACCGGCGCCAGGTTTTCAACCAGACGCTGGTGGCCGCTGCGCCGCAATTTACAAACCATGCGCTTCGACTGATCGCGGGGGATTGGAAGATGTCGGTTTCGGCTCTGATTCAAAGCGGCCCGCCGTTAAACTTGAGCACGGGTTTCGATCAGGCTCTCAACGGAAACGCATCGGTCCAGCGGCCTAATCAGGTCCTGCCCAATCCATACCTACCCAACAAAGGACCCGCGGGTTGGCTGAATCCCATGGCCTTTGCAGAGCCTGCCCTGGGCACATACGGCAACATGGGGGCGGGTGCGTTGCGCGGCCCTGGCGCTTTTGTGGTCAATATGGCGTTGGTCAGGGATTTTCGTATCCGGGAACATCAGACCTTGGAAGTTCGCGGCGAAGCCTTCAACCTGCCGAACTGGACCAACCCGTATAACCCGGTCACTAGCCTGACGGCCGCCAATTTTGGCCAGATCGTCCCGTCCAGTACGGCCGGTCTGGGGGCGTTCACGCAGTCCATCAACGATCCACGCATCATGCAATTTGCGTTGAAATATAACTTTTGAGCTTTCCGTTACGCCTATGTGAGATGAACCTATGGTGATCAACCGACAAAGCCTCGCCGCTGCCGCCTCGGCGGCTTTATGCAGTATTCTGGCCATGGCCCAAGCACCCGCCACTGCGCCGGGAGCGGTGTCCGCCGGGCAAGGCAATCCGTATCAGCGCGCCCGCCAAATTCCGGCGCGCATCATGGATTTCAAGGCCGAACCGGCCAGCATCCAGCAAGGCCAATCAGTTACCCTCACTTGGTCGACCGAGAATCCCACGGGGACTACCATCGACCCTGAGCTTGGCCGCGTCACTCCACGCGGGGTCCGCCAGATCACGCCCGCCAGAACGACAACCTACACGCTTACAGTGCATGGGCCCGATAATCAGGTGCTGACGCGCACCGTCACCGTTAACGTCGCCGGGACGACGCCGGCTTCCGAAAACCCGGCGGCCGCCGGCGGTCCGAAAGAGGTGCCGCGCGCCAACGGCAAACCCGACCTCTCCGGCGTCTACGATTTTAGCGGCGGTGGCCCAGGTGGACGTGGCGGGCGCGGAGCGGGGCCGGACAGCCCGGTCGTCAAGCCGGGTGCCGAAAAGTTCGAAGTAATCCGGCCGGAAAACGATACCGGGCGTACTTCCGATTGCATGCCTCTGGCCGGCCCGCAAGCGTTTTCCGTCCCGTACCAGTTCCAAATCGTGCAGAGCGCGCACCACGTAGCCATCCTCCACGGCTATCCCGGCACTTTTCGTATCATTCCCACCGATGGCGGCCCGCACCCGGCCGACCCCGATCCCACCTGGATGGGCGACTCGGTTGCCCACTGGGAAGGGGATACGCTCGTTGTTGATAGCGTAGGATTCAATGACAAAACCGAAATCAACGGCTTTAAACACACCGACAAGCTGCACATCGTCGAGCGTTTCAGCCGCCCCGAATACGGCGCGCTGCAGTATGAGGCGACGCTTGACGATCCCAACGTGTTTGCGAAACCGTTTACGGTGAAGAGGACCTTCGCTCTACGGCCCGACCTGGCTAAAGTGGACGAGTTCGTCTGCGAGCACAACCCCGATTACACTAAATATTTCGAGAAGAAATAACTGGAGGTTTGAGGAAAATGACCCTGCGTACCATGGCGCTGGCCGCCGCTCTTGTTTGCGTGCCCGTTGCGATTCCCTCGTTTGCGCACCATTCCACCGCCATGTACAACATGGCCAACCCGGTTACGGTGACCGGCACGGTGAAACGCTTCGAGTGGGTGAATCCCCACGCGTTTATCTACCTGGAAGTGGCCGACGCGAGTGGCAAGAAGGTGGAGTGGCAGGTGGAGATGATGAGCCTGAACCACCTGAAATCGTATGGCTGGGTACATGACACGGTCAAGCCGGGGGACATAGTCACTTGCACCGGCGGCCCGGCCAAAAGCGGGGATCCAGCCATGATTAGTTCCATGATCAAGCTGCCCGACGGGCGCATGATCAAGTCATGAGGCGCCGGCCGAGCGTATTCTGTTTCCTCGGTGTGCACCCGGCGGGCGCGCGCCGTGCGGCCCGCGCGGATTGTGAGCCTCTCGGGGCAACCGGATTCGCCGGCGGGAACCAGGCGGATTACACCAAATTCTTGGGAAAGGAAGACAGGAAGTAAGGGTGTCTATCCTTAGCTTTTGTGAGTGGCTTCAGAACCTGGGCTGGGCGAGCGGCATCAAGCACTCGTCATGGCAGTTCCCCGTAATTGAGAGTATTCACTCGCTCGCGTTGAGCGTAATGTTGTGGCCGGCAGCGCTGCTCGATCTGCGTCTGCTCGACGTGTTTATGAGGCGGCGCCCCGTTTCGCAGGTATCGGCGCAATTTCTGCCGTGGATCTGGACCGGCTTTGTGGTGATGGTGCTCACGGGAGTGATGCTGTTTGCGGCGGAAGCCGTGAAGTGCTACAACAGCCCGTTTTTCCGCATGAAGCTTGTCCTCTTGGCATTCGCCGGCTTCAATGCGTTCCTGTTCCATAGCACTGTGTTCCGCGGAGTGGAGCTCTGGGATAAAGACGCCCCCACGCCGCGGCGCGCGAAATTAGCGGGCGCCGCTTCGCTCGTAATTTGGGTGGGCGTTGTCGCCATGGGACGGGCGCTCGCCTATGCGTGAGGCGCTATGTTAAGCGAGAGTTGGCGTCACTACTTCGAGTGGGCCGGCAATACTTGGCTGGGCACCACCATCCGTGACACGGTCTGGGCCTTCCCCTTGATCGAAACCTTTCACCTGCTGGCGCTCGCGGTTTTACTGGGAACGGTTCTCATAATCAATCTGCGAGTGTTCGGCTTGGGAAAGCGCTACGCTCCGGCCGCGCAGATGGCGCGTCAACTCGAGCCCTGGATGCTGGTGAGCCTTGGGGTGCTTATCGCATCGGGCATCCCGATGGCCTTTTCCGAGCCGATGAAGTGTTTCGAGAGCATTTCGTTCCCGGTGAAGATGGTCCTGATTGTGTTGGGCATTGCGTTCCAGTTCACCGCTCAGAGGAGATGGGTGATGTCGGGCGATGCCGGCGCGGGCAAGGCCAAGCTTGCAGCGCTGGCGTCCATTTTTATTTGGACTGCGGTGGGCGCGGCCGGTAAGGGAATCCCGTATATTTGAGCCGCCGACGCGCAGGCGGTTAAATCGTAAGCGGGAGTTGCCGCGCGAGGAACTGTGGGTCACATCGAAGCTTTGGAATGACAGTCACGGGCCCGTCGAGGCGGCATGCCGTCAATCGCTGGCCGGGGTTTGCAACGACTGCCGGCGCGGCTACATGATCTCGTGCACTAGCCCCAAATACCGCCGCGCCTATGGATGGCAGCGCGACGGCGGCATGGCGGAGTATCTTCTCGCCGAAGAGAAGGACCTGGTCGCTTTACCCGAGCCGCTATCGTACGCCGACGGCGCTCAGGTTGCCTGCGGTTTCGGAACGGTCTATGAAGCTCTCCAGAAAATCGGCATCTCGGGCGACCATGACGTGCTGATCACCGGCCTGGGCCCCGTCCGGACTCGCGGCCGCCATGCTCTGCCGTAAAATGGGGGCGCGGAAGATCATCGGCACGGAGATCGTTCCCGAACGATTAGCCATCGCGAGGAACCTAGGGTTGTGCGATGTGGTTTGGAGAGCGGCCCTGAGAACGTGAGCCACGTTTTGGATCTGACTGGCGGCCGCGGCGTGGAGCGCGCAATCGATTGTTCGGCCAATGATGCCGCGCGCGCCGCCGCTATTCGCGCCACAAGAAAATGGGGCCGCATTGTGTTGGTTGGCGAAGGCGGACGGGTGGAGTTCTTTCCCTCTCCGGATCTGATTCACGATCAGAAGACCGTCTACGGCTCATGGGTCACTTCTATATGGCTGATGGAGGAACTGGTCGAGCAGCTTGTCCGCTGGGATTTGCGGCCCTCTGCGTTGATCACTCATCGCTTCCCGCTCGAAGAGGCGGGACGCGCGTATGAGCTGATGAGTTCCGGGCGCTGCGGCAAAGGCGCAGTCTGTTTCGATGAAGAACAGGACGGTTGGCCGGAAGAGCCATAGGCCCGCGGCCGTCCGCGGGACGATGTCGCCGCGGACCTACCCCAGGCGATTCATCAACTGCTGGATTTTTTGTAATTCATCTCTGGAGGGGTTTTCCTTCAAGGCTTTTTGCAACTCTTCGAGCGCGCGCGGCTTGTCGCCCTTTTGCGAAAGTGCCATGCCGAGATGGTAGCGGAAAGTGGATTGTTTGGGCGCCTTAGTCACCAAATCTTTGAAGATATCGATGGCGTTATCGCTCAGATTTTTCCGCAGATAAATTAGGCCCAACGTATCGGACACATCGGGGACGTTGGGAAGCAGTTGTTTGGCGCGCTGCGCCAGTGTGAGCGCCTGGTCGAGGTCGCCGCCGGTATCGGCAAGCAGAAAGGCGAGATTGTTTAGAGCGATTCCATTGTTGGGGTCGGCCTTGAGCGCCGCCTGATAGGCTTGGCGGGCCTCCGATTTGCGCCCCACACTGTCGAGCGCCAAGGCCAACGTACTCAGCACGCCGGGGCTTTCCGGCAGAATCTTACGCGCCTGTTCAAGCGACGTCACGGAGTTTGCGAAATCTCCCTTGAGGCGATAGGTCTCGCCCAGGCGCAGATAGAGATCGCCGCGCTCAGCGGTCCGGTCTCCCGCCAGACCTAACGCTGCCTGATATTGCGCTATCGCGATATCGAATTTGCGCGCCGTCACCGCCGCCGTCGCTAGAGCAATCCGCAGGTCGACCCGCTGGGGCGCCTTATTCGATTCCGCTTGGAGTTCCGTGATCGCCTGGTCTATCCGGTTCTGCGCCACATAGCTTCGAACAATACCCATCAAGCCGCGGGAGTTCGAAGCATTCAATCGATAGCTTTTATGGAAGTCTTCATCGGCTTCCTTGTATCTCTTCCGGACAAGATTTACCAGACCTAGCTGGTAGTACACGTCGGAGGAATTGGGGTAAGCCTTTGCCAACTGTTGAAGCGACGTTTCGGCCTCGAGAAGTCGTTTCTCACCCATGAGCGCGGCAGTCTCGATCAGCCGGGCGTCGATGTTCGCCTTATCCACAGCGAGCACCTGGCCGGCGCTGCGCTGCGCTCCGTCCCATTCACGCAGCCGCAACTGCAACTGAGCCAGCGCGAGGCGCGCCTGCAGGTAGTCCGGACGAAGATCAATGGCTTTTTGATACTCCTGCCGGGATTGCTCGAATTCACCGCGAGCCTCATGTGCACGCCCCAGATTGTAATGTGCGACGGGGTTGTTGGGTACCCGTGTCGCTACCGACTGCAGTTCCGTGAGCGCTTGATTGATCTGACCTTTATCGAGGAGCATCGTGGCCGCGAACCCACGCGCGTCGTTGTCGTTGGGGTCGGCTTTCAGGATCTCCGCATTGATTCGTTCCGCTTCGTCCCGCTTGCCCTGGGCCATCAGCACTTCGATTATGTGTTTTTGGTAACTCGCTTTCTGCTTCGCGTTCTTGCTCATGCCCTCGCGGTATTCCCGAATGGCGGAATCGTAATCCCCCATGCGAAGGTAGAAATCGCCCACCGCAATGTAAGCTGACGGAAAGTCCTGAGCATGGGTTTTGATCTGCTCCAGCACCTTCACGGTGTCACCACGGCGGCCGTGAGAATAGTAATGGGAGGCAAGCAGCGTCAAAAAGCTCAACTGCTTCGGATTATTCTGTGCGGCCAGCTTCAGAATCTGCTCCGCTTGGTCCGCCTTCCCTGCGACGATATACAGGTGATACAGTTCGTTGTACGCGAACTCGGCATGCGTGTTCTGGGCGATTAGCTGCTTATAAAGCTGTTCGGAGCCGGCGAAATCACCGGCCGCCGCCAAAGCGCGCGCGAGTTGCATCTCAACCGCGGTCTGCCGCGGCTTGACCGTATCGGCTTTGCGGTACTCAGCGATGGCCAGGTCAAGGAAGGCCTTCCCGTCATCTTTGAGATTGCTGCGGAACGCAGCCGTAGCCCTGACGTAGGCCAAATCGGCGCTCAAGCGGTGCCCTTCGTAAGAGTTGGGGTCGCGCTTCAGTAACTCCTTTGTGTACCCGGCGACCTCTTCCAGATACTGCTTTCCCGGAGCCGCCGTCAGATAAATCTCGGAAAGCTTCACTACCGCGTCCCAATGATCGGGCTGCTCGCGGGGGAGAAGTTCCACCGCCCGCCGCAATTCCTGCACGGCGGGGCCTAACTGTCCCAATCGGATATTGGTAATCCCAAGTTTGTAATGGGCAGGGCCGTATTTCAGATCTTTCTGGAGCGCATTTCGGTACATAATCGAGGCTTCTTTATATTTGCCTCGATCGAAATAATTGTTGCCGCTTTCTAAATACCGTCTTTTAGCGATATTCGGATCGCGGCTGCACGATACGAGAACCACTACGGCAGCAGCGGCTATCAGCAGTCGCAAGGAACCCATAGTTGATCCTTAATTCTTATCGTGGGTGCGTTCCCATTTTATGAACCCGGCGCAGATTGCCTCAATTCAATAACTGTGAACGCACTCCATTATATCAGCCGAATCTGTGAATATAGGCACCGTTCCGCGCAATCCTGCTATCTTTGGCGATACCCAAACCAGGAGGGTGGAGTGCAACGGCAGCTACCGTTATCGAGGTGGAGTTTGCTTTTCCTTTGGACCGCCGGGTCGGCATTCGGGCAGATAGCGACCAGCGCAATCAATGGAACAGTCCGGGACCAATCGGGCGCGGTGATCCCCGCTGCCTCGGTTACGATTACCAATGCTTCTAAAGGTATCGAACGCAAGCTGGAAACCAACGAAGCCGGCATATTTAACGCGCCTGCTTTGGTGCCTGCCCCAGGTTACTCTGTGTCGGTCACCAAGTCCGGCTTCACAAAGTACCAGATCCAGGATCTGACACTTACGGTCGGGCAAGCAGCCGATTTGAATATCGTAATTGCCGTGGCCGGTACCGGAACGGAAGTGAGTGTCACGGGCGAGGCTCCGCTCGTCGAAGGGACCAAGACCGACGTCTCCTCTCTAGTCGATAGCAACCAGCTTCTCAACTTGCCGATTAACGGACGCCGTGTCGATAGCTTCGTGCTCCTGAGTCCCGGCGTTACCAACGATGCCTCTTTCGGGCTGCTGACCTTCCGCGGAAACGCCGGCGGCAACACGTTCCTTACCGATGGCATCGATACCACGAACACCTATTACGATGAGAATGCCGGCCGCACCCGCTCGTACAACATCTCGCAAGATGCGGTGCAGGAGTTCCAGGTCGTCACAAGCAACTTTCTTCCCGAGTACGGACGGGCCTCCGGCGGTATTGTAAATACGATTACCCGCAGCGGCACCAACGACATTCACGGTTCGCTCTACTGGTTCTTTCGCAACCGGACGCTCGATGCCACGGACCCCACGGCGCTGGGGGTCAATCCTCCCGAATGGCGGCATCAGGCCGGGGCCAGCGTCGGCGGTCCCATCAAAAAAGATAAGCTATTCTATTTTTTTAACGGCGAACTGCAGCGCCGCCAGAACCCCATCGTCTCTTCCAATATCAGCTCCAGCCTGTTCGATCCCGCGGGGAATCCAACCGGCGCCGTAGACCCTGTCACCGGATGCGGCGGGACCTCCTATAGTGCGCGCGCCACCGCGGGGCAGTGCACGGCAGCAATCAATTATCTGGAATCCCGCGTCGACCCGCAGCTTGTGCCTCGCAAAGTAGACGAGAACCTTCTGTTCGGAAAGATCGACTACCAGATCAACGACCGGAACCGCTGGAGCACGGAGTTCAACTACCTCGACTTCCGCTCGCCAAACGGTATCCAGACGCAGGGTGTTTTGACCAACGGCTTCGCCTTGGGCAATAACGCCGACACGAGCGTCTTCGACCGGACCCTGAAATCAGGTCTGACCACCACTGTAGGCTCGGCCGCGGTGAACGACTTCCGGTTCGGTATGTTCAAGGACCGCCAGTACGATGCGGCCAGCGCCAGTCTGCTTCCGGCAATCGGGCCGGTTTCGCTTTCCATCAGTTCCGGCAGCCTCATGAATGTCGGTTATGCGACCGCATATCCACGTCTGCATCCGAGCGAGTTGCGTTTCCAGCTTTCCGACACCTATGCCTGGACTGTGGGACGTCACGCGCTGAAGTTCGGCGTCGACTGGTCACACACCGAAGACTATGATGTGCAGCGCTCCAATCAGTTCGGCACCTACACGTATTCGAATATCAACGCGTTCGCGCTCGATTTCAGCAATCCCGTCAACGGGAAGAACTGGACCACCTTCACTCAAACTTTCGGCAACCCTGTGTGGGATGGGAATTCGCAGGATTTCGCGCTGTTTGCGCAGGATGAAATCCACGTCACTCCGAAGCTTACGATCAGCCCCGGGGTTCGGTTCGAGCACACTGCCTTGCCCCAGCCGGCCCCGCCGCAACCGCTCGGCTCGCTGAACATTCCGGCCGATTGGCCGGACACAGCGAAGCTCCATTACAAAGCTTCCAACATCGCGCCCCGCTTCGGAATCGCATATGCGCTCGACTCCAAAACCGTAATCCGCGCCGGTTACGGCATCTTCTATAACCGTTACATCACGCAAATCGTGGGCGGCTTGGCAAAGGGAAATGGATCGTACCAGCCAAGCTACACGTTCTCTTCTACAGTGCCGGCGCAGTTTGCCGCGGGGCCGGTATTCCCGAATTCTCTGACGGCACTGCCCAGTACCGCCGCCAATGCACCGACCATCCAGTTCGATACCAGGGACTTTCGCAACGCGTACTCCGAGCAGGCGCAGATCTCAATTCAGCGGCAATTGGAGCGGAACACCAGCATGACCGTGTCATATATCTGGAGCCGCGGCTTACACATCGCGACGGCGTATAACGCGAACCTGGCGGCGCCTACCCAGAGCTACACCTATCTGATCGACGATGTTTCGGGCGGCCAGGTAGGCGCCTTCACCACACCGATTTACACTCGCTCGCTGCTGATCAACCCCAACTATAACGGCGTGTATGCCATGAGTTCCAACGCCAACAGTTGGTACAACGGCCTGGTCGTTTTCGTGACTCACCGGTACACCAAGTGGTTTGAAGGTACGGCGAGCTACACCTGGTCGCACTCGATCGATAACAATCTGGGCGGAGCCGCCGGCGCAACCGGATCGAGCGGTATCCTGTTCGCCCAAACTGCGCCGACGTCTCTATACAACAACGATTTCGCCGATGAAAAAGGAAGCAGTGCTACCGACCAGCGTCATAAGCTGATCCTGACCGCGATCGCCAGCCCCAAGTTCACCAACGGGAACAGTTGGGCCGACCGCCACCTGGTGAATGGATGGCAGCTATCCGCCATCTCGACCTTTGCTTCTTCGTTCCCCATCAACTCGGTTATTGGCGGCGTCTCCTCAACCACGCTTCCCACCATTCCCGGCCAGACGTTTTTCGCCACGAGTACGATAAACGGCCTGGGCGGCTTCAATGCCCAGCGCGTCCCGTTCCAGCCGGTGGATAATCTGGACGTAGGCCCCACATACCGCACCGATGCCCGCATCAGCAAAGTTTTCGCGGTTTCCGAGCGCGTCAATGTTCAGCTAGCGTTCGAAGCGCAGAACGTCTTTAACCACACGATCGTCGAGGGCGCCTCGCCATTACAGGAAGAGGAGTACTCGCTCACCAAAAACAGCGCGGGCCAGTCCGTCCTCGTGCCTTTCCCCAACTACAAGCAGTTGCTGCAGACCCAAGCGCCGCCCGACGGCACGACCGCCCGGCGCGCGCAGGCTTCATTGCGGATCACGTTCTAGAACCCAGGTGCTGAAAGACCCCTCTGCTGGGGACGGTCCCCAGGGAACCGGAATGGTTTTCACGGCGGCGACAACCCTGATTTGGTACTATCGATACGTATGCCGGTGCCGTAACAATACCCCGGGTACCAAAACCTCCCGCCCCGGTTGGGGCGCTCGCCGCGCACACTTTAGCCTAAATTCTTTAGATTGAGGAGTTTGGAGAATGAGAAAGCTATTTTTCTTTGGTTTGGCAGCTTTTGCGGGGATGGCGTGTTTACCGGGCCATATTTCTACCAAACAAACCCAATTAGTTGTCGCTCCGCAATATGAAGGTGACCCGCGACTCGAAGCGCTGGTTAGATTTTTTCAAAAGGGGGCCTGTCCGGCTTGGCGCTACGCCAGGACTTTTCTTGAGGCGGCCGACCGGTACGCGTTAGATTGGCGGCTTCTGCCCAGCATCTCCTTTATAGAATCAACGGGCGGCAAGGCGGCCCCTAATAACAATCTCTTCGGTTGGGATTCGGGCCGGGCCCAGTTCCGTTCCGCGAGAGCTGGAATTCATGAGGTCGGCTACCGGTTGGCCTATTCCGCTCTCTACCGGGATAAGGACACCGATGGCATCCTGGCAACTTATAACCCCAACGCGGAGTATGCAGCCAAGGTGAAATCGGTGATGCGGAGCATCGCCCCAAGGGAGTGAGTTCCCGGGCGCCGCGCTCACGCCAAAGGCCCTTTGCGGAGCATTGACAACGTTCCCGCACTCGCGTATATTTGCTAACATACTGTTCTCTCAGCAGTTTAGTTACGTGTCTCGATGGTCTCGCTCTGGAGCATGCAGCAACTACGGCAGGCGCTCCCTATCCTTGTGCCGCAACCCGTTCTTTTGCCGCAGCCGGTGCTGAGTCAGCGAGGGGCGGAGGCGTGAATGGCCGAGGACCAAAACGAAGGGCAAATCGATCAGCCGGTTCCCGAGAACTACGAGGAACTCCTCGACGATTATTCCCATTTCGGTCCCCCCGCCAGTAACGAAATACTCGAAGGCACAGTTCTCAGCGTCACCGCCAAAGACGTAATCGTCGATTTCGGCTATAAGTCCGAGGGCGTTGTCCCGCGAGAACAGTTCTTGAATGCGAACGGGGAAGTCACTGTCCACCCAGGCGATGTGGTGGATGTGATGATCGAGCATGGCGAACAGCCGGAAGGGTATGTATTGCTGTCCCATACCCGCGCGGCTCGCCTGCGCGTTTGGGACAACCTGGAGAAGGCGTATAACGACCAGCTCGTAATCAGCGGTCATGTGACCGGGCGCGTCAAGGGTGGCCTGGCGGTGGATGTGGGTATTGAAGGATTCATGCCCGGTTCGCAGGCGGACCCGCGTCCGGTACACAATCTGGATTCCCTTATCGGACAGGATATTCCGGTAAAGATCATCAAGCTCAATCGCCGCCGCGGCAACGTCGTGGTCTCGCGCAAATTGGCGATTGAAGAAGAAGTGGTCGCGCGCAAGTCTTCCACGCTCGAACATCTGTCCGAGGGCGCGGTGGTCACGGGGTCGGTCAAGAATCTTACCGAATACGGCGCGTTCATTGATCTCGGCGGCATCGACGGCCTATTGCATGTGACCGACATGTCCTACGGGCGTGTAACGCATCCTTCGGAGTTGTTGCACGTGGGCGATGAAGTTACCGTTAAAGTTTTGAAGTTCGATCGCGGGCGCGAGCGGGTCTCACTGGGGATGAAGCAGCTCGAACCGGATCCGTGGCAGACGGTAGCCGAGCGGTATCCGGTAAACAGCCGCGTAATCGGCCGAGTCGTCAATGTCACCGATTACGGCGCTTTTGTGGAGTTGGAACCGGGCGTCGAGGGCCTGATCCACATCAGCGAAATGACATGGTCGCGGCGCATGAAGCATCCTTCGAAGGTAGTGAAGCCGGGAGACCAGGTGGAAGCCGTGGTGCTCGAAGTTCATTCCAAAGACCGGCGGATCTCTTTGGGCCTGAAACAACTCGAACCGAACCCCTGGAGCACCATCGATACCCGCTATAGCGTTGGGTCGGTGGTCGAGGGCCGGGTTCGCAACATGACCGATTTCGGCGCGTTTATAGAGATCGAAGAGGGCATCGACGGATTGGTCCACGTGTCCGATCTATCCTGGACCAAGCGAGTCAAGCATCCTTCGGAAGTTTTAAAAAAGGGACAGATCGTTCAGGCCGTCATCCTCAATATCGACTCTTCGGCGCATCGTCTCTCTCTCGGGATCAAGCAGCTCCAACCGGACGCATGGGAAAGCTATTTTCAGAACCACCAGGTCGGTGATACGGTGCACGGCCGCGTTTGCCGCTTAGCTAATTTCGGCGCATTCGTAGAGCTGGCCGAAGGTGTAGAAGGCCTCTGCCATTTCTCTGAGGTTCCAGGTTATTCCGGCCGGCGGGGCCACGATACGCCGCCGCCATTAGCCGTGGGGCAGGAGCTCGATTTCAAGGTCATCAAATTGAGCGAGGCGGAAAAGAAGATTGGTCTGAGCCTGCGAGCCGTCGCCGATGACGAGGAGAAAACGCGTTTAGAGGATTATCAGCGCCAGGCAGCCGCTGCCACTACCACCATCGAAGAGGTGATGAGCCTCAAAGACCGCAACCTCGAATAGCAGTACCCGAGGAGCAGCAGCTTGCAAATTTCCCGTTTTCACGCGATACTGCGGTGTCGTAAACTATTGAGAGATCAAGGAGTACTGGATGACGAAGGCCGATCTGATTGAGGAGGTCTCCCGGGTCGTGGAGATGACTCGGAAGGAATCCGAGGTCATCGTTGAGGCGATATTTGACAGTATCGTCCGCTCCCTCCGCACCGGCGACAAGATCGAGATTCGCGGATTCGGCAGTTTTCGAACGCGGCAGCGCCAGCCCCGAATCGGACGCAATCCGAAAACCGGCGCGCGTGTGGAAGTTCCCGCCAAAAAGATTCCGTACTTCAAGCCCAGCAAAGAATTGAAAGACGTTGTGAATAACTCCGCGGCCACGCCCACGGAGTCTCCTGCCCCGGAACAGGTCCCCAATCTGTAAATCGCGAAGTCCCATGGATTATCTCTGGACCCCCTGGCGCTACCGGTACGTCACGCAATCGGGGGAACGGCGCGAGTGCATCTTCTGCGGCGCTGCCGCCGATACGGCGCACGACCGCGAGCGTCTGGTAGTCTACCGGAGCCGGCACAACCTCGTAATGCTCAATCGCTATCCTTACACCTCGGGCCATGTGATGATTGTTCCGCACGCGCACGTAGCCACGCTCCAGAGCTTGGAAGACGATACATTATTCGAGCTGGTACGCTTGGCGCGTTTGACCGAAAAGCACTTGCGCGCCGTCTACCATCCCGATGGCTTAAACCTGGGGCTGAATCTCGGCCGCAGCGCGGGCGCGGGCATTGCCGATCACATCCACCTGCACGCGCTGCCCAGGTGGACCGGCGACACCAGCTTCATGAGCACGATCGGCGAAACGCGCGTGTTGCCCGAAGACTTGGAAGTGACATGGGACAGATTACGGCGAGCGTACGAAGAAGAGCCGCTTGAAAGGCGCGCCTAACCAACATCCCCGTTATACTGGACTCGGACGCAGGGAACCCCGTCGCGAGAGATGACGCCTCAAAGCATAACCACCACGTGTTGCGTAGTGGGCGGCGGCCCGGCGGGCATGATGCTCGGTTACTTACTCGCCCGGCAGGGCGTGAGGGTGACGGTCCTCGAAAAGCACCAGGATTTTTTCCGCGATTTCCGGGGTGACACGGTTCACCCCTCCACTCTCGAGCTTTTCCACGAACTCGGATTGCTGCAGGCATTTTTGAAATTGCCGCACCAGAAAGTGCGGTCGTTAGGCGGCGTGTTCGGCGATTACCGCTTTCAGGCGGTCAGCTTCCGGCACGTCCCCACACGTTGCAAGTTCGTGGCCCTAATGCCGCAGTGGGACTTTCTGAACTTCCTCGGCAGCGAAGCGCGGAAGTTTCCAAACTTCGATCTGCGCTTGGGGCATGAGGCGACGGGTCTGTTGCGAGATGCGTGGCGAATCACGGGTGTAGAAGCGCAGACCCCCGAAGGAACGGTGCAGATTCAGGCGGACCTTGTAGTCGGCTGCGATGGGCGGCACTCGACCGTTCGGCGGGCCGCTCACATGGAAGTGATTGAGACCGGCGTTCCTATTGATGTGCTCTGGTTCCGCATCAGCCGCCACGCCGACGATCCGGATGATCTGTTCGGTATCGTGAACTACGGGCGGGCCCTGGTGCTGATCAACCGCGGCGATTACTTCCAGGCCGGTTTGATCATCGGGAAGGACTCGTTCCCGCAAATCAAAGAAACCGGCTTGGACGCGTTCCGGGAAACGCTAGCGAAGCTCGCGCCTTATCTGAGCGGCCGCGTCGGCGAGGTGGAGAGTTGGGACCAGATCAAGCTGCTTACGGTGCAGATCAACCGGTTGCGAACATGGTACAGATCCGGCCTGCTTTGCATTGGCGATGCTGCTCATGCGATGTCGCCGGCCGGGGGCGTGGGAATTAACCTGGCGGTCCAGGATGCAGTGGCTACGGCGAATCTGCTTGCCCAGCCGTTGCGCGACCGCAGCCTCAGTGTTTCGCAACTGAGAATGGTACAGCAGCGGCGCGAATTTCCCACTCGATTCACACAATTCCTCCAACTGAAAGCGCACCAGGGGCTCGTGCGGACTTTTTCCAACCCTGGGCCGATTGCGGCGCCGCGTCAACTGAAAATCGCGCTGGGCATTCCGGGACTGCCGCAGGTGCTAGGGCGCGTCGTCGGAATAGGAATCCGGCCGGAACACGTCGGCGGCGCACCGAAACGATCTGCGAGCGCAATGGCATTAGGAGTTGGAGCCGCGGCCCTTACGGTCGTGGGTGTATTCGCCTTATTCAGCTTTTCCCGGCGCTGAGCGGTGGTCTAAATTCACCCAAAGCGCCTGAGATCGTTCAAAGAAATTCCAAATCCTCCCGATAAGATGCAAAGTGCCAGTCAGTCTAAAAACCGAACTGCTGCTGATGGCCGCTGTCTTCTGCTCTATCGGCTGGGGGTACACGTGTTTTCAACTCGCCAGGGCGCGGCGGGGCCAGCGGACCCAACAAGAAGTGCTTCGTATTTTCGAAGAACGAATTCAACTCGCCGAGGAGGCAGCCGGATTCGGCATTTGGGACTGGAACCCGGCCACCGGGCTCTTTATGTTGTCGGCCGGCGCGGCTCGAATGACAGGGCTCGGAGACAATCCTACTCAGGCCACCGCCGAACAGGTCTATGCAGCGATCCACCCCGACGATCGTGCGGCCGCGAAGAAGAGCCGGGAGAAAGCCTTTGCCGAGGGCGGCTCGTATGAGAGCGAATTCCGCAGGCTTGGCGATGACGGGTCGGTGCGATGGTTTCGAAACCGCGGCCATGTGGAGCGTGCCGGAACTACTCCGCAGCGCGTCTTCGGAGCGATTATCGATATCACCAAGGAGAAGGAAGTCCTCGAAATACTTCGGCAAAGCGCCGAGCGTATGGCCCTCGCGGAGAAGGCAGCTTGTTTCGGCATTTGGGAAATGGATCTGGTCACAGGGATGGTGAAGGGATCGGAGGCGTGGGCG
>JAFAWA010000424.1 GCA_019242155.1 Terriglobia bacterium | reverse complement strand
GATGTCGCTGTGATCGGAGAAGAGGGTTTGCACTTCGTAGCGCAGGCCCAAACTCAGCGTAAGGTTCGGCCGCAAGCGCCAGTCGTCCTGAATGAACGGCCCCGCATCCCAGCGCACAAGACTCACGTAAGACAGCCCCGTCTGCAGCACGTATTGGCTGGGGCCGCCGCCGAGCGCCTGGATGTCGGACGGGGCGTAATGAGCAGCCTGGAGTTGTAGGTTGCGCTGATACTGCTCGACAGAGGTCAAACGCGCGGTCTGGCCCGGCACAATCTGATTATTGCTGTCGAGAACCGGCTCGACGCCGCCGCTGAAAATGAACTGACCGTTGAAGCCCTGCGGATTGTTGTTTTGATCGCTGTCGCGCCGCACGCGGCCGCCAAACCGGATGGTATGGGTGCCCAGCGTAAGCGTGGTGTAGTTCTGAAGCTCGAAGTGGTGCGTGTGGTCGTAAGTGTTACCCAAACCGTTCCCGCCCGCTATGAAGGCGTTCGCCACGTCGATAGAAGGAATCTCATTACCCAACGATTGACTGAAGTTGCGTGTGTACTGAAACCGAGTCTCGTTAATCATGCGGGGGCTCAGAACCGCGGTCTCCGTCATCGTCAAGTTTTGGCTGTTGCCGTTGAGGTTGTACCCCAACTCCGAATAGGGAGGCGGCAGATTGTAGCGCCCGAGTCCGTAGTTTTCGCGCTCGAGCAGCCGTTCTTCAAACCGCACGGTAAGCGTGTTGTTGGTGGTTAGTTGATAATCGATACGCGGCGCTATCGTGGTGTTTCTCAGAGGAGTGACGACCGCGGTGTTGACCGCACTCGCCTGAAAGGTGGTTGGATCTACGTAGACGGCGTTGGTGATCGCATTGTCCTGAATTTGGCGGCGGTTGAAATCAATAAAGAACGATGCGCGTTTGCTGATGGGTCCGCCGAAATTGCCGCCGAACTGGCGATTCGAAAAGTCCGGTTTGTTGCTCGCGAATGGATTGCGGGAATTGAACAGCGCATCAGTTTCGTTGAAAAACAGGTTGCCGCGGTACTTATCAGAGCCCGGCCTGGTAAGGACCTCGATACGGCCGAACCCCAAACGGTCATATTCGGCCGAAAACGGATTCTGGTTGATGCGGATTTCGCGGATCGATTCCTTGGGCGGCAGTTGGCCTCCGGTAAATCCATCGATGTAAAGCGAGCCGCCGTTCGGTCCTGCGCCGGGGCCGGCTAGCGCCTGGAGTGCGTCGGAAAGATCGTCCGGGTCGTCCGGCAGGGCTTCAAGATCATCTCCCTTCAGAACCAGCGCGGTGGCATTATTGTCCGGCTCTACGCTGATTGCCGGTCCGGTTTCGGCGGCGACCGTGACCTCCTGCTTTTCGGTGCTCAACGCGAGTTGAATTGGAAGCTGAACTGTTCCGGTGCCGACGGTAACGCTACGTTCAAACGGCGCGAACCCGGGATAGGTCAACCGCACGGTAAATTGTCCCGGGCCGAGGCCCTGAAAGACGTACGACCCATCAACTTGCGACTGTGCCGTGCGCGCCAAGCCATTGCCGTTTAATGTGAGCGTTGCGGCCGGGACCACGGCTCCGGAGTTATCCGTAACGACGCCACGGATGGTGCCGCTGCCGGGCTGGGAGAAAACGATGGCCGATGAGAGCAATAGTTCCAAAAAAATGACACAGATCCGGCAAAGCTTATCCATGATATTAGTCGTCGTTAGGCAAGGGCGTGCTGTGAATAGATGAGGTTACAAAATCGGCGCTTTTCGGGCTTCCCGGACCTGATCCGGCAGGCGCTGGACACCGAAACACATCCACTCGGCTTTGGAGGTAGCGCCACGAACTCGTGGGCGATTGAATCTCCCATGCGTGGCCTGCATCCAACCAAAAGAGCGTGCGCGAATATTCCCCTGTCTCCTTCCGTTTGAGTATTTTAGACCAGTGCCCGATTCCCGAGGGTCTATCGGCAGGCGATGCCCTCCGCAATAGTCTCGATCTGGCAAAAATGGCGGACCAGTTGGGTTACACGCGGTACTGGCTAGCGGAACATCACGGCACGCCCGGATTGGCCTGTGCGAGTCCGGAGGTAATGATCGGCCCGATCGCCGCCGCCACGTCCCGCTTGCGCGTGGGCAGCGGAGGAGTGATGTTGCCGCATTATAGCCCGCTCAAAGTGGCGGAGAACTTCAGTATGCTAACGGGCTTGTATGGCGGGCGCATCGACCTGGGAATCGGGCGCGCACCAGGGACGACCGCGGCTGTGTCATTCGCGTTGCAGCGCGACCGCCGCCAACCGGCGCCCGATGACTTTCGGGAACAGTTGCAGGAGTTGCTCGGGTATTTCGGCGACGGCACCTTCGGGACCGCGCCGTTCCGGCAGCGCTTACCGGCGCGTTTCGAAACTCCCGAGATACTGCTGCTCGGCTCTTCGCCGCAGAGTGCGATTTGGGCCGCCGAATTGGGCCTGCCGTACGTTTTCGCGGACTTTATTAATCCGGCGGGCGCTCCCTTAGCAGAGTATTATCGGGCCCATTTTCAGGCTTCCGATCGCTCTTCCTCGCCGCAGGTTGCGGTGGCGGTCTGGGCCATCTGTGCACCGACTGATGAAGAAGCGCTGCGCCTTTCGGCCAGTTTTCGGATGCTGATGCTGCTGCTTTTTCGTGGGCGTCTGGTTCCGGTGCCGCCGGTCGAGCGGGCGCTCTGTTTTCTTGAACAGGAAGGAGTGCCCGCCGGCCAATTGCCGCTCGAGCGGCGTATCATCACCGGCTCGCCCGCCAAGGTGCGCGCAGCCCTCGAAACGGTTGCCGCCGAATACGGTGCCGAGGAGGTCCTGGTGGTGAATGTCATGTACGATCACGCGCTGCGCCGCCGCTCTTACGAACTGATCGCCGCCGCGTGCGGGCTTGTCTGAAGCGGCACTGAGTCATTGTCCTGCCAATGCGCTCCGCTTGCGGCCGAAGGGAAGGTAAATCGCGAGGCCGATCACCAGCCACACGAAAAAGCGGAGCCAGGTCAATAGCGGCAGTCCCATCATCAGCAGTAGACAGCAGCCGATCGAGATGAGAGGAAAAAGCGGCACCAACGGGACGCGGAAAGAGCGCGGCCGGCCGGGCTGCCTGGCTCTCAGTACAATTACGCCGGCCGATACCAGCACGAAGGCGAAGAGCGTTCCGATATTCGAGAGCTCCGCGAACGTGTCGATGTCCCAGATACCCGCGGGCACACCGACAAAGAATCCCGCGATCCAGGTGCTGATGTGCGGGGTTTGATAGCGCCGGTGCACGGCGGAGAATATTTTGGGCAGAAGACGATCTCGAGACATCGCGAACCAGATGCGCGCCTGGCCGTATTGATAGACCAACAGCGATGACAGCATGCCCATGAGCGCGCCCGCGGTCACAATCAAGCGCAGGCGGTTATAACCGAGGGCTCGCAACGCATCGGCGACCGGGGAATCGGTGTCGAGGGTTTTATAGTTCGCAATACCGGTCAGAACAAGCGAGACGGAGCCGTAGAGAATGGTGCAGATCAGCAGTGTTGCAAGAATCCCGGCCGGGAGATCGCGCTGGGGACGGCGGCACTCTTCCGCCGCCGTAGAGATCGAATCAAAACCGATGTAAGTGAAGAAAACGATCGAAGCGCCGGTCAGAATGCCGGAGAAGCCGTGCGGCGCAAAGGGATGCCAGTTACCGGGACGGACCGCGCCCGCGGCGCCGACGCAGAAGATAATGATGGCTGCGATTTTGACGATGACCATCGCGGTGTTGGCGCGTGCGCTCTCCCGTACGCCGCGCACCAGCACCCACGTGACGACCAGCGTGATCAGCAAGGCTGGAACGTTGAACAGTCCAGCGGTAGCGCCAGGGGCGGGGAAGGGCGGGAAAGCCCAGCGATCCGGCAATCGAAACCGGAACAGATTCTCAAAAAGGTCTTGGAGGTACGCCGAGAATCCCACAGCCACCGACATGTTCGAGACTGCATATTCGAGAATAAGGTCCCATCCGATGATCCAGGCGATCAGCTCGCCCAGGATCGCGTACGAGTATGTGTACGCGCTGCCCGCAATGGGAATCATCGAAGCCAGTTCGGCGTAACATAACCCAGCAAACACGCACGCGACGGCGACTAAAAGGAATGAGATGGTGATGGCTGGGCCCGCGCCCGGCCGGCCCAACTGGGAACCGGCATGGGATCCAGAGAGGACCAGATCGAGCACCGTCGCGTTCAGGATCGATTTGATCGGTACGACTTTTCCGGCTGCGGCGGTGCCGGTTAAGGTGAAAATGCCCGAGCCTATTACGGCGCCGATGCCCAGGGCGGTGAGGCTTACAGGGCCCAGAGTGCGGCGCAGTTTCTTATCGGGATCTTCGGAGGCGGCGATCAGTGCTTCGATACTTTTGGTACGAAACAGGCTCACGTGTACTTAAACATAGCACCCGCCGCGTGACGCCTCTGGCAGTTCTGCCGATTACCGCTTCCGCTGACCCTGGGTCTGGTGCCGAATCTTCTTTTTGAGCGAGCCGCGGGACACGCCGGCCGCGCGCTTGGCTTTGGGAGCGGCCTTCTTGCGGGCGGTGCGCTTGATTTTCTTTCTTTCCAGCTTGTCTGTAACGTTCTTGGTGTTCATCAGTCTCTTTTCAATCCTGCATACTTTTCTACGAGCTTCTTAAGCCCGACGCCGGGAAAGTTAACCGTGATCTTAGCATCATCTCCCTCGCCTTCGCGCCGCACTACGGTGCCGCGTCCATATTTCGGATGGTCAACCGTGGAGCCGGTGCGCGCGGCTTTGTACGGGGCCGGGCCGGCTACAGCGGTTTTCGAAGGTCCCGGCCTGGGCGGCGCGGAAGGGCGCGGGAAAGGAGCGCCGGGCGGTAATTTATTTGGCGGACCGGGCTGTTTAGCGGAGGGGGTCGGATTATCCGTCCGGGTCGGGGGATCGAAGCAAATCCCGCGTTCGCCGAAAAACTGGGAAATGTTGTCGAGCGAATTGTACGTCTTGCCGGTGAAGGTGTTGCGCTTCGCGGTCTGGCGTACGTCGTAACGCTCCGTGAAGAGGTTCACTTCACCGGGCTCATCCTGCG
>JAFAWA010000383.1 GCA_019242155.1 Terriglobia bacterium | reverse complement strand
GGCTCCAGTTGGCACTTTGTGGCCCGCCAGGCCGCGTGGGCGGGCGTTGCCGTGCTGGTCATGATGACTCTCAAACGAACGCACTACCGCACCTACCAAAATCCCGGGGTCGCATTCACCGCAGTTGGCGTTGCCCTGCTGCTGCTGGTCGCGGTGTATGTGCTCGATGCCGCGCACCATCGTTGGCTTCGTTTGGGACCTTTGGGCCTGCAGCCTTCCGAACTGGCCAAACCCGCCATGGTAGTGTTCCTCGCATTTTTTGTGACCTGGAGGGCGCGAGCCATCAATCACCCGCGGCACACTCTGGTCCCGGCAGCGCTGGCGATCGGTTTAGTGATACTGGCGGTGGTGGTTGCGGACCTGGGTACCGCCGTCGTCCTGGGCGGCACCGCTGCCGTCGTCTTTTTCGTAGCGGGACTCGAACTGCGGTACTGCGCGATTGCCGGGGCAGTCGCGGCGATTGGAGTCGTTCTATTCATCGTGGCGCAGCCGTACCGGCTTGCGCGCGTGGTTAAATTTTTCGACCCCGATTTCAAGATCGTCGCCAAGTTCGATCCGCGGGGCCGCGTCAAAAACCGCCTCGAGAGATCGCTCACCACCCGCGACACCAATTATCAGTTGCAGCAATCCAAGATTGCGGTCGGCGCCGGCGGACCCGCCGGAGTCGGCCTGATGAACGGCAAACAGAAGCTTCTCTATCTTCCTGAGGCGCACACCGACTTTATTTACGCCGTTGCGAGCGAGGAACTCGGTTTGGCCGGTTCCGCCGGGTTATTGCTCGGCTTCTTCGTAATCTTTTGGCGTGGCTGGCGCGCGGCCATGCGTATGCAGGACGACTTCGGCCGGTACCTGGCGCTGGGCGTAACCGCGATTGTGGTGATTCAGGGCCTGATCAATATGAGTGTTGTTTTAGGCATGATGCCGACCAAGGGCATTCCACTGCCCATGATCAGTTCCGGCGGGAGTTCGTTGTTGAGCACCCTCGCCCTCCTCGGAATTCTCATGAACGTCTCGGAGCATGCGGGCTAATTGAGCGTGCCGGCCATGACCGCAAGACTTGCTCCGGGTCGCCCCGCGCCGCTCCTCGCCCCTATCTTGTTTGCGGGCGGAGGGACCGGTGGTCATGTGATTCCGGCTCTTGCGGTCGCACAGGAACTTCGCGAACGGGGCCGTGAGGTGATGTTCGTCGGTACAGAGCGGGGCATGGAGGCGAAGCTGGTTCCTCGGGAAGGCTTCCGGCTGGCGATCATCGACATCGGTGGTTTGAATCGTGTCAGCATGCGCCAAAAGCTCAAAACTCTCGTGCGGCTTCCTGTCGCCACGCTCGGCTGCACGCGTTTCCCGGCGGCGGCGGTCTTCAGCATGGGCGGTTATGTAGCGGGGCCGCCGGTAATGGCTGCTTTACTTCGAAGAGTTCCCGTCGTGGTTATGGAACCGAACGCCGTGCCTGGGTTTACTAATCGGGCCATTGGCCGTTTCGTCTCTCGTGCTCTGATCTCTTTTCCCGAGACCGCGCGCTATTTCGCCAAAGGCCGCGCGGAGCTTACCGGCTTGCCGGTACGGCAGGAATTTTTTGAGATTCCACCCAAGCCTCCCAGTGAACTCCTCCATCTGCTGATCACTGGGGGAAGCCAGGGCTCCCGGACATTGAATCGCGCCCTGCAAGAGAGTTGGCCGCTGTTCCGGAACGCCGGGTTGCGCATACGAATTGTGCACCAGACAGGGAACGCGGGGTTCCAGGAGATACACGAGGCTTTCGGGAAAACGGGAATTCCAGGAGAAGTGGTCCCCTTCATCCAAGACATGCCCGCCGCTTTCGCTGCAGCCGACCTGGTGGTCTGCCGCTCGGGTGCGGGCGCCGTTTCCGAACTAGCCGCCGCCGGTAAGCCGTCCATTCTGGTTCCCTTTCCTTTTGCCGCTGACGATCACCAGACGCACAATGCCCAGGCGCTCGAAGCCGGCGGCGCCGCCCGCCTGGTGCGCGACGCCGAAATGACGGGCGAGCGGTTGGTTTCGATTGTATCGGGCATCCGGGAATCACTCGAACCGATGGGGGCCGCGGCTCGCAAATTCGCGCGGCCCGGCGCGGCAGTACGCGCAGCCGACATTCTCGAAGAGGTGGCGCGTAATTTCAATTGACAGTCGCCGAATTAGCCGGAACAATGAGATAGCGAAATGTTCTTTCGTCCCCAGCACCTCCACTTTACGGGCATTGGCGGAATCGGTATGAGCGCGATTGCCGAGGTGCTGCTCAATCTCGGTTATGAAGTCAGCGGCTCTGACCTCCGCCTTTCGCCGATCACCAGCAAGCTGGCGTCTATGGGCGCCGCCATTCATGAAGGTCACGCGGCGTCCAATGTGAACGGTGCGCGGGCACTGGTGGTAAGTTCGGCTGTCGACGAACAGAACCCCGAAATTCAGGAGGCGCGGCGGCTGCAGATCCCCGTCATCCCTCGGGGCGAACTGCTGGCCGAGTTAATGCGCCTGAAGTACGGGATCGCCGTCGCGGGCAGCCACGGGAAGACCACGACCACCTCCATGACCGCCACCATTCTCAACGCCGCCGGGCTCGACCCTACGGTGATGGTCGGGGGGCGCGTGGCAACTATGGGAGGTTCGAACGCACGCGTTGGAAATAGCGAATTCCTGGTGGTCGAGTCTGATGAAAGCGACGGGTCGTTCTTAAAGCTCGCCCCTATTATTGCGATCGTTACCAACATCGACCGCGAGCACCTGGACCACTACTCCGGCCTGGATGCGATCCGCGCCGCGTTCATCGAATTCGTGAACAAGGTTCCGTTCTATGGCGTGGCCATTGTTTGCCTGGATGATGCCAATGTGCAAAGCATCCTGCCGGAGGTCAAGCGCCGCACCATTACGTATGGGGCCAGTTCCCAAGCCGACATGCAGGCCGGTGAAATCCGCTTTGGTACCTTCACAACTCCTTACAGCGTTGAGGCCACCACGGATTTTCACCTTCGCTACCGCACCGCGGACCTCGGCCGCTTTCACCTGCGAGTGCCCGGCCGCCACAATGTCTGGAACGCTATGGCCGCGGCCGCCGTAGGGCTAGAACTTGATGTGAAACCGGATGTGATTCGGGAAGCTTTGGCCAACTTCACGGGAGTGGACCGCCGTTTTCAGGTCCGCGGCGTGGAGCGAGGTATTACCGTGATCGACGATTACGGCCATCACCCTACCGAAATCCGCGCCACTCTGGACGGGGCGCGGCTATGCGGGTTCAAGCGCGTTCACGTGCTGTTTCAGCCGCACCGCTATACCCGCACCATGCACCTGATGGACGAGTTCGCGGGCGCGTTCCATCAGGCCGATACAGTGTTCGTGTCGGACATCTATGCCGCTTCCGAAAAACCGATCGAGGGCGTAACCTCACAAGCACTGGTGGAAAAGATCCGCCGGTTCGGTCACCGGAATGCCGAATACGTAGCCGGCATCGAGAACGGCGTGGATGCCCTTGTGGCAGTCGCACGGGAAGGTGATGCGGTGATTACTCTCGGCGCGGGCAGCGTATCGCAGGCCGGCGACAAATTGCTAGACAAATTGAGAGCCGGGGCCTGATGGCGCGCGAGACCAAGCCGAAACGCCTGAACTGGCGGCTGGTCCTGGCCGTTACCACTCTCGCGGTGGTCACCGCTTCAACCGCAATCGCAGCCTTTCGTGTGCGCCGGTTCGTCATTTCGGACGCGCAGTTTCGCCTCTCTCGAGATCGCCGCGATTCCCTGGTTCTCGAGGGCGTAAAGTACGCGTCACGAGCCAAGATTTTGAGGGCGTTTGCCCCCGATTTCAACCGCAGCGTTTTCGCGGCGCCGTTAGCAGCGCGGCGCCGCCAGTTGCTCGCGATTGATTGGGTAGATGATGCTTCGGTGTCGCGAATCTGGCCTGATAAACTACAGGTGCGCATTCGCGAACGGCAGCCGGTGGCGTTTGTGAGTTTACCTTCGGGAGTCCTGCTCATCGATGCTCATGCGGTGCTGCTCGATCCCCCGCCCCAAGCTCAGTTTGCATATCCGGTGCTCAGCGGCGTACGTGAAACCGACACCCCGCTTGAGAGGCGCGAACGTGTGCGCACCTTCCTGCGCGTCCAGGACGACATGGGCTATCTGATGAAAGATATTTCCGAAGTGGACGCCACCGATCCTGATAACGTGCGCGTAGTGGCGCAGGTGGGAAACCGCGCTTTCCACCTGCTTATGGGAGACACCAATTTCGGCCGCCGCTATCAGAACTTTCTCAACCACTATTCGGAGATTCAGAAACACTCGCCCGCAGTAAGAATATTCGATCTGCGCCTGGAAGACCGCATCACGGCGAAGGAATAAGGTAATGGGAGCAAAACCTATCTACGGAGTGGGATTGGATGCCGGGAGCCGCGGTACACGGCTGGTCATCTGCCGGCTAGAGCAGGGGCGGGTGCGCTTTCTGGCCGCCGGGGCGGCTCTTTCCCAAGGGTGGTCGAAAGGACGAATCATTGATCAGCAGGCTGTAGCCGATTCGATCGTGGCCGCATTGCGCCAGGCGGAAGCGGGCGCGGGGATCTCGGTGGATTCGGTTGTAGTGGGTATGGGCGGTCCCACCCTGCGCGGAGCCAATGGCCGTGGTGTGATCGAACTGGGCCGGATTCGCGAAATCGAACAGCGGGACGTAAATCGCGTTGTCAGCCGCGCCGCCCGCGTACAGTTGCAGGAAGACCAGATGCTGCTGCAACTCTACCCCCAGGACTTTGTAGTGGATGATCACCCCGGCCACCGCGATCCCCGCCGCATGCTGGGCTCGCGCCTCGAAATTCACATCCACCTGGTGACGTGCTCGGTGCAGGAACACAACTCGCTCGTCGGCGCTGTGAACCAGGCACACCTCGAAGTCGAGGAGAGCGTTTTCGAAGGGCTCGCCGGGTGCTACGCGGCCGTATTTCCGGAGGAGCGCCGCGAGGGAATCGCAGTCGTGGATATCGGCGCCGAATCCACGGAGTTGGCTGTGTATTATGGCGACTCCATGCAACTCGCATCCACCATTCGCGTGTGCGGCGACCACTTCACGCGCGACCTGGCGCAGGGCCTGTGTTTAAGCTTCGAAGATGCGGAAGTGGTGAAGATCGAATATGGTTCAGCGAGCGCCGAAGCGAGTGCCGAGAACGTCCTGGTCGAAGTCCCAACCCCGGAAAACCGCGAACATCGGCACGTGCAGCGGAAACTGGTCAACCAAATCTTAGAGGCCCGCTCGACCGAGTTATTCCGATTCGTTCGCTCGGAGCTGGCGCGTGTCGGAATGGACGGCGCCTTGTTGGGCGGTGTATTTCTCACGGGCGGAGGCGCCAAACTGCCGGAGTTGTGCGATGTTGCCGAACAAGTTCTGCGATGCCAGGCGCGCTACGGCTTGGCCGTAGGGATTGAGAATTGGCCCGACGAGCTGCACGACGCCGAGTGGACTACGGCCGCGGGTCTCGCCATGTATTCGGCAAAACTGAGAGTCAAATCCGCTGAGGATCGGGAAGCGGCGGGGTGGCTGGGCAAAGTGATGCGATAGGAGGGGAGCATGGGACTGATCGATTCC
>JAFAWA010000479.1 GCA_019242155.1 Terriglobia bacterium | reverse complement strand
GCGCGAAATCCTCCCACGCCAAGCAGCAGTTCCTGCCGAATACGCACGCGCCCGTCGCCGCCATACAGCCGCGAACTCAGCTCGCGATCTTCGGGCGCATTCCCTTCCACATTGGAATCGAGCAGCAGCAGGTCGCACCGGCCCACTTTCACCCGCCAGACCTTGGCCCGGATCGCGCCGCTGCGGGTTTCGACCTGCACGCTGACCGGCAGCCCGTTCGCTCCTATAGCGGGCTCCATCGGCAGTTCCGTGACGTCCGTTTCCAGGTACTCTTCCAATTGCCAGCCGCTCAGGTCCAGATGCTGCCGGAAGTACCCCTGCCCATAGAACAGCCCGATACCGACCAGCGGCACATCCAGATCAGAAGCGCTTTTGATGTGATCGCCCGCCAGGACGCCCAGTCCCCCCGAATAGATCGGCAATGATTCGTGCAGCCCGAATTCGGCCGAAAAGTAAGCCACCGGATGCGCCCGCAACACTCCTGCGTGAGTTGCGCCCCAGGTCCGGTCCGCTCCCAGATACTCACGTTGGCGGCGATAGGCATAATTGATGCGCCCGTGTAGGGCCAGCTCCTGCGCCCGCTTCTCGAGCTTCGGCAGGGGCATTTCGCCCAACAACGCGATCGGATTCTGGTTGAGTTGCGCCCATCGCGTCGGGTCCAGCACTTCAAATAAACTCACCGAATCGTGGTCCCAGCTCCAGGCCAGATTTCGCGCGAGCGCCCACAGCCGCTCCTGCGAAGGCGCGATGAAGCGGTCGAGCGTGCGCGCTTCGCTGATCACCGGCGCGACCTCCGCGGCCGCCTCCGTCAGCGCCGCCACTTCTTCGTCACCGAAACGCCGCGCTTCGACCGTCTGCAACACCAGCACCCCTTGGAGCACACCGCGGTCGATGAGCGGCACACCGAGGAACGACTGATACGCCTCCTCGCCCGCCTCTTTGAAGTACTTGAACCGCGGATGCCTCCCTGCCTGCTCGACATTCACGGGATGGAGCTGCTCCGCCACGAGGCCCGCTAGACCCTCGTTGAGCGCCATACGGAGCGTCCCTATGCACTCTTTCCGGAGCCCCACGGTGGCCGCCAACACCAGATTGGCGCGGTCCGGCTCCAACAGATATGCGGAACAGACCTCGCTTCCGAATCGCCTCGCGATCAGACCGGCCACATTCATGAGCGTGTCGGCCGGATTGCCGGTTACAGCCGCCAGGCTGGCAATCTCCTCCAAGGTCAATACATAATTCGGGTCGCGGCTAAATGCGGGTTCGGCCATAGAAAGTCCTCGTCGTTGTTCTTTCCTCCGGGTCAACGACAAGGTTGCCTACGCAGGCAAAGCGGATGGACGGGGAAAGAATCTAGTGTACAGTCTAAAGCGCATGTTGCCGGGTAGTCAAAAGATAAGAGTTAAATGTGAGAGTTAAACCGGCGAATTCCCGCTTCACCCGCAGGTTACGAGAGCAGCCATTCCAGAATGGTGTCGGCGCTCTGTTCGGCCTTGAGAGTGACTTTAACGCGGAAAGCCATGCTTGCGGCGCAGGTCTTCCAGAACCTCCGCGGCGGGCCTGGTACGCCCGGCTTTCACGTCCTCATACGCCTCGCGCACGGCCTGTACGGTTTCGTTATAATCCCGCTGCTTCTCGTCAAAGTAATCCGCCAGAATATCATCGAGCGCGGCGGCGGGGTCCCGCCCGTGCCGCTTGGCGTACTCGTCCAGTTGAGCCTTGCGCTCCGACGTGAGGGGAACCGTCTCCATGCCCCAAAGGTAAAGATTTTCGGGGACTCTGTCAACGGGCCTTGGTCTCGCCATGGCAGATCGGAGAGCACCAAGCCGTGCTTTCTTCGAGCATCAATTTGTCGGCGTGGCCATGCAAATAGGGTTGCCCTACTTCGTGCGCGTCAGCAGTATCACAGGCCGGACGTGATCTTGACCATATTTGGTGATACGCGGAAGAAAGCGGCAGCATCGACATTGCAACCCCTGATCACCACTATCACCGCGCGTTTTCTAGCCCTCGCCCTTTATAGGCGGGATTCTGCACAGCAGTATTTTGGAACGGAATCGCCGTTCTGATCCGTGTCAACTCTCGTCGTCAAAGCCTGCTGACGTAGTTTTTTTCCAAGAACCGAAAATGTAACCACACACCAGTGCAAAAAGGATCGCAAGCAGAGTTAAGGCATCGCCTACGGTGAAGCTCTCAATCTTTGAAAGCATGGGAGGCGATTGAGATACCGCCAATACGCCTAGGATCACCACCCATAAACAGGCAAGACTGCCAGGAAGAAAATGCTGGTCTAGAATGCCTCGGAACGGTGGTTTCCTCCATCTGTGTAGGGGAGGTGTTCTTGAACCGAAGCCATTCTCGTTTTTCAGCTTCTTATAGAATTGGGTGACGTCAGCGATTGCCCAGAATGCCTGGCGGAGAGATACTTGGAGGGCCAGACAGATGTACAACGCGAACAACCCAATCGCAGTCAATATCCACGGAACAACTGGTTGAAATGGTGATCCCTTCATATCTCCTCGCGTCCACGCCAGGAAAATTAAAGCAAAAGCGGAGAAGAGAAACGCTTGGGATGTAGAGAGCCATGTGAGCCTCTGATTCACCAAATTGTTTTCATGCTCAATGGCGGCCCGTGCGAGCTTCCATGCAGTGATGTCCGGTGATTTGAATTCGTCGAATGATCCGTCGCTCGGATATAAATCCATGGCTCCCTTTCCCACTGCCGCCCACGAGGTCGGAGAGGTACGTTTGACCAGTAACTATATCAACCCAGCTTAATGTATTGCCGGGTAGGGTAGACTGGAAACGCCTGATTCAGGCCATCATTGAACAAAATCACTAATTGTGTTCCAAAATGGCACCGCGGGGTGTCAGCGCGGGCCAAACCAGACCCGTCTGCGGCACAGAGTCCGTCCTAGAAGAACGTAGCGCGCATCCAGCAGAAAACGAGATCTTATGACACCCAACAACGTCGGAACATGGGCGGAGGTGCGGGATCGGCTGAATCAGATGTTGAAAGGCCTGGCTGCGTACTTCAGCTACGGCACGCGGCGACAGGTCTCCGAGCGTCGACTATAACATCTAGAGTGCATACGGCATTTCCTCCGGCATCGCCATAAAGTGCCCACCCGTGGCACTAACCGGTTTCGATACCGGGCGGTTTTTGGCGAAATAGAAGTTTGCGGCTTCGTCGAAGTTGCCTCAGTGCGACGTGAGTCTACGATCAAGCCAGTCGGAAAGCCGGATGCTCGAAATGAGCATGTCCGGTTCGATGAGCGGGGAGAACCGGGACGGCGCTTGGCGTCAGCACCCGCGCCTATCCTCGACTCTACCACCAGAATTTGAACAGAATTGCCGTATCGTTACACCCCGGGTTCCTGCCGGGTATAGCGCAGACAGTCTTCTCGGCGGCCCGGATTCAGATTAGGAAACACAGCGAATTCTTTTACCCGCTCTTCCATTTGAAAGCCGCATTTCTCCAAAACCCGCGCAGAAGCCGGGTGATCCGGGTGGCAGAGCGCATATAACCGCAGAACACCAAGTTCGCGCGCGATAGTTACGATCGCCGTCAATGCTTCGGTTCCATAGCCGCGTCCCCAGGAATCGTGGGCAAGAACATAGCCCGTCGCCGCTAGTGTGCGGGATTCAAACGACAATCCTGTTGTTCCGAGTAGTTTCGTGTCAGAAGAGGATTCGATAAGGTATGGCCCGGCTGGCCACCTGCTCCATTCCGCCTCGCTAAACTCAAGGAACGCTTTGGTATGCTCGACAGACTGATGCCTGGGCCAGCCCAAATACCGGGTCACTCGTTCGTCGCTGGCGTAAGAGCGAAGATGGCGTTAGCATCTCCAAGCGTTGGTTTCCTCAAAACCAGGCGATCGGTCTGGAACCTGTCCGGCCCTCTCATGATTGGAGACTCCTTTACTGCATGAAGTGGGCGTGTTGACAGGGTATTCTCTTCGCAACCCGACTACGATCGGGTTGAGAATACCGTCTTACTGAATACCGTACCTCGTATCGGTACAGTATCCTATGATCAGGTCGTTTCGGCATCGGGGACTGAAGAAGCTCTATGAAGACGGAGACTCCAGCAAGCTTCGCGCTGACCAGGTCGGTCGCGTTAGCGTCGCTTTGGCTGACCTCGACGCTGCCACGTCTCCCCAACAACTGGATTTGCCGGGTTACCGCCTACATCCGCTCAAGGGCGACCGCAAGGGATTCTGGAGCATCTCTATTTCCGGCAACTGGCGGATTATTTTTCGTTTCGAGAATGGCCATGCCTGCGATGTCGAACTGATCGATTACCACTAGCCATGAAAGGAACCCCGCCCCATGCCCATGAAGAACCCGCCCCATCCAGGCCTTAGCGTTAAGGAGAACTGCCTCGACCCGCTTAGCCTCAGCGTGACGCAAGCCGCCGACATTCTCGGTATCGCCCGCCACACGCTTTCGCGCCTGCTTAACGGCCATGCGGGAATTTCGCCAGACATGGCGATCCGCCTCGAAAAAGCCGGGTGGTCCAACGCTGATTTCTGGATGCGGCTGCAGGCGGCATACGATCTTGCGCAGGCCAGACAGCACGAAGACAATATCCGAGTGGACCGTTACGAGCCTGCTTGAAATAGCTGCTGAACAGAGTTACCGTTCTTCGCTTCCATTCGGGCCGGGGCTGGCCCGTCGTTAAATGTGAAACGAAGTAGTCCGCAGCGCGCATGCACATCGTGATCTCCTGTTTCCATAACCCCCATTCTTCGGCAAAATGAACTTATATGGAATTGCGGCAGTTAGGAAAATCCGGGCTTCAGGTTTCCGTCCTCTCCTACGGCACCGGAACTTTCGGCGGTCGAGGCGATCTGTTCCGCGCTTGGGGCGCGACCGAAGTGGAAGAGGCGCACCGCTTGGTGGACATCTGCCTCGAGGCCGGCGTCAATCTGTTCGATACCGCCGATGCGTACTCCACCGGGCGCTCGGAGGAGGTTCTGGGCGAGGCAATCCGAGGCCGCCGTGATCAGGTCTTAATCGCCACCAAGGCGTTCTTCGCTACCGGCCCGCGGCCGAATCAGGGCGGCACTTCACGGCAGCATCTGATCACGGCGTGTGAGGCCAGCCTGAAACGGCTCGGAACAGATTACATCGACCTCTACCAGATGCATGCTTTCGACGCCTTAACACCGGTAGAAGAGACCCTGCGCGCGCTCGATGATCTCGTCACCGCGGGTAAGGTGCGCTATATCGGCGCATCGAACTTCTCGGGCTGGCACCTGATGAAGTCACTGGCTGCGAGCGAGCGGTATGGCTGGTCGCGCTACGTTGCGCACCAGGTCTACTACTCGCTGATCGGCCGTGAATACGAATGGGAATTGATGCCGCTGGGATTCGACCAGGGTGTCGGCGCGCTCATCTGGAGTCCTTTGGGATGGGGCCGCCTCACCGGCAAAATCCGCCGGGGTCAGCCGCTGCCCGAAACCAGCCGTCTCCCCGTGACCGCGAAGTACGGACCCCCAGTCGAGGACGAACTTCTCTTCCGCGTCGTCGACGCACTCGATTCCATAGCGCGCGAGACCGGAAAAACCGTGCCTCAGGTCGCGCTGAACTGGCTCCTACAACGTCCCACCGTCTCATCGGTAATCATCGGCGCAAGAAATGAGGAGCAGTTACGAGACAATCTGGGCGCAGCCGGATGGAATCTCACGCCCGAACAGGTTGCGCGCCTCAGTTCCGCCGGCCAGACCACGCCAGTCTATCCGTATTGGCACCAACTGCAAACCGCGGCCGACCGGAATCCGCCGCTGGTGCGTGAAAATCTGCCGGTCCGCAGTAGCGCCGCGCCCGGTTCTTA
>JAFAWA010000304.1 GCA_019242155.1 Terriglobia bacterium | reverse complement strand
GCCACCAACAACCCCTTCTGCATGTCGTGCGAATGGGGCTGCTCCAGCAACTTTCAGCGAAATACGCTGCGCCTCAACGGCGTCTATCAGGCGCCGAAAGGGTTTTCGCTTTCCGGAATCTTCTATTACGGTTCCGGTAATTACTATTCGGACGGGTACGCAACTTCGGCCCAATACACTTCCATCGTGGGCGGCTTCTTCAATGTGAACCGCCTCATTCCCAATGCGCTCGAAACAGGGAGCGCCGCCGCCGCGCATGTTACGATTCCTGCTTCGCTGGCGGGCCGGTGGGATGGCCCAATGGTAATCCAACCTGGCCAGACCATGAAGCGGGACGCGCTCGAAGGCACGCCGTTGTATAAATTCGATATTCGTTTGGCCAAAGATATCCGGATCCGCGAGCGCTTTCATATCACCCGCATGTTTAAAGTTTTCAATTTGTTCAATCACCCGAACTATGGGGCATTTCAGACCATCGCCAACCTACCGGCTTTCGGAACCCCCAGCAGAACAGCAGCATTTCTTATGTGCCGCGGGACATCCAGCTTGCTTTTCGGGCGTCGTTCTAGCCGGCCGCGGCGGCAACGCGTTTTTGAGAGAATCGCAACTATGATTTCCCGGGCAACGGCGGCCAGCCAGGCCGTCGCACTTATTGTCTTGCTTTCTCCGGCCGGTTGGGCAAGCGACCTGATCCTTCTCCATGGGCACGTGTATACCGCGAACCCAAAGCAGCCTTGGGCGGAGGCGATTGCCATCTCAGGCAGCCGCATCGATGCTGTCGGCAGTGATGACGAAATTTCGCGCCGTAAGGACGGCAAAACGCGGGTCGTAGACCTCATGCACCAGACCGTCATCCCGGGCATTATCGACAGCCACACCCATATGTGGTTCGGCGCCCTCGCCCTGCACGGCTTCAACCTCGCCACTCCCGACATGTACATCGAGCCCAAAGATGAAGCGCTGCTGATCTCGAAGATTCAGCAGTACGCCGCGCAACATCCAAAAGATAAGGTGCTATTCGGACGCGTGCAGTTCCCGATGACGGTGTCGCACGAACTGTTGGACCGCGCCGTGCCAGACCGGCCCGTGGTCATTCACGCGCCGACCGAGCATGCTTACTGGGTGAATCGGAAAGCATTGGCTTTGGCGAATATCACAGAGAAACCGGTGGCCGACCCGGAACTGGAAAAATTTGTAGTGCGCGATTCCCAGGGCCGCCCTACCGGCGTGCTCCGCGAGGCCGCCATGCAGTTGATGGAGCGATCCCTGCCGCCGCAGCCCTTAAGCGAGCGTATGGCGTGGATGCGCGAAGCATCGCTTTACATGAACAGCTTCGGCATCACAAGCGTCACCAATGCCACGGGCAACCTCCCGGAAATCGAGTTGTACGCGGCCCTTCATAAGAAGGGACAGCTTACCGTTCGTATCAGGATGGCCTTCGGCACGGTGGGCGCGAAGCACAGCCTCACCCCCCAATTCCTGGCCGATCTGGATAAAGCGCGGCAAACCTACCGCGACGATTGGGTCTCCGCCAACCTTGTCAAATTTTTTGCCGATGGCGCGGGAACCGCCCCGCTCTATGAACCCGCCGAGTACCGGAATCTGGTGCTGGAGTTGGACAAGCGCGGGTACCAGATTATGACCCATGCCCTGAGCCAGCCCGCAGTCCACATGGTTCTGGATGCGTATGAAGAGATCGAAAAAGTGGATGGGGCTCGCGATCGCCGGCTCCGTGTAGAACACGCCATCAATGTGCCACCCCCGGACCTGGAGCGTTTCGCCAAACTCTCGGTCACGGCCAGCATGCAATCCGAGTTCTGCTGTTTTGTGGACGCGCCCGGTAGCCACACCAACGCCTGGCAGACTCTGGAAAAAAGCGGCGCTAACCTGGCCTTCGGCAGCGACTGGCCGTGCACCTGGCCGCCCGATCCCATGAGCGCCATCCAGCAATCCACTCTGCGGGTGGTGCGCCAGTTATTCACAGCGCCTTCCCTCGCTCCCAAGATTCCGAAGTATGCCGGCGAGGAAGAACGCCTCACGGTCCAGCAAGCGGTAGACGCCTACACGCGGGGTGGCGCATATGCCCGTTTCTCCGATGACCACAGCGGCACGCTGTCACCGGGAAAAGAAGCAGACCTCGCCGTGCTCTCCCAAGATGTCTTTAGCGTGCCGTCCACGGAAATAGGCAAGACCCGGGTGATGTTGACAATGGTGGGCGGCAAGACGGTCTTCGAGCGCAAACCATGAAACACCGGCTGTCCCGATGGGATGCGGATTAGCCTCAGTGGCTGGGGGTTTGGCTTATTTGGCCGACTCGTCGCGCCACGCCTCGTTTAGTGTGAGGAAGGCGCCAGGGCCGAAACCGCCGCCGGTCGGATAGTAAGTCCCCGGCGCTTTCTTGCCGTTTACCAGAACTTCTCCGCCTTTCGCCTGCACCATCACAAAACTCTGCACGACTTTGCCGTTCCCGGGCCGGAACTCCGGTACCCAGATTGGCTCGCCCAAATCCTTCCAGGTAATCTCGACCTTGTACTCGCTCGACGTGCAAGTCTCGGTTCTCTGACTGGTCCCAATGTTGGTTTGGGTGACGGTCCCTCGAAGGATTTTGTAAGGTGGTGTGTTGAAGCGAGTTGAAGAGATGAAGCTCCCCATCAGTTTACTGGCCAGGTAATCCGCCAGCATTTCGTTATCGGCGATGGCAATCCGCAGGCTGTCCAGCCCGGCATCGCGAATCGTTACAAAACAAACGGCGCCCGGCCCCACAGGGCTCCATTGGGCTCTCCAAAAATTGACTTCCGTAAGGGCCTTGCCCCCCTCTTTATCGAGCAGCCGGAGAGCGGGATTCTCTCCCGCGATCAGCACTTTAACTGGAGGCGGTCCCCCGCGGCCCGCCGGCGGCTGTTGGGCGTAGCCTACTCCCGGCCCCAAGAGAATCGACAAACCCCAAATAGCAGCGCTCGGACGTTGTATTTTCATTTATGCGTTTCGCACCTCTTCAGCGTTAATCGACCGGCAGATGTATCAAGCTGCTAAGGCATCGAACCCTTCGCGGCCAAGTCCTTATGGTTGAGGGCCGCCATCGTTAGAAGATCCGGCGAACAGGCGGCGGCCATCCGTCAATTTCACCCGCCGCACGTTTCCTAGATTGGTCCCGTCCTTTGCGGCATAAGCTTCCACGTTAACGATGTCCCCGACCTTCATGGCATTTCGCAACCAACCTTGGCGCATCAGCCCGTTAGGGCTTCCCATTTCCATCTCCCAGTTCGTGACATTCCCCTTATCGTCCTTCACGTCCAGGTAAAACCGCGCGTGCGGATTCATCCATTCGATTTTCGTGACCTTGCCCTGCATAAAGATCGGCTTCGAGGAATCGTACTCGGCCGCAAAAGAATGGTGTGCGGATAAGGGGATGACAAGCGCCACCGCCATGGCTGTCACAAGTAAGATCTTCATCTTCTTCGCCTACTTCTTCTTGTTCCGGTAGTTGTCGTAACGAGGCTGAGGCGCGTCCAAACCGCGCGTCGCGGTCCGGTTGTTTTCCTCGCAGATGTACTCCATAATTTTCCAATTCGGGCGCAGCGCATACCGTTTGTGCTGCGTCCACGTCTTCGTCCACACCTTCGGATCGTCAAACCTAACGTCGTACAGGATGGTCTGGAAATTCTTGCGCGTTAGCCGTTCAATAATGTGGAGCGCGTCGCTGCTTCTGTGACCCGCTCCGTCAAACCAGTGGTAAGGATGATCCGTGAATCCTACTGTATCGATCACCAGAGTGTCGCCATCCCATTTCGCTACCGAAGTGCCCATCCACGTGGGAGACGGGTCCGGAGGAATGGGGCCGCCGTTCACGGGCACGATCCGATAGAGATGATCATACTCGTAGAGAAAAACCAGCAACCCAGGCTTGTGAACCAATTGCGAAGGATAGGGATCGCTAATGATTCGCGGCATGCCGTCCGGAATGCAGAAAAACCCCGAGGGATCGTCGCGATCTGGGTTGCGGGGAACATTCCAGATTGCCGCGCCGCCAGGGGTGAATGCGGGCATCACATCCCGGCTGAGATTGCCGCCTAACAATGTCCAAACTCCGGAAAAATCGGGTTTGCCATCTGCCAGCCGCGGGGCGGGCCGCGAATCGTTCGGATTGTAGCCCTCCAGATCTCCACCGCCCCCCTGTGTCCTAGTGGGGTCCGATTCATTCCTGGCTATACCCGACTTCCCGGGCGGGGGACTTTGGGCGCCCGCGGGACTCATAAGAGCCGCTACGGCAGCGGCCAGGGTGACTGATATCAGTGGTTTCACCATGCGAGTTCCGCCGTGCAACTCTCAATTGAACCACGACCACAAAGGGACCGCAAAAGGAAGCGTCCGAAACGGACTGCCCGTCCTTCTTGGGACCGGCCGCGGCGGCTAGAACGCCACGTGAAATGCGAATTGGAATTCGCGCGGCACATAGGATATTGAGGTATTCTGAACCGGGCTCCCGAAGTTTGGCAGATTCACCACAGTCTGATAACTGCCGTAGTTGGGATGGTTGAATAGATTGAACCCTTCCGCCACCGTAGTGAGAACAAACCTCTCACGAAGCCTGAAGTCCTTGGCGAGACGAACATCGGTCTTGTACAAGGGCAACCCTTTCAAAGCGTCCCGGGGCAGTTGATTGCTATAGAGGATCTGGACCGAGCCGTTGAACCGGCTCCGGACGTTCGCTGGAATGGTAACCGCGACGGAACCCGGGGCGGCAGTTGGGCTGTATACGAGAAGATTGTCTCCAAACTGGCCGGCTTGTAGCGCATACTTGCCGGCCGGGGCGACGAAGCTGTCATCCCAGTAAGTCCCGCTGCCGAGGTAAATGACCCCGGAAAAGTTCAAGCCCCACGGTGCCTGGTAGACACCATTGAAGCGGAAGGTGTTGCGCTGGAACGAGGGACTGCGGCCCCAAGAGCAACGCGGGCAGTAGTAGTTATTGATGTTCGCGATTTCCGAGAATCCCTGGGTGGGTAATCCGCCCGAACCCTCGTCATCGTTTTTGATCATGATTGTGTCGGTGATCCCGCCCTGCCAACGTCTGCTGAACCGCTTGGTGATCGAACTGGCCACTGCCATGTACTCCGAGATCAGGTTGGACTCGAAGTAAGTGATGCCTTGAAAGTTGGGGTTCGGGCGGATGTTGGAAGCGCCGGTGGGGTTGACGACACCCGCCGGTGGATTGGGATTCAACGGATACCCGGAAGCCGGATCGTAGAACGAGTTAATGTCCCGGCTCCAGGCCAGGTGCGTACCTTTGAAGAACACGAAGTCGGAATCAAAGCTCCAGGAGTTGCCAATCTGCTTTTGGAATCCGCCAGTGGCTTGCAGCACGCGGGGATCGTCCATGTCTCGAGCGTAGGTGGTGTAGGCCTGAGGCGGAAGCGGAGCGGCGCCGCTCAAGTACTGCTGAGCCGTGAAGCCATTGGTCCAGTTGGTTAAGAAGCCGGGCTGGCCATTGTTGACGAAGGTGCTGGACAGCGCGGTCTGGGCGTTTCCTGTTTCCGGCCCTAGAGCCAATTGAGTTTCGTTGACCGAATAAAACATGCCAATACCGGCACGGAATACCCAATGACCCGGCGCGGCATAACTCAAGCCGAAGCGTGGCGCCCAATCGTCTGTCACTCTCACGTTGGGAAGATAGCCCACCTGGAGATTAGCCGGATCGAACCCATTGGTCACGGTCACGCTCGTGGCGTGGATGTTGGGCGGGTTGTATTGCCCCAAATCGGCGTCCCATCGGACGCCAAGAGTCAGCGTCAGGTTTTTCAGAGCGTGCCAGGTGTCGCCCACCCAAACTCCGTAGGTGGGACGAGGAGTGTAGATATTCGGGTTTTGATAAAAGCTCTGCGTGACCGTGGTGATGGACGGCGCGAGACCGGTAAAATTCCATGCGGCCGCATTGTTCCAAGCGCTCAATGGAAAGCGAGTCGCTGCGTCCGGGGGAAGGGTGGCGAAAGAAACGGAGCCGCGGGCGTTCAGCGGCCAATAACCGCCATCTTGTCTCATCAGAAAATCGGCGCCCACTTTGATATCGTGCTGCAGGTGATGCCAGCTCAATTCGGGAGTGACCTGCGGATGCCGTTGATAGAAGTTTTCCGGGTAGTTGAAGCCGGGGCCAATGGTCAGGCCAGGGAAAATGTAGCGGGGCGTGGCGGCAATTCCGGCGGCAAAGGTGTACTTGAAGAAATATTTGAACCACCCGGCATTGACCTTCAGAACTAAATTCGCAGTGAATACGTGTGACCAGTTGCCCACCACCGAATCGGCGTAGCGATGGGCGGCCTGAGCGGCCGCTGGATAGGAGGTGGCAGTCAGATTGGTAAACGGATTGGTGAAATTCCAGAATGTCCCGCGAACGGAAATGTGATCGCTGGAGCTGGGTTCATAGTCGCCGCGAGCCAGGACGCTATATTGCGTGTTGGTGTTCGGAAACGTCAAGCCTACGGCCTGCTGTCCAGCCACCTGATAGGCCTGCGGACTGACAAAGACGGTGTTGGGCTCGTTTTCGTGTTCATATGCGCCAAAATACTGCAGCTTATTCTTGATGATCGGGCCGCCGAAGGTGCCGCCCAACTGCGTATCCGAGTAGGGCAGTATTTTGCGCGCCACAAAATCGGCCGCGTTCAGCGCATCGCGGCGAAAATTTCCGTAAAAGGTGCCGTGAAGGTCGTTGGTGCCGGAGCGTGTAACCGCCTGGACCTGGGTGCCGAGCGAGCGGCCCTGCGAAATATCGAACTGGCTGTTGACGAGTTGATATTCGGCGATGGCATCGCGGCTGATGCGCATCTGACCGAAGCCGCTGGAGGTTGACAGATCCTGGGTGATCTGCTGCCCATCCAGATTGAGCTGGAACTGGTCGTCCCGCTGGACGCCTGGACGATTGCCGGAAACATCGTTAGCCGTGACGCCTTTGACAAGCATCGACAAATCTAGCCAGTTGCGGCCGAGCAGCGGCAGGCCATCCATTTGGCGGCGGTTGATGTTGCCTCCGATATCCTGCGTTTCGGTGTTGACCAGAGGCGCTTCTTCAGCGACGGATACGGCTTGCTGAAGGGATGCGACGTTTAGGGCGAACGGCAGAGTTACGGTTTGTCCCACCAGCAGCTCGATGTTCGCGACGCCGGTGGTAAAGCCGCTTTGCGCCACCTCGACGCGATATGTGCCGGGCTGGATATCAACAATGCGATAACTCCCCCGCTCATCCGTGATGCCGGTATATTGCCGGCCTGAAGCACTATCGGTCGCGGTAATCGAGGCGCGAGGCTGCACGGCTCCGGACTGATCGGTGACGGTTCCGACCACAGCCGCATTGTTCTGCGCCCAGGAACAGAAAACAAACAAGGTGCAACCGAAAAGCAGAGAAAAGGATGTGATTCGAGACATTTAGCCTCCTTGGTCCCGGCGCGATTCGGTTCGTATCGAAGCAACTTTGCGCGGCCACCCAGCCGGGAGGGGGCGCCGCCGCATCGCTAGACCACGGCAGCGGCGTACAAGACGCCTTGCCGGAATTTGTTCCGGTTTATGGCCGTTTACTGCGCAGCGGTCTGAGGACCGCTACCGCGCGGAATAACCGGAAGCACGACGTGAGAAGGATATTGCGCGTTGTGGTAAATGGTCTGATGCGCGATCTCCATGCGGGTCGAAGTCTCAGGATCTTCGCCTGTGTTCAGGTTCCGGTCAAACCGCGGGAAATCGCTGCTGGAAATCTCCAGACGGATGCGGTGGCCCGGCTCGAAGACGTAGCTGGTAGCCCACATATCAATGTTGTACTCGTAGGGCTTGCCGGGCTGGACGAAGTTGGCTTGATTGCCGGCTCCCTCGCGGTAGCGGGCGCGCACGATGCCCGACTGGATGTTGAGCGCGTAACCGTTGGGATAAATGTCGACCAGCTTAGCTGTCCAGTCGGTATCTTTGGCCGAGGTGGCGGCATACAGCGTCATCGAAATGGGACCGGTGATTTCGAGCGCTTCGCGTACTGGTTCGGTGGTGTAGATGAGCACGTCGTCCCGCCGTTCGACCGGACGCTGATCCCAAGGACCGCTGGGCACCATGCTGCAGCAGACATTGCCGCCCATCGAGGGGACGGGATTAGCCGGATCGTAGCCGAATGAATCGGGGGGAGCGTCCGCGGGCGATTTCGGAGAAAGCGTTCCTTCGCCGAGCTCGGAATTGGCTTTCCCCTGGCTGCTGATGTAATAGTTGGTGTAACGGGTTCGGGCGAGCGGCCACTCCTTCTCATACCGCCAGTAGTTGTCGCCCATGACAAAAATCTTGATTGGGGGCTCGGTGGCCACTCCGTTGTCGATGCCCTTTAGCCAGTAGTCATACCAGCGCAGGTAAACCTTCTGCATATCGACGGTGGCGTTGTCTCCAAAGTCGACCGGGGTTGGATCGGCGCCATTCCCAGTCAGGGCCACTCGCCCGCCGGTGCTGTGCGCCCATGGTCCGATCATGATGTGCTTAGAGGCGCGGGCTTCCGGGGTTTTTCCGCGCTTGCGCATCTGCTGGTCATCGTTAAGGGCCCCGCGCAAAAAAATGTCGTACCAGCCATCCACGCTCTGAATGGGAATCCCGATCTTTTCGTAATCGTTATCGAAGCTGATGCCGTCCCAGTAGGAATCGCGCGTAGGATGGGCAACCCAGTCTTTGTAATGCTGCGTGCGATGGTAGGCAGCCTCGGTGGAAGTGACCACAGGCAGGTGGCGGAACATGTTCGTCCAGTCATTTCCCGCATTGTATTGAGCCGTGTGGCCGTCGATCGATATACCGCCCCACGGAAAAGCAAACCCGTAATGCAGCGCGCCATCGATCCAGAACCAGTTTGCGTAAATTTCCGGGGTGGTTATCGCAGGAGCGATGGCGGTGAGATATTGGCTGCCGCGAAGGGCTTGCGCCCACTGGGTGAAGCCCACATAGGAGCCGCCCATGGTCCCGATCTTCCCGCTGCACCATGGCTGCCGGCCAATCCATTCGTCGGTGTCGTATCCGTCATTGGGTTCATTCTTAAACGGGTAAAACTGGCCGTCGGAGTCCCACCGGCCGCGCACATCCTGCTGCACCACCGCGTAGCCGCGTTCGGCAAACCAGCGCGCCTGCGGGACCGAAGTGGCAGTGGCCCGATTGTACGGCGTGCGGATCAGCAAAGCCGGAAACTTCCCCGGCGCGTCCGGGCGAAAGATATCGGTTGAAAGGGTGACGCCATCGCGCATGGGCACACGGACGTTTTCTTCCACCCTCACCTGGTACCGCGGCTGCGAAAGCTTCGCATCTTCGTACTGGGAAATGGACGGGTGGAATACAGGCTGCGCGGGCGATTGCGACCGGAGCGCCAGAGTAGACGCGGCGACTGCGACTAACACGGCGACGCTTGTATTGAGCTTTCTCATACAGCCTCCTGGGCGGTTCGGACCGGCAACAAAGGCCCGAACACGGCGCGAACGATTCCATCACGAGCGTGGCTCATTTGCAATGGGAATTCGTCCGAAGCGGACATTGAGCCGGATCGGACTGGCTCCAGCCCTCCGCCCATGACGTCCTTGAAAAGCTGCGCGACGCTGGTTTTGCCCTCGCAGACGCCGCGTCAGCCGATTTCCACACTCGCGTCATCGGTGAACAACGGAACGACCTCATCCCACAACATTTTGTCCAGATAATAGCCCTTATATGCGCTGGAGCGGCTCAATCGCATCCGTGTCCTCAAGCGTCTGAACCCTGGCAATCTCGGCCGTTAGCAAATCGTTTCAAAGGCCTGACGGCTCGTGTCCCCACAATAGCAATCCGGCCAGCGCCACTCCCACGAGAATAAATAGCGACTGTTTTGTCATAACCCTAACTCCTATTTTCCAGTGACTGGATTCTTGTAGTGGAACGGCGGAACGATGTTCAGGTTCGGGAAGACCCCCGCGTTGTCGGTCGGCGGAAGGTCGGGCGGGTATTCCTCGCTGGGACCGTTGTTTGGCAGATCCTTCTTAGCCCAGCCGGACTCGAAGGGAGTATAGTAAGTGGGCCAGAATTTCATCTTTTGAAACGTCCAGATACCTCCCTGCTTTACGTACACGTTCTCATAGACGCCTTCCGACGACGTCGCCGTTCCGCCATACGACGGGACTTGCACGAAAGCCCTCCAACGGCCTTAGGCGGTTTGGCCGCCTGGATCGACATCCACTATCCCTTGGATCTGAAAATGATTGAACAGGTGTCCCGGCGGCAGACCGATCTGTTCGCGCCCGAATACTCCCCGAAACAGCCGGTCTGCGCCTTTTTCCCGAGATACACGCCGCGCGCGGCGATCTCTACCGAATAATCATCGGAAAAGAGATCGACCAACTGGTTCCACAGATTTTTGTTGACGTAATAGCCGTAGGCGCGAGTGAGCTTCTCAATGTTTTCCGTTTCCTCGAGCCTCTGAAGGCGCGCATTTTGTTCGGCCACCTGCTTTTCCAGCGCTTCAACGCGGGCCAACAGCTTGCTGTCCTGCGCCGGAAGCCAAGTCGCGGCGCAAAGCGTCAGTGCCACGGCCCATAGGATCGGTTTCGCCGGCATTTTCATCCTCCTATTTCGGCCTGCATGGTAATTGCACGCCTGCAGACATGCCGTTAACCACGCGCCTTTTATGCCTGTTGTACAGCCTGGATGAGCCGCTCACAACCCGCCCGGGACAAAATGGCGCAATGTCCCATTCGGACCGGCAAACGCTGCGAGCGGCCGACAAAATTTCGCCCGCCGAGCAGCAGGAGTTAAAATCCCGCACGTATGCGCTTTGGACCGCATGGGATAGCCTCGACCCGTCCCGCGTTGCCGAGTTTTACTCGAAAGACCCAACCGATATTTACTACGATATTTCGCCGTTAAAATTCAGGGGATCGCAGCAGTATGCCGATGAGGTGGGCAAAAGCCTGGTGGGTGCGCATGCGAAATGGTCGCCGAACGGAGACGACTTCAAGGCCATCAAGAGCGGGAACCTGGCGATGACGACTCTAACGATGAACCTCGCTTTCACCAGCAAGGCCGGTGCGACCACGCAAATGCATGTTCGAGTCACGGACCTCTGTGGGAAAAACAGGGCGGCAAGTGGCTGGTTGTTCAAGAGCACACCTCCGTTCCAAGCCGCTGAAGGGCGCTAACGGCATCAACAGACCGCCCTGCAGCTCGTCCCAACCGGATGTCCGGTCCGACTTGGACCGGGCATTTTGCCAACTGGAAATATGTATGATGCAATGTCACGGAGCCAGGTCTGCTCGTTGGACGCCGGCCGGCATACGCATTCCCAACCGGGGCACTGAAGACCCTTTTACAGTTCTAGAGTTCATCATGGCAAAAACATATGTCTTAAAGCTCCTCGTAACCGGGAGCGCATTGGCGATGCTGGTGTTGCTGCCCGCGTTAGGGCCAATTCCGCTTCTGGCGAAAACCATCGAGTTCGATACCAACGAGGCCACGACGCCCGGTCTTTCCGCGACACCGGACGGCCGCGGCCTGATCTTCAACGTGGATGGCCATCTTTTCCGGCTCGCAGAATCGGGCGGATCCGCGACACAGTTGACCTTCGGACCGTACTACGATAGTGAACCCGCAGTTTCGCCGGACGGCGCGCGCATTGCGTTCATCTCCAACCGGGATGCGGGCAGCGACGGGAATCTATTCCTGCTGAATCCCGCCAATGGAGCGATAACACAGCTCACGCACGAGTTTCAGGTGGGAGCGCCCGCGTGGAGTTCCGATGGAAAAACTATCGCGTTCATTTCTTACCTGAAGCGCGAACAATACCCACCAGACCAGATCCCCGGGTTCGCCGGAGGCGACACCGGCTCAATCATGACGGTTCCGGCGCAAGGCGGTTCGCCACAGCGACTCACCGGACCTGGACTATACGTTTCGTTGTTTTTCCTGTCCGATGGCCGAATTGGGTGGACGCGGGCGGAGCGCGGGTCCGGACAGGGCGGGAGGATCACGGCAGCGCCGCCCACCGCCGACACTATCATCGAGGCCAGAGACCCGGCCGGCGCTGTTGCAAAGCTCGGCACTCTTCGCGGCGGGCTGGGCCACGTGGCTTTGACGCCTGACGGAAAGGGATTCTACTTTGTGGCGGGCGGATCTTTGCGCCGGTATTCATTTGGAGATGCGGATGCCCGCGAGATCGGCAGTGTTCCAGGCGGGCAGATGCGCCTGGCCGAAGTGCGCGGCGGCCCGTCCATTTTCGCCGCCTCCGGAGCCAATCTCTGGGATCTCGATCTTGCATCGGGGAAAAAAGAAGATATCGCTTGGCAGGCCCATGTGAAGATGGAGGTCGCTGAGCCGCTGATTCGTAGGTGGACTCCGCCATCGAGCGCGATGTTCCAAACGAGGGCGATCCTGAGTCCCGGTTTATCGCCCGATGGCAAGACACTGGTGTTCATGGCCGCGGGAATTCTTTGGGAGCAGCCCATGAGCGGCGGCCAGGCCCGGAAAATCGCCGGCGAGCCTGTCTCGTTCGAGTGCGATCCCGCCTTCTCGCCCGACGGCAAGAAGCTCGCGTTTGTCTCCGATACGAAAGGAAAACGAGAGCTGAAAGTTTTCGATTTCGCCACAAGCGAAACACAGACGCTGGTTTCGGTGCCCGGCGCTTCCTGGGTGCTATTTCCAAGCTGGAGCAAGGACGGAAAGAGCATCGTTTTCCAGCGCAGCGAGGAGATCGCGGCTCCCTACCGGGTGATGCGCGTGGAAGCGGCGGGCGGCGCTCCCGTGGAAGTGGCACAAAGTGCGGGGGAGTGGACGGCTCGTCCGAGTCTTTCCGCGGACGGAAAGAGCGTGTACTTCACGGCCCGGAAAGGGATCGTCGCCAATTTCTACCGTTTGGCACTCCGCCCGGGTGCCCAGCCGGAAGCGATTACCAACTTGACGCGGCACGTCCACGACGGTATGGTTTCGCCGGATGGCAAATGGCTGGCCTTCCGCCGCAACGCCGAAATCTGGATTGCGCCGATGGAAAAGCGGGTGCTGGGGGACCGGGATTTTCACCGCTTCAGCACGCAAGGCGGCCGATCGTTTCAGTTCACGCCGGATTCCACGGCTATTGTCTACTCCGAGGGTCGGCGCGTGTGGAAGCAACCTGTTGGGGGCGGAGCGGCAATGCCGATTCCGGTTCATTTGACCCTGACCAGGCTGTCCTCCCCACCTTTGCTGGTCAGCCATGTCCGCGTGCTCGACGTGGCTTCCGGCAAATTCGAACCAGAATCCGCGATCTTCGCCGATCAAGGGCGAATTCGCTGGATGGGCCAGGAAAGCGGGCACCGGATTCCAACGAACACCGTACGGCTGGACGGCGGCGGGCGTTGGGTGATTCCCGGAATCACCGATTCGCACGTACATACGGCCTGGGCCAACCAGAAGATCACCGACGATTCCCTCATCGCTTACGGCGTCACGACCGTGCGCGACACCGGCAGCCGCATCGACTGGATCAATGCTCTGAAGGACCGCGCGGATTCAAGTAACATGCCCATTCCCCGCTATTTCGCCTCCGGGGATATCTTTGAAGGGTTGATGCCGCTGTGGGGCGACGCCTTCCTGGAAATCGCGACGCCCGAAGAAGCGCGCGCTTATGTAAAGGAATGGAAAGAACTGGGCGCGGATTTCATCAAGGTGTATCCTTCGCTGCCCTGGTATCTGAAGACCATCGTCGCCGAAGAAGCGCACGGCGAGGGAATGCCGGTGGTAGGACACGGTCTTTCCGGCGAGGAAATCACTCGCAGCGTGATCCTGGGATTTGAGACGCTCGAGCATCATGGCCCCACCAACGACGACATCGTGAAGATGCTGGCTGCCGCGGGAGTCAAGTCCGATCCGACCATCGACCTGTTCGCTGGCGTGACGGTAGCACTGGCGGGGAATCCTCCCGCTGCGGTTGACGCGAAGTTCCGTAAATATGTGCCGGAGCAGTCCCTGGCGGACGCACATCCGGGCGGGACCTTGAGCCAGTTCCAGCTCACCGCGTGGAAGGGCACCCTCTCGGAAATTCAGCGGATGTACCGCGGAGGCGTGAAGATGCTGGATGGCACCGATGCCTTGATGACCGGGGCATTTTTCGGACCCACGGTGCATTACGAGTTGCGTTTTCTGAATCAGGCGGACATTCCGACGGCTGAAGTCCTACGGCTGGCAACCCTGGGCGCGGCGGAAACCGAAGGCGCATCCGCCGATTTGGGCACGCTTGATCCGGGAAAACTCGCGGATTTTCTGCTGCTTGACGGGAATCCCCTGGAAGACATCAACAACACCATGAAGATCTGGCGCGTCGTCAAGTCCGGGAACGTGTTCGATCCGGGGACCATGCGATAAACCCCGGGCCACACCCGGGTGAGCGGTCTTCAAACGCCCGCCGGTTACTTGTTTTCATTGGGCGGCGCGCCCCGCGATGGGCCCCGGGTCGGAAATGACGGACCAGGCTGAAAGTGATGTTGATCCCGGTCGATTCTGTTGAAAAAGTCCTATCAATAGATATTCGGGTGTGATTAACTTGTACGAGCAGCTTGGAGGACATGCCCATGATGGGACGGCAGATCGCACAAGAAGAGCTGTTTTACGAGTTTCGGCTGGAGAATCACGTACCCGGCGATCATCTGCTGCGGCAGCTCGACGCGGTGCTGAATTTCGATCGGGTGAGGTCGGTTTTGGCCGCTCGTTACAGCCAAACTGGTCGGCCTTCCATTGATCCCGAACTGATGCTGCGAATGCTGCTGATCGGCTATGCCTACGGCATTCGGTCGGAGCGACGTTTGTGCAACGAAGTTCACCTTAACCTGGCTTATCGCTGGTTCTGCCGTTTGGGTCTCGATGGAGCAGTGCCGGATCACTCCACGTTCTCGAAGAACCGGTATGGCCGGTTTCGTGAGAGCGACATCTATCGCGTGCTCTTTGAGGATGTGGTCGGACAATGCCGAAGTGCAGGATTGGTGGGCGGTGAGGGCTTTGCTGTTGATGGAAGCCTAATCGGAGGCGATGCCGGACGTGGTCGGCGCGTGGAAACCACGGATACTATTCGCGCAGGCAACTCGACGCGGGCGGTACGCGAATACCTCGCTGCTCTCGATGCCGGCAGTCCGGTTCATCACGGCGACGCTCGGTTTCTGTCTCCCACCGATCCTGCTGCCGCGTGGAACACCAAGGAGGGCCGGGGAAAGTTTGGTTATTTCAGCAACTATCTGGTCGATACGGATCACGCGGTAATCGTGGATGTCGAAGCGACTCCGGCCCGGTTAGCGCAGGAGATCGTGGCTACGAAGACAATGCTGGGCCGAGTAAACGAGGCGCACGGTCTGAAGCCTCAGCGATTGACAGCCGACAAAGCTTACGGGACGGGTCCTTTTCTAGGGTGGTTAGGGGATCGGAAAATTATTCCGCATATTCCCGTCCTGGACCGACAGCACCAAACGGGCGGTCTGTTGCGGCGTGAGGCTTTTACTTTCGATTCCACAAACAACCATTACATCTGCCCGCAGGGTAAGATTCTCAAACATCGGACCGCGCGCACAGAAACCCGCATTCATATCTACCGGTCCACGGCGAGCGATTGCCGGTCATGTCCCGTCCGACCACAATGCACGCGGGGAGCGAAACGCACTCTATCGGTGCCTTTCGATGAGGAGGCACGTCAGCACGCCATAGCACTTCAGAGCACCGAAGCGTACCGACAATCGCGCCGGTCACGAAAGAAAGTGGAGATGTTGTTTGCCCACATGAAGCAGCACTTGCGATTTACCCGGCTGAAGCTCAGAGGGCTCGCCGGAGCTGCTGAAGAATTTCTGTTCGTTGCCACAGTTCAAAACCTACGTCGTCTTGTGCGGTTGAAAGCGCCCGAGACGTGCAAACCGCTTTGCCTATCGCTGGCATGAGCGGGGCAAACAGAACAGGCCGCCTCGTTCGAGCCGGCCCGGCCACAACAAACTGCATCCCACGGACGATTCGTCGCCAAAAAACCCTTAGCGTGCGATTCAACCGCTCAATACCTAAGACTTTTTCAACAGAATCGGTCCTTTTTGTTTTCATCGCATGAGTACTCTGTCAGCTCCCAATCCGGCTTCCTCGTGAATAGAATCGTGCTGTTCCACGGCCTCGAATAGATGGTGGGGTCGTCTATGGTGGCTTCATACCGGAAATGGTCCGGATCCAGATAGCGATAGCGCTCGATCAGGTGCAAATTTTCGTCATGGGGATGCCCTGCTGGGTCGAGCCATGACCGGTTATTGAACCCGATTACATTGACCGTGAAGATATCGCCATCCCATTTACGGGAAGAATTCCCGAAAAACGTGGGACCGGGATCTTTGGGGTGCGCCCTTC
>JAFAWA010000226.1 GCA_019242155.1 Terriglobia bacterium | reverse complement strand
TATAAACGGCGGAGCAATAATAGACCACGAAGCGCCGCGTGAGCGGGGTTTTGTGGCGGTCGAAAAGTAGACCACCAGAGTTCAGTCCAAACATTACAGGCTAGTTCTGTTTGTGGGACACCGGGAGGTGTACCAGGTGGAAGTGTATACGCGCGTGAGACGAGCCGTGCAGGTGGACGGCATGAGTATCCGGCAGGCGGCGCGGGAGTTCGGGCTGTCGCGGAAGACGATCCGGAAGATGCTGCAGTTTTCGTTGCCGCCGGGCTACGAGCGTAAGAAACCGGTCCTGCGCCCCAAGCTGGGACCTTGGCTGGGGATCATCGACCAGATTCTAGTGGACGATAAAACTCAACCCAAGAAGCAGCGCCATACAGCTAAGCGGATCTTCGACCGGTTGAAAGCCGAATATGCTTATGGCGGCGGCTACACGATTGTCAAAGATTACGTGCGCCAGGCACGGCTCACTCATAAAGAAGTGTTCGTGCCGCTGGCGCATCCGGCGGGAGACGCCCAAGCGGACTTCGGCGAAGCGCTGGTGGCGATCGCTGGCGTAGAGCAGAAGGCGCATTTCCAGTGCTTCGATCTGCCGCAATCGGACGATTGTTTTGTGATCGCTTTTCCAGCCGAGAACACCGAGGCGTTTCTGGAAGGTCACAACCAGGCGTTCGCCTACTTCGGCGGCGTGCCACGGACCATGCTGTACGACAACACGCGCATCGCAGTGAAGGAGATCGCCGGCGACGGCGAGCGAAGGCCCACCGAGGCGTTCAGCGGTCTGCAATCGCACTATCTATTTGAGGCCAAGTTCGGACGTCCCGGCAAGGGCAACGACAAAGGCAACGTGGAAGGGCTGGTGGGATATGCCCGGCGGAACTTCCTGGTGCCGGTGCCGCGCGTGACCAGTTGGGAAGAGCTGAATGCGCAACTACGGCAAGCCTGTCTGCAACGGCGCCAGCGGAAGCTGCGGGGGCACACCGAAACCATCGCTGAACGGTTTGAGCGCGACCGGGAGAAGCTGCTGCCGTTACCACCGGCGCCGCTGGAAGCCTGTGAGAAACGCACCACACGCGCCAGTTCGCAGGCCCTGGTGCGATACGAGACCAATGATTATTCAGTGCCCACCGAGTACGGCCACCGGCAAGTGCTGCTGAAAGCCTTCGTGTGGGAGGTGGTGATCTCGTGTGCCAGCGAAGTGATCGCACGACACACACGCAGCTACGGCCGGGAAGAGATGATCTTCGATCCGCTGCATTATCTGGCGTTGCTGGAGCAGAAGACCAATGCGCTGGATCAAGCCGCACCACTTCAGGGCTGGCGGTTGCCGGAGGAGTTCACCGAGTTGCGCCGTCAGATGGAAGCGCGGTTGGGCAAGCGGGGGCGGCGCGAGTACGTGCAGGTGCTGCGGCTGCTGGAGACGTTTTCGGTGGAGGAAGTGGCCGCGGCGGTTCGCCAGGCGCTACGCTATCCCGCCGTCGCCTTCGATGCGGTGAAACATCTTCTGCTTTGCGCGATCGAGCGCCGGCCGCCCAAGCTGGATCTGGAGAACTATCCACATCTGCCGATGGCCGAAGTCGCGCTGACGCGGGCCGCAGATTATCAGGTGTTGCTCGAGGAGGCGCCGTGATGGACACGCCGCGAGTATTGCTGGAGCATTATCTGAAGCAGTTGCGGCTGCCGACTATGGTGCGTGAGTTTCCCAAGCTGGCCGAACAATGCGCCAAAGAGGGAGCCACGTTCGAACAGTTTCTGCTGCGGCTGGTCGAACAGGAGATGCTGGATCGGGAGCGGCGTGCGACCGAGCGGCGTATCAAGGCGGCCCGGTTTCCGGTTATGAAGAGCCTGGAGACGTATGACTTTCTGGCGATCCCATCCTTAAATAAGAAACTGGTGGTGGAACTGGCCCGCTGCGAGTGGATCGGCCGCCGGGACAACGTGCTCGCTTTGGGCAATAGCGGCACCGGGAAAACCCACATCGGGTTGGCGCTGGGACTGGCGGCCTGCCAGCAAGGCTTTCGCGTGCGGTTCACCACTGCGGCGTCGTTGGTACATGAACTGATCGAAGCTAGGGATGAAAAGCGCCTGCTGCGCTATCAGAAACACCTGGCGCGTCAGGAACTGCTCATCGTCGATGAACTCGGTTTCGTGCCGCTGTCCAAGACCGGCGCCGAGATGCTGTTCGAAGTGTTCAGCCAGCGCTACGAACGCAGCTCCACGCTGGTGACCAGTAATCTGCCCTTTGCCGAGTGGACCGAGGTGCTGGGGTCGGAACGGCTGACCGGCGCGCTGCTGGATCGGCTGACGCACCATGTCAACATCCTGGAAATGAACGGCGAAAGCTTCCGGCTCAAAAACAGCAGGAAGAAGAAAGATCCCGGACCGCACTAGCTCCCCGCCACCCTGCTCGGGCCTGAGTCTGGAGGCGGCTTCCACTGCGCCCTAAGCGCGCCGCCCTACGGGCGTCGCAGGGCTCCGCTCCAGCCGCCCCCAAACTCAGGAGGAAAACGGCCAATCAGCAAACAAGTGGTCCCCTTTTGCTCCGCCGAAGTGGGAAACTTTTACTCCGCCCTTGACAGGAGCGGTGAGTAAGCAGCGCGACTTATGGACGACAAGCGGCAGAAGAACCAGCTAGTGTTGGCCTTTATGGAGGAGGGTAGGAGTGAAGCTCCGAGGGCCTCCGTGGAAAGGACCGGATGGTCTGCGGGAGAGCACGGCGACGAAGAAACTCCGTGATCGTGTGCGAGAGTTGACCAGTGCGCGGCAGAGCGGGAAAGAAGTGAAGCGGATTATCGCGGAACTGACACCCGTGCTTCGCCGTTGGGGAAACTACTTCCGAACGGGAAACCCCACACGGGAGTTCAAAAAGATGGACGCGTACATGATCGAGAAACTGCGGCGTTGGCAGCATCGGCGCGGCGGCCAGCGAATCGCCAAGGGTCCGGTTTTTGCCTGGAATCAGCTGGAGGGTATGGGCTTGCACAGATTGCTGGGCACCGTGAAGTACCCCGCGCATGCCACACCAAGAAGATCATCGTTAAGCCGTGTGCCGGAAAACGGCATGCATGGTTTGAAAGGGGGACTTGCAAACGGGCCGGTGTAAAACCAGCACCGCGCCAAGTCCTACCAACGCCTATCAACGGCCGCGTGACCGGTCGCGGTCTCGCCGCCGGTCCTTTCGGCGGATCAGTTCGGTTTGCTCCCGTTCCTGTTCCAGTCGGACAGCAGATTCTCGGACTGCCGCCTGATACCGTCCAAGCCATCCGCCCCAGCCGTCCTCGGTCGGAATGATGCCACGCTTCACGAGTTGCCGAGCGACTCCCTCCAGGTGCGCCCGGTTTTTCAGAATCGATTCCGAGTCGCCCAAGTCGTCCACTTCGAGTGCCGGGCGGCCATCTATAAAGAGTTTTCTGAGCCGGATTAAGATTTCGCGCGCAAACCGCCGCGGCTGCGCGCCTCTTTCATCTCCGGCGTGTGGTGGATCAAATGAACCTTCGCATCGGTGCCTTCAAGCATCAGGTAGTTACGGCCTGTTATCTCGTCCTCACCGTGGACGAGAATCCGGCCTTCAACTGCTGTCATGTGCCGGCGGTCCAGCATTTCAATTGGCAGGCGCTCATCGGACATCAGGACACCATGCGCCGCCAGCATCTTCTGACGATCAGCCGTTCGTTGCATCGCTCGGAGTACCGATTCGAAATCACGTCTGACGCGCCAGGTACGGGCATCGTCGGCGACGGCTAAACCCATGTATGACAGCACGGCTAATCGTGCGGCTACGTGCCTGCCCTGAACACGAGCCGGTTCGTGCATTTGGTCGCTGGCCGGAGGAGTGGACACATGAAGCCATGTGGCGTCGGAACCATCTTCCCCGCGCCTCAGAATGATCCGATCAAGAGAAGTGAAGCGCTTCTCTTGCACTTCGCGTCTTTCGGCTTCCGCAGCATCCAAATCCGTCCGGTAGCCGATTTGACGGGAACAGTAGTCCTCAGCGACTGCTCGGATGCCCTCCTTAATGTATCGCCGGTCCAATTGCAGAGATTGTCCATCGTCGCGAATGCCGCGCAGAGCAACGTGAACATGCGGGTGTTCCGTATTGTGATGGGCCACCGGCACCCATTCGAGCTTGGAACCAAGATCCTTTTCCATGTCCTTCATAACGTCACGGGTGAGACGTTCCAGGTCGATCCAATCGCCGAACTCCGGCGACAGGATCAGCTTCCAGAAAAGCCGGTCCCCGTTCGACTGCCACGTTTCCAGGCGATCGGCTATATCGATTCCCTGCCTCGCCTCATTGAATCCCAACTCCTTTCGCGTCCGTTTCCAATGTTGCACTCTCACGCGCCAGGTACCGCCCATGCGCTCGCCACTGCCCCGCGTTGCATTGCGCGTGTAGGTGACTCTTACGGCACATCGTTGAAAGCGCGCATGAGCCGCTGGGCGTTTCCCTGCCCCTGACAGCTGCCCCCGGTCCGGCACCGTGGCGGCTCATACGCGAATAATGCATGATGCGTTTAAATGCGATCGCGCAGGCCCTCGGCTCATTCTGTTTGGGAATCGCGGGTTTCCGCAGGCGCAGCCGGAAATCCTTTTCGTCGCTATTCGACGTGAGCCGCCAAATCCTGGATGGCCGTCTGAGCATCTCCGGCCATGGCCTTTGCAACGCTCTTGAGCATACGGTCGTAACGCTCCTTCGCTCGTGCGACCGCCTGGGGCCGGGCATCGTTGGGCGGTTCAGGTATGCACGTGAGGATGGTCTTCCCTAGGGTGTCCAGGTAAGCGAATAGCGCCTGTTGTGCACGGCTCAGCCGGGCGACTTCGCGGCGTAGTTGCTCCAGATTCGCTCCCAGCCGCTCCTCGGTGCCGCCGTCGCCGTCCTGGCTCGCTCGTCCCGCCAGTCTCGACAGCGTAGAGACAATCTCCGCCGCACATCTTCTCCCCCTAAACGGTCTCGTCCGGTGCCGAAGTTGACGTTTTTCTAACTGCATCCCGTTTGGGATGCACAGAGGCCGAAATGAATCCCGCCGCAAACAGGGCGGAGCCAATTTAAGGTAGGCGAAAAACAACCGCGGGCGCATCCCGCCCTTTATGTTCCATTACCGGGGTTTTGGCTGTCTGGGCCCTCCCTGCTGTTGCCTTTGGTTTGCGAGCTGTCTCGAACTGTTGCCGATTGTCGCACACCTCCAAACCTGTCGCGATCCGTTGCGCTCTGTTTCGATCCTCACGCGAATTGCCGCCCGGACGAAAATATTTCCGGCGATTCGGCGTCCCGAACCCCCTTTCCCATTCCCTTGGTATATGAGAGCTGTTGTTGGCCGACGACTGGATTCCAGAAACCCGAAACCGCCTCGCGCAAAGGCGCGCGAAAAAGCCGGACACCAAGGCCGTCCAGATCTGGGCTCTCTGGGCTGAAATCCGGGCGGCACTCGACGATGGCTAGAGTTTTCGATCCATCTGCGAATGGTTGGCTGACGATGCCGTATAACGGTTTCCATTCCTGGCCTTCGGAGTTACGTCAGCCGCAGCCTCCGGAAAGAATTGGTGTTGCGGAAGACGCAGGCAGAATGCCGCCTGGAAGCTTCCCAGCACGGAAATCGGGAATCGGAACGGAACCGTGATTTATCAGGCTACCTGCCATTGCCAGTTCGCTTCCGCGTATCACTACTCCATCGGACCGCATTTTAGAGTGGCATACCAGATCACACCCAGAACCGTGTTCCGCGCGGGCGGGGCCATCGCCTACGGTTCCGAGGTCGACCAGGCGCAATTGAGCGCCAGCGTTGCCGATTTTTACGGCCTCACGCCTCCAGCATATGGCGCCCCTGCTGCCATTCTCAAGGACGGCAATCCATACGGTCCCGGTAACCGCTTCGGAAATCCCCAGCTGGTGTGGCCGAATTTCAGTCCTCTGTTCCCGACTCCGGCGGCGCCCGGCGTGATTCCTCCGGAATCGCCTTTCATTTCTATCGATCCGGGCACAGGCCGCCTGCCGCGCATCTTCCAGTGGAGCGTCGGAATTCAACGCGAACTCCCCAGCAACATCCTGGTGGACGTTGCCTACGTCGGCAACCGCGGCGCATGGTGGGCCGCGCCCCTGCTGGCAGCGCAAAACTACAACGCGCTTACGCCGCAAGGCCTGCTCTCGCAGTACGGCATCAACGTGCAGAACCCGGCGGACGCCACGCTCCTCAATACCCCATCAATTCACCCGCAGTGATCGCGCGGTTCCCCTACCTGGCCAATCCCAATAACGTTTACCCGGGGTTCCCGGCGACGCAAACTCT
>JAFAWA010000054.1 GCA_019242155.1 Terriglobia bacterium | reverse complement strand
ACGACTTCAAGCCGCGCTACGAACTCATCGAGGGAAAAAAGAAACTTGTCGGCGAACTGAAACAGGCCGCCAAGAACGTGGAAGATGTGTACCTGGCAGCCGATCCGGACCGCGAAGGCGAAGCGATCTGCTACCACCTTCAGGAAGAACTCGGCAACGGCAACAGGAAGAACGGCCCGCGCATTTTCCGGGTGATGTTCAACGAGATCACCCAGCGCGCAATTCAAAAAGCGTTTGAACAGCCTAGCCAGGTGAACATACACCTGGTGGATGCGCAGCAGGCGCGCCGCGTGCTCGACCGCCTGGTGGGTTATAAGATCTCGCCGCTGCTTTGGGACAAAGTCCGCCGTGGTCTCTCCGCCGGCCGGGTGCAAACCGTTGCCCTGCGTCTGATTGTAGAGCGCGAACGCGAAATTCGCGCCTTCGTCAAAAGAGAATACTGGACCATAGACGTCGATCTCTCGGCTAAGAAGCCGCACCCGCTGCTCACCGCGCGGCTGATTAAGCAGAACGACGAAACGCCGGAAATCGGCAATCAGGAAGGCGCCGATGCGGTGGTCGCGCAAGTCGATGGATCCGAGTACGTTGTTCGGTCCGTCGGCACCCGCGAGAAGAAACGCAACCCTGTCGCGCCGTTCATCACATCGACTCTGCAACAGGAATCGTCGCGCAAACTGCGCTTCAGCGTGAAACGCACCATGATGCTGGCGCAGCGGCTCTATGAGGGAATCGAGTTAGGCAAGGAAGGCGCTGTCGGCCTGATTACCTACATGCGCACCGATTCCACGCGGGTCTCCGATGACGCCCTGCGCGACGTGCGGCAGTACATCACCGAGCGCTACGGCAAGGAGTTCCTGCCCGAGGGGGCCAACGTTTATAAGTCAAAAAAGGACGCGCAGGATGCGCATGAAGCCATTCGCCCCACGTCCATGGCTTACACGCCGGAATCGCTCGAGAAGCATCTTGCCGAAGACGAGTTGAAGCTGTACCGTCTGATCTGGAACCGCTTCGTCGCATCGCAGATGATGCCCGCGCTGTTCGATCAGACTACGATTGATGTTGCGGCCAAGGGCAAAAACGGCATCGATTACCTGTTCCGGGCAACAGGCTCGGTGCTCAAGTTTGACGGCTTCTTGAAAATATATCAGGAAGGCAAAGATCAGACCGACGAGGAAGACGAAGAACTCAAACATCGTCTACCGGCCGTTACGCAAGGTGAGGTTCTACGCTTCCGCGCCATCCGCCCCGAACAGCATTTTACCGAGCCGCCGCCGCGCTATAACGAAGCTACGCTGGTCAAGAAACTCGAATCGGATGGGGTTGGGCGGCCTTCCACTTACGCCTCGATTCTGTCGACCATTCAGGAGCGCGAATACGTTTCGAAAGAGGGCGGCCGCTTCATCCCAACGGAGTTGGGAATGGTGGTGACTGATCTGTTAATCGAGAGCTTCGACAGTATCTTCGATGTGAAGTACACGGCCCGCATGGAAGAGGAGCTCGACGATATCGAGGACGGCAAGGTCGACTGGCGCGAGTCGATGGCCGAGTTCTATGGCAAGTTTTCGCGCGATCTCGAGTACGCCGAACGGCACATGACCGACATCAAGCGGATGGAGAAGCCTACCGACTTGACGTGTGAAAAGTGCGGCAAGCCCCTGGTGATCAAGTGGGGGCGGCATGGGAGCTTCATCGCTTGCACCGGATATCCCGAGTGCACGTACACGCGCGAACTGACCGTGGACCTGCCCGATATCGACAAGGCCGACCTCTCCGAGCAAGGTGACGAGGAGTACTGCGAAAACTGCGGACGTCCGATGGTTCTGAAGAAGGGCCGCTTCGGCACCTTTTACGCCTGCACCGGCTACCCGGATTGCAAGACCACCAAACCTCTGGGAGGCCAGCAGAAGAAGCCCGACCAGCCCTTGGAGGAAAAATGCCCGCAATGCGGCAACAACCTGGTTTTGAAAACCGGCCGATACGGGGAATTCACCGCGTGCAGCAACTATCCCGGCTGTAAGTACGTGAAGCAGAAGACTACCGGAGTAAAGTGTCCGGAATGCTCCGAGGGCGAAGTGGTCGAGCGCCGCTCCAAGCGCGGGAAGACCTTTTACGGTTGCAACCGCTGGCCCGAGTGCAACTTCGTGGCCTGGGGCAAACCTGTGGCCGAGAAGTGCCCCGAATGCGGCAGCCCGTACATGATCGAAAAATGGCTAAAAGCCGGCCCCGTGTGGCAATGCCCCAACCGCGAGTGCAAGCATAAGCAGGACGTGCCGCAGGCGGAACCGGTCCTGCAATGAGCAAGGGCGGCGGCTCGTCTCGGCGGCATCATCGGCTTGCTGCGTGATCCAGCCACAGACCGCCTGATTTCTGACTCCATATGGGCGTGCCCGGGCGGGAATCGAACCCGCACTCCCGTTACCGGGAAAAGGATTTTAAGTCCTTTCAGGGTGCGTCCCGAAACGGGTTGACACCTTGTACATTGGACACATGGCGCTCAAACGGATGGACAACATAGGTATCGTCGTCGACGACCTCGGAGCGACGATTGAGTTCTTTCGCGAGCTCGGCCTCGAGTTCGAAGGGCGGTCCATGATCGAGGGAGAATGGGCCGGACGTGTCACTGGACTCGGCGATCAGCGCGTCGAGATTGCCATGATGCGGGCGCCGGACGGCCACGGCCGGATCGAGCTTTCCCGCTTCCTCACGCCGCCTGCCGTCGCGGATCACCGCAACGCCCCGGTGAATGCTCTAGGCTACCTCCGCGTCATGTTCGCCGTGGACGACATCGACGAGACGCTTGAAAGGCTCCGCAAGCGCGGCGCGCAGCTCGTAGGCGAAGTAGTCCAGTATAAAGACGCATATCGGCTCTGCTACATCCGCGGGCCTGAAGGGCTTCTCATCGGACTCGCGCAAGAACTTAGCTGAGCGCGGATACGAAGGCAAATGACGAAGAGCGACCAATGTCAGCAAGCGCGTCTCACAAAGGATAGGCGTCCGCAAGAAAGGCGGCTCGATGACTTTGGCGTATGGTGCGGGCGGAGGGACTTGAACCCTCACTCTCCTTGCGGAAAAACGGATTTTCTTACCCGTCCACGACTTTCGTCGCCCCTACTATCTACAGCAAGGTTTGGGGTCTGGACTATCCCTTCACCGTGTCCGGATTCCTTCCGGGTATCAGGTGCTGCCCGTCTAGTCTCTACACCTTCCCGGCCGGATTCAGCCGGGCTTGGCTCGGGATCGCCATTTTACAGGTTTCCCCGAATTTGAGCAGTTCTACACCGCCGGTTTCCCGGCGAGCACTCAAGTTTTCGTTTAAGTCCGTTGCGTCTGCCGATTTCGCCACGCCCGCACGGTTTCAAGTTACCACGAATGAATGGCTGACCCTGTCAGACTTTTAAGTCCTTTGCAGCTACCAATCGCCACTCGGGCAGAGTGAACTGGAACGGTGGCGCAGCCTACCAAGCCAATTGTCCTGCGCAGTTGGTGGGTAAATTATTTCGATTTAGCAGCGAGCCAGGCGTACACAGGAGGGGAACGGGAATGAAAAGGGGCCGAACTGCTCCGGCCCCTTTTCTGAAGGTTGAGCTAACGGGAAGTGATCTGCTTAGGTGTCACGTGGATGAGTGCGCCGGGATTGGCGTCTTCGAGCATCCAGAGCGAGCCATCAGGGCCTTCTTCCACGTCGCGGATGCGGTGTCCCACATTCCAGCGCTCGGCACTCTTGGCGCCGCCGTGGCCGTCGAAAATGATGCGGTTGAGAGACGTGGTGCCCAGGCCGCTGACGAAGCCGTTGCCGTTCCATTGCGGGAAGGTCTGGGTGCCGCGGTAAAACATTAGATTGCCCGGAGCAATTACCGGCAGCCAATAGATCACGGGCATAGCCAAGTCGGGCCGGCTGTCGGGCTTCGGAATGGGAACGCCGTTATAGTTCTGGCCGAAAGAGACGAGCGGCCAGCCATAATTTTTGCCCTTTTCAATCAGGTTCAGCTCGTCACCGCCGCGAGGGCCGTGCTCCACTTCCCACAATTCGCCGGTAGGCGAAAACGCCATGCCGTAAGGAGTGCGATGGCCGCTGGTCCAGGTCTCCGCCGGGGTGAGGTTGGGGCCTGGAAAGGTGTACGTGCTGACCACCTTTGCGGTTTTGGCGGCTTCCGTGTCACTAGGCGGATCGATCAAGGGAATGGTGGAAGCACCAACCTTGCCCGCGAAGGGATTGCCGGGAGCAGGTTTGCCGTCCAGCGTTAAGCGCAGAATCTTGCCTTCGGGCTGATCAGGATCCTGGGCGGGGGTGAAGCGCTGGCGATCGCCCACTGTGAGGAAGAGATACTGGCCATCGGGCGAGAAAGCAATCTGGCCGCCTTCCTGCCCGCCCTTGCCTTTGGGCATCTGACGCCATAACACTTCGAACTTTTCTAGTCTGGGACCCTGGGAGGCAGTGGCGTTCAGCCGAGCGCGCGCAAGTGCCAAACCGCCGCCGTAATCGCCAGGTTCGGCATATGTGAGATAGATACTTTGGTCGGTCGCGTAGTTCGGCGAGACGAAGACGCCCAGCATTCCGCTCTGGCCCTGCCAATAAACTGGGGGCGTATTGCCCACTACCACTTTCTCTCCCTGCTGGGACACCAGCCACACAGGCCCGATCTTTTCCGTAATCAGCATCCGGCCATCGGGCAGGAACGCCAAACGCCACGGGAGTTCGAACGTGTTTACCGTGGTCATGGTGAAGGGCAGGCTGGCTTCGGGCTTCTGTTCTCCCACATTGACCTGAGCCAAGGCTGCCGCTGATGCCAAGGTAAAAAGCATCGCCGCTTTCGCCAATTTCATGTAGTTTCTCCTTGCTTGTCGAGCGCCCCGGTTTGGGATTCGGGCCACCGTTGTTCATCTACAATACCACGCGCGTCGTGCTAAGAAGTGCCTCATAAAAGTCATGGACCGCGCCCGGAAGCATCACCCTGCGGGCTACTTCTGTTCCGCCTGTGTTGTGGTGACAGGTCCCATGCCGACGATTTCGAGAACGCACTCGGCGTCTTTAGCACCGTCATAGTGGATTTTGCCTGCGAGGTCGACGACGTAACTGCCGGCGGGTGCGGGAAAGGTGCTCGCGGGATCATATTTCGGACCTGTGCCGATCCACCAGGTGCCGGACAGGACTGTGATGTAACGATCTGTCGAATGAAAATGGGGACGGCTCATGTTTCCGGGATGCCACTTGATGAGTTGGATATAGATGCCGGGCTTGGAAGGATCGCCTTGGACGGTGGCCGTGTCGGCATTCTGCCCTTTTCGCCAAACGATTTTGTCTGGGGCGGTGTAGGTGACTTCCTTCGGGTCAGGCTCGGCAGCCCGTGCCGGGACCAAAATGAAAGCAGCAGCCAAGAGGGTTAATGAAATGATGGTTCGCAGGGTGGACATATTTCCAATCTATCGCACGGGGACATTAGTTACTTTCCGCCGCGGCAGAAAGCCGCGTCAACTAATACGGCGACAGGGCGGTACGGAGTCAGCTTAATATTGAACAAAGTGAAACAGGCCGCAGTTCGGGCATTGGCCTCTAATAAGTTTGCCTACCCTGGTGATGCGTGCCAGCGGGGTAAACGTTCCCGTTCTGCCGAAAACCAACCTTTCTCCACATCGGCACCGGAAATGGCCGGTGCCCTTTTTGTGTGACACGCCACTGACCCGGTTCAGAACGCTGTGCCATTCGGCTCCGATCGGCTTTGAAAGCACCTCGTCCGCGCCTACCAGTTTGGCGCTTTCCAGGACATGGCTCGAATATACGCCGCTAATGGCCACGATGGGGAGCGTTGGGCGCGTCTTTTTTAGCTCCTCGATTACCCGAAACCCATCTATCTCAGGAAGGTCTAAGTCGATCAAGGCAAGGGAAAACTCGCTTCCGGAAGTAATTAACTGGGCCGCCTGCTTGGCGTCATTGACGGCCAGCAATGGACCCAACGTCAGGCGTTCCTGAGCCTGGTCTCGAAAGTCGGGATCATCGTCAATCAATAGAAGCATCGCGTTCCCAAAGGAAATTAGTTTACTCCCGAGGCGTTCGTATAGGTAGGACCGTGGAAGTGGGTTCTTGCGATCACCTGATGATCACGCCGCCTGCGATCACGCCGCTTCAGTTCCGCCCTCATGAGTTGGGCTTCAGGTCCGAGCCCTGCATGGCCGTAGCGACAGACCGGGAGCGCTCGTACTCCGGGGGAACCAGCACCGTAAGGGCGTTCGGTACGATGCGGATGCGAGCAGGGAGCGGACCGGCGAATTCACCATCGATCTGTACATGAATTCGTTCGTCTTCGGGGGCGGATACTTCGAGGCTATCCGCCTGGAGCGTAGTAACACCCCGCATGGAGCGCAAGCTGTTGGTAACTACTCCCCAGAGATACTTAACGTAAGGTAAGGTCGAGGCGCCTTCAAATAAGACGACTTCGAAATGATCGTCAAACAAACTCACGTCACGGGCGATTTCCAGATCACCGCCGTAATTCTTAACTTTACTCACCAGCGCAAAGGAACATCGCCGGTCGCGACCGGCGACTCTGACATGAAATTGAGGGAGTGCGCGGCCGAGAAGGCCCCAGCCGGCGACCCAATAGGCAAACTTCCCGGTTCGCGCTTTGAGCGGACCGCTGACGCGGTAAACGATATGAGCGTCGAGTCCTATGCCTGCCATCAGCAGGAAATGGCGGGAAACCTGTCCGCCGCGGCAGGTAACGTGACCCACAGAGATGCGATGCGGATGGCATTGCGCCAGGTGGGCCGCAGCCCGATGCATACGCGATCCCAGCTTCATCTCCGTCGCAAGTACGTTGGCGGTGCCTCCAGGCAGAATTCCGAGGGGTACGTCGGTGTGGATCATGCCCTCGGCGACCTCATTGATGGTACCGTCGCCACCAGTGGCGAGTACGAGATCGAAACAGCGGCCCACATACTCGCGAGCAATTTTGGTCGCGGTTCCCGGACCTGCGGTCGGTACGATCGTCAGATTGTGGCCCGCGCTCCGCAGAATCTCCGCCGCATGTTTTAACGATCGTCCAATCCGCCCCGTCTGGCCGGCAAAGGGGTTGTAGATTAGGACGGTGTTCTTGTAGCGTGCGATGTTAGAACCTCCCGAGTTCCAGTTAAATCATAGAAAATTAGAGATAGGACCCATGACCGATATCGCGCGTGAAATGACTACCCTTCGCGAACAACTGCGCCACCATGAACACCTTTATTATGTACTGGACTCGCCCGAAATTTCGGATGCCGAATATGACGCGATGATGCGGCGGCTACAAGCGCTCGAAGCAGAGCACCCGGAACTTACGGCATCAGATTCCCCGACAAAGCGGGTGGGAGGCAAGCCCCGCGAGGGCTTCGTAAAAGTCGCGCACAGCTCCCCGATGCTCAGCCTGGATAATGCCCTCAACGAAGCCGAGTTGCGTGATTTCGACCGCCGTGTGAACGACCTCTTGGAAGGGAAAAGCTACTGCTATGTGGCAGAGCTGAAAATCGACGGTCTGTCGATGGCGGCGCTTTATCGCGATGGCCAGTTCTTTCAGGCAGTGACACGGGGCGACGGCGTGGTGGGGGAAGACGTAACAGAGAATGCGCGGACCATTCGGTCGCTACCGCTTCATGCGAAGAACCGATTGCCAGCCTTTGAAGTCCGCGGGGAAACTGTGATGAACCGGCAGGCGTTTGAGCGGCTGAATGGGGAACGCGAAGAACGAGGACTCTCCCGTTTTGCTAACCCGCGCAACGCGGCCGCGGGATCACTGCGCGTTTTGGAACCGCAAATCACGGCCTCGCGCAGATTGGACTACTACACATATTTTCTGTTCGTTGATGGCCGGCCCGCTCTGGATAGCCATTGGCAGGCCTTGGAGGAGCTTGCACGCATGGGGTTCAAGGTAAATCGGCACCGCAAACTGTGTAGCAGCGTCGACGAAGTGCTGGGGTTTTGCGCGGAGTGGGAGGGCCGGCGCGAGGAACTGCCTTATGAAATCGATGGCGTGGTTGTCAAAGTAGATTCAGTCGAGCAGCAACGGCGCCTCGGTTTTACAGCCAAAGCGCCGCGTTGGGCGATCGCGTTCAAGTATCCGGCGCGGCAAGCTGTTACCACAGTGGAAGGAATCGAAGTGCAGGTGGGGCGAACCGGGGCTTTGACCCCCGTTGCGCGGCTGCGTCCGGTGGAAGTAAGCGGGGTCACGGTTTCTCGGGCCACTTTGCACAACGAAGATGAGATCGAAAGGCTGGGTCTCGAGATTGGAGACGACGTGGTCATCGAGCGCAGTGGGGACGTCATTCCTAAAGTGGTACGCGTGCATGCCCAAGGCTCATACCGCAGGCAATTCCGCATGCCAGCCAGGTGTCCAGTGTGCGGCGGGACGGTGGTGCGCGAGGAAGGGGAGGCCGCGAGCCGTTGTATTAACACGAATTGCTCCGCGCGGTTGAAGGAGTCTATTTTGCATTTCGCTTCACGAGGTGTAATGAACATCGACGGGGTCGGCGAGGCGCTTGTGGATCAACTGGTAGGCCGCGGCATTGTACAGAGTGTCGCTGACCTGTACGACCTGACTACCGAGAAGCTGATGGAGCTAGAGCGGATGGGGCAGAAATCTGCAGGCAACATTATTCGCAATATCCAGAATTCGAAGAAGAATTCGCTGCCAAGGGTTTTGACCGCTCTGGGTATCCGCTTCGTAGGGGAACGGACGGCTGGGTTCCTGGCTGAGGCTTTTGGAAGTATGGACAGGATAGCCGGCGCCGGATTGGTGGAGTTGGAACAGGCGGAAGAAGTGGGACCGAAGGTGGCCGAAAGCGTTTTCCAGTTCTTTCGGGAGCCGCGCAATCAGGAACTAGTCGATCGCCTTCGGACTGCGGGCCTTCAGTTCGAATATCGTTCTGCTAAGCCCAAGGGCGGACCGCTCGGCGGTTTGAGCTTTGTCATCACGGGAACACTGCCCACCTTGAGCCGGGATGAGGCAAAACAATTGATTGAAGGCGCGGGCGGGAAAGTAAACGGTTCGGTCAGTAAGAAGACTAACTACCTCGTGGCCGGGACCGATGCCGGATCGAAGCTCGATAAGGCGCACGAATTGCGCGTAGCGGTGATCAACGAAAAGCAATTGCTAGACATGACCAAACAAGGCTGACCTACCAATCGGCTTTGTAAGCAATCCACGTCTTTAGTGCAAGCCCGGCCATAAGAATCCAAACAGCTATACGAAGGACACCATCCAGCGTAAAAGCGGCAAGGGTAGAGATCGCTGCGTAGGCGGCCAGGGCTGTTAAGAGCCGTTTTGTCATGTAAGCTTTTCATTTTGCCACTCCTTCCACTTGGTTTAGAAGCTTTGGTCCGACCGCCGTCGCAGAAGGGGTCGTAGGCTTGCATCCAACGGGGCTGAGCAATTCCTAACGCGAAGCTGCCTTCCGTGTTAGAGTCGAACCAGCACTGTTAAATCGGAACCCGGAAGAGTTTGGCCTACGGAGATCACTGCCAATGTAACTTGCTGACCTTGAATGAGCGCCGGCAGAGTAAGTCCGTCGACGCTGTTCGACACGGTTTGACCCGGAGGAAAGGTGAGATTGCAATATGGGGATCCATTTAGATATAGCTGTAACTGGACAGGCGCGTCCGCGGCTTTGCCAAGCACGGCATAGATATCGCGCACCGCATGGGAGGCATCTACTACCAAAGGTGGTGCAGCGTTCTGATTGACCGCGAGATACCCGTCGACTTGGAAACAATATTGTCCACCCGAAAGGGTCCGTATTCCGCCGCCGGCAGCTCCGGTTAGACAGATCGCGTTTGAAGAGCTATTTCCTCGGTTGTTCGTTACGTACAGGGCTGCACTCACAACGCGAACATCCGGTAACGCTAACGAATAAGTCCAGTTTCCGCTGTAAGGACTACCAAAGAACTCTGCCGGAAACGGTGCAATCACTGGCTTTGCAGCTAACTCGTAGATCAGCGCTCTAGCAGAATGAGTAGCTGCCGTACTTCCATTGACACCTCGAGTTACTTGATACTGCGTTTTCCCGTTGCCGACTCCGTTCACGAGCAACAGTTCGGAATCGATTTGAATGACATCATTGACGCTTGCTGATCCTTGGGAGTTGAGGCTGATCAGCTGATCCGTCGAAGAAATAGCGCCTGCGAGGGCGAGTGACGGCGGAACCTGCAGCTCGTCCCAGTAGTAGAGCCTCAAGGTGGCTGCCGATATCGATTTAGTATTTGTAAGATCCGAAAACGACACGCCGTTGAGCTCTATCGTTCCTCCTGCTTGGCCCGCATTCAGACCAAAAGCTGGCGCCGGCGGGACAGCGCTGTCCGCGGTGCCGGAACCGCCTATCTGCCAGCGCGACACGATGCACAAGTTCGGATCACACTCATTATCGTTTGCGTTCGCCGACCGGCCCGTGACTTGCACCACTTCCCCGCCAAAATTCGGAATGGTGAACTGGACGGGACTGCTCTTGGTCTGCGCACCGAAATGCCACCCGGCCTCGGCAATCACGAACAAGCTAGAATTCGTGGGCACCACGCCCCACGGGGGCGATATCGTCAATGTAGTCCCATCGTTTCCAACAATTGTCCGCTCCTGATTAGCTCCCGAGCCTTGCGTAATTCTGGCCACCATGCCCTGGTATGCGTTGACACCCATCGAAAGGGTAGTATTTCCGACCGTGGTGGACGAATATAAGTTTGCACTGCTCTCCGGCTGCTGCTCCAGTCGCCAGTAGAAGTTTGCATGATCGAAGTTGGGATCGGCCGGGGGCACTAACTGGACCGGCAAACCGGTATCGGTAAACTGCGCGGCGATAGTTTGACCGGACGCGATCAGGTACAACTCTAGAGGTGTCGTACCGCGGTACACATCAAATGTCGCCGTGCTTGAGGAAAAGCTCAGTCCGGAAAGGGTTACACTGCTATCATCACCTGGAATCACGGCGCTCACCAAAAATGAAAGCTGGCTTTCGTTTCCCGCACTGTCTACTGCTGCGATCGCATAGTAAAGCGTCTCTCCTCCCTTAAGCGTTCCGTTAGCTCCGACCGTGCTCGCTACGCTAACCAGGGGGATTGAGGGGCCGCTGGCCGAAACCACAGAAGGCTGCACGAAGCTTACCGACAAAACAGTGGAGATACTTCCATCGCTGCTCATTTGGGCCGTCTCGGCGATGGCAAACTCCACGTTACCGTTGTCGTCCAGCGAACTTCCCAGTAAGGGTTTCGGCAAACCCAGTCCAGCTGTCGGTGAATACCCGCTGCCTGAATTTGACGTCGACTGCCCGTTGCTGTCAGCGTACCAGGCATCGTCATGAATCCCGGCGGTGATGGTTGCGGTACGATAATTAGTCGAGGGAGAGATCTGTATCACTCGGAAAGGCTGCCGGATGAAGCCCTCCTTAAGATAGGTGATTGTAATTATGTCTCCGGGCCGAATACCTACCGCCCTCACGGAAGTGTCAAAACTTATAAAAAGGTTCCCTCGGATCGATTTATCACAATTGAATTTTAGAATCCTCGTGGCTTGATCGTAGTTGGGAAGACCCAATGCCATCAGCGTGGTTGACACCTCCTGTCCGGTTAGCGCGATGTCGTTCGGATCGACCATAGCACAGCTGTCTTGTTGATAGGAGTTCAGCGCATCTTGAAACTCTACTGAAAAGCTATTCGGCGTATCTGCGTTGTTCCGACAAGTCAGCTTAATGCTGGGTGACTGGTCAGGCCGGCGCAGGATTCCGCTGAAGCCGTTTGAGCCATCGCCGAATTCATAACTCGGCCAGCCTCCGTTCAGAGGCTCTGTACTGTTCGAGGACAGTGGTTGCGTCGATTGTTGAAGTGCAATCGAGTTCTCGACCTGAAGTTGCAGAATCCCGCCGGGGCCGTAGGTTAGGTATAAGCGTGCGGCGTTCCTAACACCGCGTACGACATCACCGCCGCTTCGTCGATTCTGTAAGACGAAGTTAGACTGGAATCGCGAAAGCGTAATCGGATTTCCATTAAGATCTATGGCATTGATTTGTTCATCGCAATAAGCTGCCGCAGTCGCGAAACTTGAGATATCAACCTCCGACTGTGCCCAACCGCACCGTCGAAGGAGATCGAGTAGTATCCACGCCGGATTACTCGAAAACTGATCTCCCAAATACGTGCCGTCCGTGCCGTAATAAGGCAACTGGAGGCCTTGCACGAGCACTTTAATGGTCGGCAAAGACGTGCCGTTATTTACGCGCGTGGGCACCACAACGACCAGGTATGCCATACTGCCGTACGGATCGCCGGCAGGTTGACCGGAGGAATCGAGAAAATTTAGGTCGAAGCCCCCGTCACGAGTGCCTAAAGTCGGAACGTTGTACCAGCCGGTGCCCGACATGTCTTTTCCGGAGACGCCCAAAGGGATTACGATATCGTTTACCAGAACCTGTAGAACGCCCTGAATCTGGCCGGCACCTAATAGAACTTCCATAAATGTTAGGTTGCCGTCGCTGCGAGAGAAGACCACAGGTGGGTTATACCAGGCTGTGCCGTATACCATAGGCACATAGCTGTTATAACGGGCCTGATTCACTGAAGCGGCCGACGACGTCCAGTCCTTTCCATATGCTCGAACTGAAACTACAGGAGGCACGAACTCAATTCCTCCGAACCGATTCCACATGCCGCGTGCCTGGCAATCCTGACGGGTGTATCCACAAGATGTGAACGGCACACCATTATTCAAGTTTCCGATCCCCCCTGGGACGTCTGGGGAGTAACCACACCGGTAGAATCGCGAGTACTTACCGTCCACGCCGCCGTCTACCGCTTCCGTCCTCTGTTCCAAAGTTGCGGGAAAGTCCCAAGGGCATCGGCGCTGGATTCGTATTGGTGGCAACGAGAGACGCTGCAGGTTCATCCGGTTACCGGCGCTCAGGCGAAACGTGGCTTCGTCCACCAGGTCTGGCGAATTACAAATCCCTTGAAATACCACCACCTGATCAGTCAAGGCGACGCCATTCCTTAAGTCGTAAAAAAGAAAACTGACGGTAAGCTGTGCCCCCTTAAATCCGATCGATTGCTCCAGCTCCGAAAAGTGGGAATCCGCATTGGCCAACACGGCCGTAATTTTTGGGCTGCCGTCCACACCTTGATCTGAGGCGGTTTGAATATTGAAGGCGCTATGCTGCAAGACTCGGGCAGTATAGCTTACGTCATTCACGGATATACTGTGGGTGCACCAGTGCTCTTCGGTACCACCATTTAGAATGCAATCAAACGTGATCAGCGGAGCATCGGTAAGTGACTGCTCCTTAATCTCATAAATGGTTTGCATATCTGACCGTCAGCGTCGTTGAGTGATGATTCACATCCGTCGAAGTAAATGTCAGCGTGTCGTCGCGAAAGTATGCGTTCCCATATACGCCGCCGGTGGTACTTGGCTTGTATTCGGATGCTGCTGGTTGCGCCTCGGCTTGAATGCCGAAAACCTCTAAAGAGACACCTGCTGGAATCGAAATGCCGAATGTTGTGGATAACGCGGTTGTATCCCCTCGTGCTGCAACTGTGAAACGGTTCCAGTTCGCCCCTACCGCAATTGGGAGTTGGCTATTTCCTAGCAAAAGCGTTGCGGCTGTTTCGGAAAGCGAACGCATATATGCGCTGAAACAGTACACATAGGTGCCCGGCGCCATGAGTGTCTGCGTGATTCCTTGGGGGGCCATACCGGAATTCCAGATCTGCCAGGCTTTTGTACCACCTGTCGGGTCGGTAACATTCCCCCTCAAAGCGATAAAGGGATCGGCAGTCCAGGCAGCTTCTGTTAGTTGATCACTCCACGCCAACAGATTGGAAGTTGGGTCTAAGAAGGTGAACACGTTTAGGCTTCCTTCGGTAGCTTCAAAAAACGTTTGAAGGTTTGCAAGCTCACCATCGGTTAGACCGGTGTACGTGAGGTGCCATTCCAATATCTCCCCTGCCGGATCGGACAACTTGATCGTACTCAGGTCCGGCAGAGTATTGGTTAGCGTTCGGGCTAGACGTCGTCTTCTGAGAGGAAACTGGCTAAGCACCCCAGTGGTGAGTTGTGGGAACACGAGCATTGTTAGTTTCTGTTCTGAATTACCTTTAGGGACATCGAACCTCTCATTTCGGCGATGCACGTGACGGCTAATCCGTCATTTTCGAGGCTACAACTTGAATAGAGTGTCCCATCCCAGGGATCTGTAAACTGAAAGTCGCCAAAGCTTCCAGAATTTTGCAAAAAGAAACTATCCAGAGCAGTTTGCTCACCCTCATCCAACTGCTCCAGGCTGATCTCCCAAGAGTGCAACGGGCCGAGGGCGTCCCTATACCGCTGGTCTGTTCCATCGAGAAATCGCAATATCTGATTATTGAACCTGACCGTCTTGGTTGCGGGATATTGAGCTACCGCTCCGGTCTTTAGTAGCGGGAAAGTAGCCATATCTATAAATCATTTACGACGTCATTAATTGAATTAGAATTCAACATCGCTTGCCGTACAGCCTGCGCGATTTCGGAGCTATGATCCAGGAACGACTGCGAATCCATAGCGTGCACTGTCACGTTAATTTGAGGTTGATTATTGCTTTGACTGGTGCTGTTTGTATTAACTGAGTTCATACTTGACGAGCTGGGCTGAGATCCACTCGCATCTGAGCCCGCATACAACCGCGGCATTCCAAATTGATCGTAATCCGAATTCGACAGACCGTTCCCCGTGTCTGCCTCTGTGAACTGGAGAGCGTCCGGAGCCACATATTTTTGCAAGGGTGGAGGTTGGGACGGGCCTCCTCCGAACAGTCCCATCAGGCCGCTCACGAGTGGAATAACTCCCAATCCGCCACCCAAAATAGAGGATGCAATGGACAGAATTGAGCTTGAGCTACTGTGCCCAGACGAACTGGAAGATTGGCCGACACTTTCGGTAGTTGGAGCAGTATACAGACGCCCCCCGGCCTCTGCCGAATAATTTACCTCGTCAGCCAGAGGGGCGGAGGCTGATGTGCTCGCAGCGGCCCCCGTCTTGCCGGCGAGACTTGTTCCCGAACCGGCTGCGGTGAGTCCAGCCGCCACACTGATGGCTTCACTGAGCGTCGAGGCGATGTCGTACTCGGAATCAAAAATACTCGATACCTGCTCGCTCGGGTCAGGTGAAATCGCGTTGAAGCTGTTAACGAGGATTTCTGGCGTGTTGCTGCGCATCTCTTATTTCTGTCGCATATTCCTTAGCAAGAGTTGTAAATGCATCCACTTGTCTTCCAGTAAGTTCGTTGCGGTCCGTGCACCCTAACTGCCGCCACACGTTAAACTCTTCTAGTAGTGTGATGCTCTCCGCGCTAATGTAAGACGTGGGACAAGTAGTGAGCATTACATCTTTTCGAGCCCATACGGCTGGCCCTTTCTCTTCTTCATGTAAGCCCAGCCAACCGCATCTCCTCTTTTTCTCCAGTCCGGACTTTCGGCAATAGTCGCACTTCCAACCGGGCTGGTTGGCGAATTGGAAATGGAAGGCGACGATCAGTTTTTTCGTTCACTAGGTGTGAGCCCTGCCTGCTCTCGCACCGCATTGAGGGCTTCCGCCACGAGTTCCTCTGGGCCGCTCTCAACCAAAAGTTCGGGCGTGGCGTCCAGACCATCAAGGGTCAGGCCTGCTATGGACCGTAAACCCCAACTAACATATAGATTGTTGATTTCCGTCCCGAGTAAAGCGGAGTCCATCTTATCTAAGGCGCTCTCGCTGGCTTCAAGGAATTCGCGACGGCGGGTGAGATCGCGTATGCGGCGCATCAAATCAGCACGCCGTCCATAGGACATTTTCCAGACGGTAAAATGTACTCCAGGCGCAATCTTCGAATCGACCCTTGTGAAACTTTCGTATCTCATCATGTTAGGCAAGGGCTATCGTTATTTCGTCATTGATTGTCCCCTGCGCTCTCGATGCGCGAAATTTCCATTGCAGGCGATTCGAGCTGTCGTCGAATTCTGGCACTTCGGGGATTACGCTTTTCAAATTAACTGCCATCATGGAACCGTTAGCCTCACCTAGTTGAAACATCACGGTCACCGGTGACTGCTGTCTCGCCGCCTGATACAGACTTGCGGTAGCCGTATCATTAAGCCCATAAAGACTGAAAGTCGCAGTCACTGAGCGCTGTCCGGGAGAGATCGCCCGTGGTAAGCTTGAGCCGAATTCCTTAGTCCGAGTATCTAGCGCGTTTTTAATCTGAATCGATGCATTTGTGATTGTGAAAAATTGCGTTGGGGATGTTCCGAGCCAGGCCTGCCCAAGGTTTCCCGGGATGATTGTGTAATCGAAAGAGGTGATCGGTGGCTCCACTGGGAAACTCTGCAATTGAGAGAGACCGCCCGCGGTGAAACTACTGGTGTCAATGACGTCCTGCGCCAAGCCTCGAAAATGAAACTCATGGTAGTCCCCGTTGACCAGAATATCCATTTGGTCGACCGCTGCGCCCGCTACAAGTCTCTGGACGGCGGTCGAAGGGTCCCAGTAGTCGAAAATGGTGACGCTGGGCAACTCCGTTGCCGGAGCGTACGTAATAGTCGCTCCTATCGGAGCACCAGGCCCAGGAATTACTGTAAATGGTGCATTGAGCTGGATCGTATTGGCATCTACGATAGCCGCCACAAACCTGACATCACCACCGGAAGACACTGCCTGTCCCAGACTCAAACCGTGTGGACTCGCAAAGCCCAACCTGCCACTGCCGTCCGAAGAGCTCAGTGTCCCGCCAACATACTGCAGAGGTGCTCCCCCTAGCGCGGATTGAAACAACGCGCCATATGCCGGCGAATTCGATTTGTTCCAGTTCGTTAGGTAAGTGTGCAGCTCGAAATTCGTGCGCCGGCGTCCGCCCGTCGGCAGTCCGACAAATGTTCTGCTGCCCGTCTTATCCTTGCGCTGCGTGACTTCAAGCTGTTGTTGAACCGTAAGTTTTAAGGCCGGAATTCGGTTATTCGCTGTCGGGGTGGGAACGGACCCGTAGCCCGACTCTAGTGCCGTATAGAAACGGTTTGCGTTTGAAGAAATATAGGAAGCCATATTCAATTTCTGCTAACCTGAACTTGGAACGTGATCGTCCCGGTTTGGATGAAGTTCTTACCGCCACTTTTAACGGGTGCCAGCGCAACTTCATATCCGCCTGTATAGTACATGCCGTTGCCCCAATCCCCCCGGCTCTGATCCAGTACCTGAGTAACTGAGTCGATGTATAGCTCCAGAGCGTTCTGTAAACCTTCCAGCCGGTCTTGCGAGTGGCGTAATTCGACGATCATCTGAGCGTTCCCGGAGAAGCTTCGGAACTTTTCCTTAAGCGTATTAGCTATCTTATTGCAATAGATATACACGGATGGATATCTTGTAACTATGCTGCGCGCAGTTACGTCTGTTCCGACGTTCTGAGTGTATACTTGCTTGAGATCAATCGGTTGGGCGAGATTGCTATCGGGCGCGCTCAGTGAGCCCAATCCCAAGTTCATTCCTGCTGGAGCAGTCAACATCTGCGCCACTAACGCCGTGGCCATGCTTCCTAGTGTTTGCATCAACCCCTCTGGAGTATTCTCGGTACTGGCCTCAGCATCATTGGCCGCTGCCCTGTACCAGGACTCCTGCTGCTGGTGATGAGGTTCGCAGGTTGGAGCCAAGGTTGGCCATTTGGAATGGGTGAAGAGTTTTGTAAAAACATCGTTTCAGGTCCGGCGCCCACATACACGTTCCAGGCAACGGCCGTGCTCGGAGCTACGCCGGGTTGTACTAAGAACGTACCATCGGCGGTCGTAACTACTGTTGCTGGCGCGCTAGCCCCCTCCTCTCCTCCGGAATTCAACCATGCCATCGTTATGTAATATGTGCCGTCAGCAAGGCTTCCCTTGGTAGCAGTTACCAGGGGCACTGCAGCCTGGGGCACAGGATTGGCCGTAATGCCGATTCCCGCCTGCACAACTTTCTCGGCTGCCCACTCTGCCATCTCATGAGATTGGTCGCGCTTGGCGGCATAACGGTCGTTCAGCTGGTTGCCAAAGGCCTCTGCGTAAACTAACTCCAGCGAAAGAAATGTGACCCAGAGCTTTAAGGCCCGAGTAACCACTACTCTATTTAGGGGATACTCCTGCGTGGACCAGACAAGCCTGTTTACGAATTGGGTCCTCTCGAGCCAAGAAAGTATCTCGAGTCCAATTTGCTCCTGTGCCGACGCGATCTTTTGCGTTAGATTGATATCTTCTTCACTGGCAATGTCCAATACCTGTGAATCTTGCGCAGCCAGATCATCGATGCCCGAGATAGGTCCGTCCGTGAAAAGAGCCATCAGCCTACCCGGTTTTTAGCAGAAGAGTTGGATGGTTTCTCCCGCTCGACCGGCTTCAGTTCGTCCGATGTAGCTAAACGGGCAAGCCCGTCCGTGATCATCCTCGCTGCCAAGGCCCGAGAGACCTCCGTCCGCTGTCCTGCCTTGCCACCGTCGGGTGTGGCAAGGCTCACGATTACCGGAAATGGCTCCTCAATGGCCGATTCGGTCTCTCTTAATCTCTTGTAGTATCCTCTTAAATTCATGCCTGATTCCTCTTGCCGAATGAAAACATGTGGATCGGGCAGGCGGGATTGCCTGCCCCTTTGCTAGGTGTTGACCTGCACACCCGAGGTGTTTCGGAGAATGCCACAGCCGTAAAGCACATCTACAGTGAACTGTTGAGCAAGTGTGTTCGGCTGGTAGCTCATCACCACACGCATTCCAAAGTTTCCTAGCTCTGCGTATTCTGCGATTGCACCCGTTCCAGGTAATGGTTGTGGAAGGCGCCTAATGACTAGCCCAATGGCATCTCGCGTGAACGCGAGGTTATGGGTGTTTACCGGGTTCGTACCCGTCTTCGGCACGAACTGTGATCGGAATACGTAAAAGTCTTTGTATTTAGCTATCGTGCCGTCAATTAGCGTTTGTAATCCGGCAGAGCCGGCTGTTTGGAACTCTTCAAACAAAGGTATTTGCCGCCAGGCCGAATAAGCTAACGCGTCGACTACAAAGAATCTCGGCTGGTTCTGAGGCACCTTGGCCAGGAATAATGCGGTCTCTGCCGCATCAATGGTAGCTTCTGTCACCGCTGTTCCTGGCGTGCCCACGGGGGTGTTCGACGTGAATCCAGCATAAAGATTCAACAAATCGGTTTCGATTCTCTCGGCAATAGCAACGACGGCCGGCTGCATATACACTTTGAGAAGATCAGGAACCGCTAACACCTTAGTCACATCCGGTATTTGGAATGTGGCTTCCACGTGCGAGTTCAAGACAATTTGGGCATTACCCAGGCTTGGGTTTTGCGGTTGCACTGAACCGGCTTCCAGAATGTTGTTCGCCACCATCGCCGGTGGAATCGGAACATTGATCGTATCACCGGCCTGTGCCAAGACCGGCTCATAATCGCGATTGACTAAGTTCCCCATCACGAGGTTCCCAACCAGCACCGGCAGTGCGTCCGCCGCTACCAGCTTCACAATCGCATTTGCAACGTTATTTGAGGTAATAATACCCATCCAAACTCCTCGTCTATTTTTGTTGCCGGCCCTTCCGCCGGTGTCGCCCGCCCAATCAGGTTACTGATCGGAAATTCTCCCGGTACTAATCCTCTGCGCCTTTGGCTCTCAGTGCGGAGAGGGTGGTCTTTGTCCGATTTATAGGCCCCGGAGGGTCTGTGATGCAACGCGCACGATCTCCTCTCGTACCCGTTGCATATCTTCTGGATTCATCCCCGGACGAATCTTCTCGATATCTACCGCGTCGCGATTTCCGTGGGGAGACTTGGACATCGCTGTCATTCCCGTCCCACCGCTAATGCGCGCTGGAAGAAACTCCGGGTTCTCCGTCACGAATGTCGAAAGGTATTCCTTAACTGGTACCTCGCCATCTACCGACTGAGCGACCAGTCGGCCGTCTTCCCGGCGTTGGATGGCGTCCTGCACCGCTTTGTAAGCTATATCCACTTTCGCCACGCCGAGCTTTTGCAGTTCTGACCGGATCGCCGCACTTCGCTCAGCTTCCTCCGCCATCTTCCGGCTGCGCTTGTTTTCGTCCACCAGCTCGTTCACTCGTCGTTCGAGCTGCTCTCGACGCTTTCGCTCGTCCTGTAACTCTGCCTTATAGGCCGGTGCGCCCCTTTCGCGATCCTGGTCTATAAATTCCTGGATGGCGTTGCGAACGATTGCCTGTACATCCACTTCTTCCATGCACTCTCCTATACTCCGTAATCGTGAAGGTCGATCTCTTCTGCAACTTGGTTCTTTACTTCTTGACGCGCGTCGCTGAGATACTTGAACGCTAGTTGCTTGAACACTTGCTTCTTTAGAGTCGCGGAGCCAATTCCCAAATCGAGCAACTTCTTTGCGTCATCCAATTCGTTACCGAAGTCCCCAATATCAAAGTGATCCAGCCCCGAAACATCAACCGAGATACCATCCTGTCTTGCCATTGCCACCACGCGAAGTACTTGTTTCATCACGTCTTTAACGGTGTCTCCGTAGGCTCTAAGTACTTCCTGCGTGATACTGAAATCCCTTTGCTTACTTGTCCCTGACTGCCTCAGATCCCCCGCGCTCGCGCTTCCAGAGTGGTTCATCAAATAACACACCCGGTAGATTTCATCCTTTAAGCGTACGAGGTTATCGGCTGCGATCTGATAAACCTTGCCTTCAGGTTCTGTCCATCCAAACCGGTCTTGGGGACCAAGTTGAATGTAGTAAGACTCGCCGACGATTTGGTTCCATTCGCGGTCTGAATAGATGACCGGCGTCGCGAACAAACTCATCGTTAATGCCCATGAAAGAGCATTGGACTTGTTGAAGTGCTCCAATTGCAGCAATGCGGCCTTGTTTGTGAGCCAGAGTCCCTCGCTCACCTGGAGTTGGAATATCGGAACTCGATGCAACGAGGCGAGGCCATGCTGCCCCTCATCTATTAATTCGACCGGCTTCCCTTCGCCTGCCTTCCGGTACAGTTGAAAAGTCTCGCGATCGTAGTAGATCCATCGTGTTTCTATCTCCCAACGAGCGTCTGTAACCTTGGATTGCTGTAAGCATGAGGTTCGAATGACTACCCAATCCATTCCTCCAGTCTGGTCGTAATTCCAATTGATTACCTCGTCCGGCCAGTAATCTACTAAGTAAGCCCGAGACCTTCCCGATGCATCTTCTTCCGCTCGAGTAGTCGCAGGGCCCCAAGCCCGGGGGAAATCCACAGCGATGTAGCTTGCGCCACAAACCAAGGCCTGTACAACCCTCTGACGAAAGAACTCGCTAAGACTCGTGCCTTTTAAATCGCAGTCTTCCGCCAGGAGATTGTAGAACTCTTTAGCTCCTGTGTCCCCGCCTTCAAATAGCAGCACTGGTTCCCGCCGCATCAGGGTAGCCGCGTACCAGTCGACGATCGAGCCTATGTAGTTTTCGTAAAACACGCGGCTCAGCCGTTCAAAATATACTTCCCCAGGTTCTTTATGCCGCCGCACGAGGTATTCTCCGGCACTATCTCGCAACCGCTCTCCGCCGGCATAGAGGTCCCGGTATTTTTTCCACATCCCCTTCCGTGCAACGTATTCCGGATGTTCCCGGTTGATGTTGTGAATGATCAAAACAACCTCTCACGGTGTTCACCCACCCGCGGCATCGCTTTGAATTCTTGCCAGAGTAGATAACCCAGCGCATCGGAAAGATGGGTCCGCTCACGATCTCGATCCTTATCGATGTGAAATCCGTCTTCCCGAAAACTAACTTGCTCGAGATCCTTAATGAGCTCCTTGCAGTTGGGCGAAACCAGCAGTTCCACGTCGCCGCAAGCCGTCCTGAGCTTGGAATTGGTTAAGTTGATCCTTTCCCGAACGCTAGGATTGGCTTTCGGAACCCGGTATTGCACTGGTACTGGCGTGTGCATTGAAAAGTGTTCACGGATCATTTGATAATCCGACGTGCCTGTTGTCTGCTCTCTGTTTCCGGATGCGTCTCCGTAAACGATCACGCCCGGTTCATGGCGCGGGAATCGTTTTAGGAACTCCTCACAAGCCTGAAATGTCGTCGCCCGCCGCATTACAATTTCATCGAGTACTTGTATCTTCTTCCCCGCAATCTGCCCGATCAGCGAACTCATAGGATCAACGTTAAAATCTAGAGTCCATAACAGGGGCTTGTACGGATCTATTTCGAGGTCGACCACGTTCTGTTCCCGCGTGAAGGCACTATAGACCAAGCCTCCCGTCAGATTTAGGTACGTTCCAAGAACCTCTTGTTTATAGAAGTTTTCGTCGTAACTGCCCTTAAGCCTTTCGTAAAAGTCTGGAACTCGTTGCAAGAGAAAGCGATTTTCACGAGGCGCTGCGAAGATCGTCTCATAGCCGGGTGTCCGGTTATCTGCCACAAACCTTCGATAGACCCAGTCAAAACCTTTCGGTGTCCAAACCGCAAAACCGCCCAGCCTCTGTGCTTTCGGATCCCTCAGCCGGCCTTCTAACCTTAACCAAGCTGCCTCTTGTGTGTACGTGAGTTCATCTAATCCGAACCATGCCAGGTTGGTTCCCCGTAACCTTTCAAACTCGTCTACTGCTCGGAACAAAATTCGGGACCGAGTGTCCCTCATCAACAAAGTGTTTTCTGCTTTGTTGTGCTCAAATGGAAGTCCGCTTTCTGCCAGAATTTCAAGCAGCGTCGCCTGGGTGGCATCTCGGAGCATCGGGTAGGTTGGTGCGCCGAGCAGCCCCAGCCGCCCTGGGTTCAGGTAACTAAGTCGTATGGCCTCGTGGCAGAGTGCCTGACTCTTTCCGCTGCCGATAGGACCGGAAAACCCTTTAAATCTTGCTTGACAATTGTGAAAAGCTTTCTGCGAGGGCAGCGGCTGGTAGTTTATTTCCCGAGTTCGGACGTCGGGATCGGATCTACCCATGTCACCCTAATTTCCTTTGGTTCCTGCTCTTCCAGCTCCTTCTGCATTTGCAGCAATTTCAGGTAATCTCCCAGACTCGGCTTGAGATCCTCCGTCTGTAGGCGCTTTTCCAATCCCTCACTTGCTTTCGTCAACAATTGCGCGAAGCGGATTTTCTGCTTCATCTCTAGCCACTGAGGGCATTGGTCACAACTCTCTAGACCTGTCTGACTCTGTATTGACCGGCCCAACGCCTCGCGGCTGGCTCCCTTTTCACCCTGTTTGGTTTTCATTTGGTGCTGGGCTCTCGGAATCTAAAGTGCCGCTCTTTCTCGCGAGCCGTATTCGTTCTCCCGATTGTGAGAGTAGCATCCGGTCCACTGACGGGCGGTTGGGCTTTGCGTCTAAGTGGCTGAAAATACGGGAAGGAAAGTTTTTATCGATTTGTGAACAAGTACTTGCCGCCGCTCGATCCAACTAAGTGCAACCTGTCCGAACCTGCAATCCGTTCTAGGCGCGGAACCAAAGGTTCTTCCGCCAGCAGGTATGATCGGGCAGACTTGGACCAGATCTCTACCAGTTCTCGGTCGGTGATGAATACACCTTTTGGCGCATTGGGAGCATAGGAACCATATTCAAGGTTATTAACTCTTCCATTTAGAAGCAGGGCGCGGCGGTTTAAGTAGAAGAATACGGAAGAGAATGTGTAGTATTGACCTCCAACGATAAGCTGGCCTTCCGGCTGACGTCTTAGCAACTCTGCCAATGGTCGGGATGAAAGGTACGGATCGAAGGCGATCAGTGCCGATCTTGCCGCCTGAAAAAACAGCAGCATCATTACAGCGAGTCCAGTGACCGGTCTTACACGCGTCCAGGCGCTCACTGCGCCTATTATGAACGCAATACCGGCTACAGCTAAAGGCACCCGGAGGTAGGCAAAAGCCGGCATGGTTAGATCGGCCATGTGACCTAGTGAAAGGGTATAAAGATCAGGGTTTTGGCTTAAGGCGCGCGAGATGTCTCCGGGTGACGGAAAGCCGCGTACTTGCCAGAGTATTACTGCCGTTGCAATTGCGGCGATGCTGATAATTACTGCAAGCACCCTGGTTCCCAAGCGGTTCATCCGTACATCGACTGCGAGCCCCGAACCTAGCAGGAGTGCTAAGGCAGGGTAGCAGGGCATCGAATAATATTCCTGCGTAGTCGAAAAGGTGAAGAAGAAAAGCACGAATCCTGCCCAGCACAGGGCCATTAGCCGTGTACGGGAGGCCCGGTCGAAATGCCCATAGGTTAATCGAACTGTCGCCGGAAAGTATACGCTCCATGGAAACAGCCACAGAAGGTGGAATAGCCAAAAATACAAACGAGGAACTGTATTATAGTCCCTCGGGTACCGCAAATTTAAGAACCGCAGAACATGCTCGTTTATAAAATAGAACCAGAAAAAGCCGTGGTAGGAACCACTCTCGCTGTGCATCGTGAAATCGAAATAAGGTGGATTACGCAAAATTGCAAGCACGTGCCAAGGGGCAGCGATGGCGAAAAGAAGGGACACTCCTGTGATTGGCCGCAGCTTTTTCCAGGTCTGCCACGACCAAAGTTGACGAGTCACCGTCAGATAGATGAAAGCTGCCCCTATAGGGAGCACACCTGCAATTAGTCCCTTCAACAATAGACCCACGGCCATAGAGGTCCACATTAATAATGCCCAAACCAGGGGATGCCGCTCCCCATCGTCCAGCACTCGCAGTAGTGACCAGATAGCCGTCGTGATGGCCAATGTTAAAATCACATCCGGAATCAGTATTCTTGTAAAGAGGAACAGACCCACGCAGGTAGCCAGCACGACACCGGAATAAGTGCCCGCACGCAACCCAAATGCCCACGCTCCGAATCGCGCTGTCGTCCAACATAGCAATATGGCCGAAAGGGCCACAGGAATCCGGGCTGCCCAATCGTGAACGCCGAAAATCAAGTAACAGATCGCAATCATCCAGTACTTAAGCGGCGCTTTTTCGAGATAAGCTATGCCGTCTAGACGCGCTGTTACCCAATCGCCGGAGGTCAGCATATTCTGTGCGATCTGCGCCTGCACGGCATCTACATCGTCCATCAGTGATGGCGGGCTCAGTATCGATATGCCGAAAATTAGAACGGCAAGTACAATTACAATCAGTTGGAGGCGAAAACCTGATCCCGGATCCGCGTCTCGGAATCTGGAAGGCTCTCGACCTTCCACCGTTTCATCCACAGAAAAAGAGTCAGTAGGCCCCATAGATGATATCCCGCATTGCTCCGCCTCTCCATATGATCGCGTATTAAGGCCTGTATTGCGCGAGCATCAAATATTCCAGTTGCTGAAATCGCTATTGGGTTCAAAGTGTCCAGAAGCAGTTCACGGAGTGCGCCGCGCAGCCAGTCATGGGCCGGAATGTCGAAGCCGGCCTTCTTTCGTTCGATTACAACCTGCGGCAATTTGTCCTTCATGAGTTCCTTCAGAATCCGTTTTTGCGTTAGCCCTCGAACTTTCAGGGTTTCCGGTATTTCCGCAGCGAACTCAACAATGCGGTGATCTAAGAAAGGAGGTCTCACCTCGAGCGAATGAGCCATGCTCATCCGATCGGTCTTATATAGAATATCGTCTGGAAGGTAATAGTTTTGGTCTGTAGTCAAATATCGGCTCAGAATGCCTCCCCTGGTATGCTTGGCAACCGCGGTAACTAAGTGTCTCAGTATGTTGCTGCGCAAAGATGGACAGATTTGCCTCGCTTGCTCTGGCGAGAATGTTCCATTCCAAAAAAAATGCGCCTCATCGGGGTGCAAACAGCTTCCTTCTGTCCACCGTTTGACCTTGTACTCCAGGCTGATCTTTTCGTCCGAAACCGGTACGTAGTGATCCAGAGCCTTGTAGAACCCGCGTCGGAAATACCTTGGCACCATCTGAAACCAGCGGCACGCCCGATCTGCCAGATACGTGATGTACCCTCCGAACATCTCGTCGGCGCCTTCTCCTGAGAGCGCCACTGTCACAGTCTTTCGAGTCAATTGCGACAGATACCAAACCGGAAGCGCCCCCGCGTCAGCGCTGGGTTCGTCTGAGTAAAAGGCCAAAGCCTCAACCGTTGCCGACAAATCCAAATCTGGGCCCAGGTCGAACTCGTAGTGGTCTGTCCCATAGGCCCGAGCAATGCGGCGGAAATGCGTGCTCTCGTCGAAACGCCGTCCCGCGAACGAAATGGAAAAGGTCTTTAATTTTGTGCTGCACTCGGTACTCGCATAGTGCAGAATCGTAGAGGAATCTAACCCACCGGACGCCCAAACACCCAGCGGCACATCAGCCGCCAAATGTTCTCTCACGGATTCGCGAAGGAGCCAATCCAGTTTTTCTTTAGCACTTGCTAGAGACATCCGTCGCGGCGAAAGCGCCGGAAACTGCCACCACCTTTCAATTCGAGTCTGGCCTTGCTTCCACTCAAGGTAATGTCCAGGAAGAAGCTTGCGGATGCCGTCGATGAGTGTATGCGGTCCGGGTACGTAGTTTAAGGAAAGGTAGTATCCGAGCGCTTCAAGATCCAACTGTCTTGGAATTTGAGAATGCGACAAGATCGCTTTTAATTCTGACCCGAAATAGATATCGTTCCGTTTTTGACAGTAGTACAGCGGCTTGATTCCCATCCGGTCGCGGGCCAGTACTAGTCGCTGCTCGCGCTCCTCCCAGACAGCGAGCCCGAACATACCTCGGAATCGAGCAAAGCATTCCGTACCCCACTCAAGATAGGCCGCCAGAACGGTCTCGGTGTCGCTCCGTGATCGAAAGCGGTGGCCGCGCGGTTCTAACTCAGCTCGAATCTCGAAGTGATTGTAAATTTCCCCGTTAAAGACAAGAACAGTATTACCGTCCGCGCTCACCAGAGGTTGGTCGCCGCCAGCCAAATCTACGACCCTAAGGCGAACCGCGCAAAGGGTAACTACGCAACCTTCAAAAATCCCCTGTTGATCCGGACCGCGATGATACAAGCTATCTACGATACGTCTCGCGACGCCGGGCTCACCCGCTTCACCCAGGCGGGTAAAACCACCAATTCCACACATCTAATCCCCGCCCCTTTCCGGGGTGGCGCTGAAATCCTAAAAGATGTGTGAGATCATACCACATCGCCAAGCGAATTGGCTTGAAGGCCGAATCAACTCAGGGCAGAGGGCGGAACTCGTCAAGGTGCAAGCGTTCGCCTCCTCGATGCTCCATTGCTTTTCGCTCCGAATTACTACATTTAAGGGATGCCGGTGAGCCGGAGTCCGGCAGTAACATTGGTCGCAGTGGGCCGGTGGCGAAGGAGGTACGCGATTGAAGAAGGGCATTTTCTGGGTCAGTTGTCCGGCCGTAACTATCTGTTTGCTGACCGGGGCGGGCTGCTCTGATACTCAGAAGCCACGCGCCGGCGCCCAGCCGCCCGTGACTACTGTGGGCGTTGCTTCAGTCACACGCAAGCCAATCATTCGAGACATCACGCTCTCCTCGGAACTCGTGCCGTTCCAGGAGATCGAGGTTTTCGCAAAAGAGTCCGGCTATGTTCGTCAACTACTGGTCGATTATGGAACGCGAGTGAAGGCCGGACAGTTGCTGGCGGTTCTCGAAATCCCCGAGTTACAGGCGCAAATCGAGCAGGATGTGGCTGTGGTGCGCAGTTCGGGCGATCAGGTAACGCACGCGCAGAACGAACTCGCGCGGGTCGAAGCTCAGCACAAAGTATCTCACTTAGCTTACGAACGGCTGGCAAATGTTGCCAAATCGCGGCCCGGATTAGTTGCCCAGCAGGAAGTAGACGAAGCGGAAGGGAGAGATCTGGCGCTCGAATCACAGGTGGAATCGGCGAAGTCGGCCCTGGAAAATGCACAAAGCGAGATGGAGGGATCAAAAGCAAAAGAGCAGCACGACAAGGTGATCTTTGATTACTCCCGCATCACGGCCCCATTCGCAGGTGTGATCACGCAGAGGTACGCCAATCTCGGGACCCTGGTACAGGCAGGAACCAGTTCTTCTACGAATGTGTTGCCGCTCGTGCGCCTTTCTCAAGATGATCTCTTTCGGCTGGTGATTCCGGTCCCGGAATCGTATGTCAAATTTGTTCGTATCGGAGACGAGGTGCGCGTGCGCGTACCGTC
>JAFAWA010000021.1 GCA_019242155.1 Terriglobia bacterium | reverse complement strand
GAAGACTCACGGCACGGTTTACGGCGTACTCGCGTTCACCGTAATCGAAACTTCATTGGTGGTGAAGAGTTGTCCGTCGTCCGCAACCGCCCTGAGAACGTACAGGCCGGGCACGCTGAAAGTCACTTTGGAGGCCAGCGTGACGGGTTCGCCGTAGACGACGGCGCTCGCATTGGGGTTAAAAGTGACCTTACCGGGGCCGCGGTACTGAATCCATTTAATCTGGACACCTCTCGGGCGGCGCGGTTGCGAATCCCGATCCGGGTTCGAGGGACTGCGCCGGTACGGCTTCGGAAGTCCGTCATCCGTAGCTGAAGCCGTGAGTGTGGCCACATGTGAGGCAGCGACTGAGGGAACGGGACCGATGGTCACTTGGGGTGCTTTATTGGTGGGGTCGGGAACGCCTCCTCCCATATTCTCGGCAATCACACCTTCGCTCAACTCCCACTCGGGCTGAAGCCATCCTTTGGCCTGGTCGGTCTTTCCGTGCGAAGTGAGTGTCCAGACGACTTTTTTCTTCTCGCCCCAATCCTTTGGCACGACTACGCGGAACAGGAACCGCTGCCGGCGGGGGTAGAAATGCGTTGGCTGCCCTTTATCGCCAAAAACTTCGTCGCCGATCGTGATGGAATTGCCTGGGCCAATCGGAATATCGACCTCTTCTTCGTAGTTGCGGTTGAGATACCCGAAGACCATGCTGTAGGTGCCGTCGGCATTGTGTTCCCAACCTTCGAAGATGGGGGCGACGTTCTGACCGGTCGCGTACTGCACTTGCGCTGTGACACTCACGGCCGCAGCGCATGCAAGGAGCAGCGCACCCCAAAATGCCCGGCCAATCGGCACGGTTTACTCCGAGCCCGCCGTCAGCGCTAACTTGGCCTTACGCGCCGCGACTTGCTGTTTGTATTCCTCTTCCGTCAAGTTGTAGTAACTGATCCAAGCGCCGCCCATTTCGTCGACCGTTCTTTGGCCATAGGTGATGGTGTTGTCGGGATCGGGGTTGAACTTATTTTCGGGCGAATTGTTGTACCAGGAGATCATGTGCAGCACGGTCCCCGCGGGAAGTAACGGCTGCTCGTCCTCGTCGTAAAGGTACACGAGGTGCCATGCGAACTGATACCGGCTCACGCAACTGAGCATCTCGACCTTGTGCCCACCCGGATAGATTGCTTCCATGCAGGACGCCTTGCCGCGGTTGTGCATGTGGGGTTGAAAGGACAAAAGCCGCGCCGGTTTGGCTAGCGTGTTGTAGGCATCGAACCGGACATTATCTGCGTTGGCGGGAATGTCCAGGTCCTTAGGATCGCCCACCTTCTCCGTGGTCTCCGCGTAGCGCGGTACGTATCCTTTGGGATAGAGTTTGAGACCCAAGGCGACATTGGCGGCCGTTTCCTGCCCGACAGAATGAAGGTGGAGATTGAAATTGATCTTAGTTCCCGCTTTGATCAAGCGGCCGGCGCCATCCGGGAACACATCGGCGTTCTTACCGAGCGCGTACTCGTTCAAGAAGATGCCCTGAACGTTGTCGCCTCCGTCATCGGCATCGTCTTCGTTTTTCATGGAAGTTGTCACATGGTGGACGACTTTGAAACCTTTGGTCGGTTTGACCTCGATGCCCTGAATATAGCGGTCTTCCGTCAATCCCGAGTCCACCAGGACGTCGATCCACTGGTCGGCGCCTTTGGCCGGGATGATCCGGTCCTTCGGCAGTTGCACGATCAGATCGGGCGCACCCATGTGCCACTGGTCCGTATCGTCGAACTTCCGTGCCGGTGGGAGATCCTTCGGGTCGCCCTTGGGGGCTCCGGTATCGACCCACTTCGCGATGGTCGCAATCTCCTGATCGGTGAGTGACACGTCATTTTTGAAATGGCGAACACCTACGTTCTTGTCGACATACCAGGGGGGCATCTCCCGGGCGACGACTTTTTGCTTGATCGACTTTGCCCACGGCCGGACTTCCTCATATGTCAGCAAGGACATCGGGGCAAATGTATCGGGCCGGTGGCACACCTGGCAACGCTCCTGGAGGATGGGCGCAACATCCTTCGTAAATGTGACTTGTTCCGGAGCCGATATGGCGGTGATTCCAACCGAGACAAAAAGAAAGCAAAGCTTACTTCGCACGGGCCCTCCTTCGAGTATTTCCGATGCTATGGCTGTGAGATATCAGTGTCAAGCCCTATCGCGCGCCCTATCGCGCGTCGGCCGGCGCAATGAGACCCGTGCTTCGCGACCCGCTGTGAAGAACCTCGGGGTTCACCACGTTAATAGGGGTACCGCGCTGGTAAGCGATAATCTGGTCGAAAATCTCAGCGAACTGGATCTCGTATTCGTCACGAGTCACATAGCCGATATGCGGCGTACAGACCACGTTTTCCATTGTGAGCAGCGGGTGTTTGCCGTCTGGCACCGGCTCCTCTTCATACACATCGACCGCCGCCATACCTGGACGCCCGGCGTGCAGAGCCTCCGCGAGCGCCCCCGGTTCGATCAAAGAAGCGCGGCTGGTATTTACGAGCAGCGCTGTGGGCTTCATGCGAGCCAGATCGGCGGCCGTAACGATGCCGCGCGTCCCCGGGA
>JAFAWA010000072.1 GCA_019242155.1 Terriglobia bacterium | reverse complement strand
CCGCGAACTGACGGGCGGGATCTATTACGGCACACCCCGCGGTATCACGGAGAACGGCGGGGAGACGCGGGCCGTCAATACCATGACGTACACGCGCTCGGAAATCGAGCGCATCGCCCGCATGGCCTTCCACCTCGCCCGCGGGCGTCGGAAAAAAGTAACATCGGTCGACAAGTCCAACGTCCTCGAAAATTCCCAGCTCTGGCGCCGTGTGGTGAGCGAAGTGGCGCGGGAGTTTCCGGACGTACAACTGGACCATATCTTGGTCGATAACTGCGCCATGCAACTGGTGCTCGATCCGCGGCGCTTCGATGTGCTGGTTACGGAGAATATGTTCGGCGATATTTTGAGTGATGAGGGCGCTGTGCTGGCGGGTTCGATCGGTATGCTGCCCTCCGCTTCGATCGGTGACCAAAAGCCGTCGGGCGCCTGGGTCGGCCTGTACGAGCCGGTGCATGGATCGGCCCCCGACATCGCCGGGCAGAGCAAAGCCAATCCGCTCGGCGCGATCGGCTCCGTCGCCGCCATGCTCGAATATAGTTTTGGCTTAAAGGAAGAGGCCGCCGCCGTTAACGCTGCAATCGAAAAGGTGATGATCAGCGGTAAAGTCACCGCCGATTTGCGCCCCTCCGGCCCGCCCGCCCGTACCGAAGAAGTGGGGCAGGCAGTATGCGCCGCCATTTGATCCTCTCAGTCTTTTAAGGAACCGTATGCCACGAACCATTATCGAGAAGCTTTGGGACTCGCACGTTGTCTACGAGCAGCCCGGCGCGCCTGCGCTGCTCTATATCGACCTGCACCTGGTCCATGAAGTCACCTCTCCGCAGGCGTTTCAAGCTCTCCGCGAGCGCCGCCTCAAAGTCCGCCGCCCCGAGCTCACCGTCGCCACCATTGATCACAGCATTCCCACCACCGACCGTTCGCTGCCCATCGTGGATGAAATCGCCGCCCGGCAGATTGCGCAGCTTGAAGCCAACTGCAAAGAGTTCGGCATTCCGCTCCATGGCGTCCACAGTGATCGCCAGGGTATCGTCCATGTAATCGGCCCGGAGCTGGGATTGACGCAGCCCGGCATGACCGTAGTCTGCGGTGACAGCCACACCGCCACGCATGGCGCGTTCGGCGCGCTCGCCTTCGGAATCGGCACGAGCGAAATCGAACACGTGTTGGCCACCCAATGCCTCCTCCAGCGCCGCTCCAAGACATTCCAGGTGCGCGTCGATGGCGCGCTCAAAAACGGAGTCTCCGCCAAAGACATCATCCTTGCTCTTATTGCCAAAATCGGCATTGGAGGGGGCACCGGCTGCATAATCGAGTACACCGGCAGCGCTATCCGGGCCCTCTCTATGGAGGAGCGCATGACGGTGTGCAACATGACCATCGAAGGCGGTGCGCGCGCAGGTATGGTCGCGCCCGATGAGACCACGTTCGCGTACCTTCAGGGCCGCCCCTACGCCCCCAAGGGCGCGGACTGGGACGCTGCGGTAGCACGTTGGAAGCAGCTTCCTTCCGATGAAGGCGCCGCCTACGACCGCACCGTAACCATCGACGCCGAGGCGCTTGAACCCATGATCACCTTCGGGACGAACCCGGGCATGGGGGTCGCGATCAACGCTCCCTTGCCTCAACCCGGCCAAATGGCCGACCCCGGGGAACGCGAAGCTCTCGAGCAGGCGCTCACCTATATGGGACTCGAAGGCGGCAAGCCGCTGGTAGGCCACCCGGTGAACGTTGTGTTCATCGGAAGCTGCACCAACTCCCGCATCTCCGACCTTCGTACTGCCGCAAGCCTGCTCAAAGGCCGCAAGGTGAATCCTAAGGTGCGCGTCCTGGTTGTGCCGGGCTCGCAGGAAGTCAAGCGCCAGGCCGTGGCCGAAGGGCTTCCCGAAATCTTCCGCGCCGCCGGAGCCGAGTGGCGCGAACCAGGCTGCTCTATGTGCATCGCCATGAATGGCGATTTCGTCTCGCCCGGCGAGTACAGCGTTTCGACAAGCAACCGCAACTTCGAGGGCCGCCAGGGCAAGGGCGCGCGCACGCTGCTTGCAAGCCCGCTTACCGCCGCTGCCAGCGCCATCACCGGCGTCGTCACCGACGTCAGGACCTTGTTATGAAATTTCAGAATCTCTCGAGCCGCATGGTTCCCTTCCCACAGCGGAACATCGATACCGACCAGATCATTCCCGCGCGCTTCCTGAAGACGATTTCCAAGGAGGGCCTCGGGGATAATCTCTTCTGCGATTGGCGCTACGACGCGCAAGGAAAGCCGCGGCCCGATTTCATCCTGAATCAACCTCGCTCCCAGGGAGCGCAGGTTCTTCTCGCCGGTGATAATTTCGGTTGCGGCAGTTCGCGTGAGCACGCTCCCTGGGCGCTCACCCAATTTGGATTTCGCGCGCTGATCAGCACCTCCTTTGCCGACATCTTCCGCGCTAATTCGCTCAAGAACGGCCTGCTCCCGATCATCGTTCCGCCCGATATCCACGCCGAGCTCTTCGAGGCCGTCGCTAAAGATCCGAACGTCGAAGTCCAAATCGACCTGCCGAACCAAACGCTCACCACTCCCAGCGGCCGCAAAGTCGAGTTCGCGGTAGACAGCTTCTCCAAACACTGCCTGCTCGAAGGCGTCGATGAAGTCGGCTACACGCTGCAGCGCGAGCCCGAGATTACTGCCTTCGAAGCCCGGCGCGCCGGTTCTGTGAACACTTTGGCGTAATGCCGCGCCGATTTGCGACATAGTTGAGAAAGAGCCCTGGAACCTGACACTAACGTCGGAAGGAAAAAAATCGCCAATGAAGCGCGTACGGATCGCTCTCACCCTCACTGTGTGCTTCGCCTCAGCAGGCTTCGCCCAAACCCCAACCATTACAGCCGTCTTAGACGCCGGCGCGTACACGCCGACTATCGCGCAAGGCAGTGTCTTCGTTGTGAAAGGTACGAACCTGGCATCGAGCAATGCCACTAGCAATCTGCCCTATGGGACTACCCTAAACGGCGTCAAGATCACCTTCACCCCGTCAGCGGGCGGAAGCGGCGTATCCGCGAATATGGTCTACACGTTTAGCCAGGGGACAACGACCCAATTGGCCGCCGTATTGCCGTCAACACTCGCTACCGGTGCGTACAATATGGTCGTCACCTCCGGCACGGCGGCCAGTGCTCCGTTTTCAGTAAACGTCGTCTCCAATAAGTTCGGGATCATGACGCAGCCCGGTACGGGCACGGGTAGAGCTCTCGTACAAAATGTAGTCTCGCAGACTCAGTACGATCTTAACGGTTACACTACCGGCCCGGTTTCCGGAGCGAATTTTAGCCGCTCTCCCGCCAAGGCCGGAGAGTATCTCGTTATCTGGGGTACTGGTCTAGGACCGGCAGCCGGCTTCGATGCCGGCGCGCCCGCTTCCGGCTTGAACTTTCTTTCCACTCAGAACCTGGATGTCAAAGTAATCGTCGGAACCACCGAACTTACACCATCCTATGCGGGCCGTTCCAACTTGTTTCCTGGTCTCGACAACATTTCCGTCCAACTGCCGTCAAGTATCATCACCGGCTGTTTCTTGAATCTTCAAGTTCGCGTGGCCGGGCTAACGAGCAACATAGGAACGATTGCCATCGCCGCCCACGCTCAGGATTCGTCCTGCACTGACCCGCAATACAGCCAGACCGTGCTTGGGAATCTGGATGCCGGGGGGAGCACAACTGTCGGGGTATTCTCAATTTACAGTGAGAGCTCGAAGGTCACCGTATTGGGACAAACCTCAGCTTCGACTTTCCAATTCGTCGGCGGCGGGTTCAGCAGGTACACGGCCGACCAACTCTTCTCGGTGACCCAGATGACACAGGAAGCCTCCATCCTCCCGACCGGTTCGTGCTACGTGTATCGAACGACGGTCGGGCTTTCGAACACGCCCGGGAACACCGGTACAACCACCGGTAGTTCCACGGGTACACCGCCCATTCCACTCGATGCCGGAGTGATTACCCTGAACGGACCGAATGTTCCTAATCAGCAACTCACCGAGACAAGCGGCACCTATGTTTTGCCGCTCACGAGCACGAGCGCGCAAAGTACGCCCGTGCTGACGGCCGGCACTTACACACTTACCGGAAAAGGCGGCGCGGATATTGGTCCCTTCACGGCCAGCATTCAGCTGAATCCACTGACGGTCGCCCCCGATTTACCTACGACTGTAGTTCGCAGCCAGGACCTGCACATCGGCTGGACGGGGGGAGGAACCAGTATTGTCGGGATTAGCGGAACCGCCGAAGTGCTGATAAGCGGTACCCCGCAAAATAACCCCGTGTACGATTTGGGTGAATTCGAGTGTTTGACGACCGCCGATAAAGGTTCGTTCACCGTAACCAGCGGGGTTCTCGGGCAGATGCCGGCGGCGCCGGCCAGTGCCATAGCGGCCGGCACGGCATCCACTTCCTTAGAAGTATTTTCAACCCTCGGTCTGGATGGGCGCTCGGGCACATTTACCGCGCCGTTAACCAAGGGCGGCAACATCGATTACGGGTATCTCTACACTGCATCCGGGAGTTCCGTCAGCCCTGCGTATCAATAGCACTTGTGATAGGCACTGTGTCCGGCTGCATGCCCGATAATACGAGTGATGATCGCTCAGTTGCGCGGTGTGCTCGTTGAAAAGCATCCGAACCAGGCCATCGTGGAAGCCGGGGGTGTGGGATACGACGTAAACATCCCGGTTTCCACATTTACTCGTCTGCCTGACACCGGTTCCGAGGTCCGCCTCCGCGTGTACACTCACGTCCGGGAGGATGCTCTGACGCTCTACGGTTTCCTCACCGCGGACGAAAAGGCGCTATTTGAAAAACTCGTTCAGGTAAGCGGAATCGGGCCGACTTTAGCGGTAAAGATCCTCTCCGGTCTGGCGGCGAGTGACCTGATCTACTCTATAGCCCGCGGGGAGGTCGACCGGCTGGTGCGCATCCCGGGGATCGGCAAGAAGACGGCCGAGCGTATGGTTCTCGAACTCCGCGACAAGCTACCGGCCGTAACGGGACCGGAACCCGAAAGCTCAGATGCTTCCCAGACCGCTCTCTCGCCCACCGACCAGGACGTTCTTTCGGCGCTCCTCAATCTAGGCTGCGCCCGAGCCCAAGCCGAAGCCGCGGTGCGTAAAGCGAAAGCGAACGGCCCATCCGGCGACTTCGAACCGCTCTTCCGCCGGGCGTTGGAGTTCGTACGGTAAGCTGGTAGCAGATGCCCGAGCGGCCCCTCATCTCCGGCGATCGCCAGGCCGAAGATGTACAGTTCGAAGCCGGGCTTCGACCGCGCCGTCTGGCCGATTTTACGGGCCAAACCAAACTGAAAGAGAACCTCGCGATTGCTATCGAAGCCGCCCGGATGCGTGGTGAAGCCATGGACCATGTGCTGCTCTACGGCCCGCCGGGACTTGGCAAAACAACCCTCGCCTCCATCATTGCCGAAGAACTCGGAGTTCTCTTTACCGCTACCTCGGGACCGGTGCTGCAGAAGAAACTTGATCTCACCGGAATCCTGAGCAATATCCGCGCGCGCCAAGTGTTCTTTGTGGACGAGATTCATCGCCTACTGCCGGACGTTGAAGAGATGTTCTACTCGGCCCTCGAGGACTTCCGCGTGGACATCCTTGTAGGCGCGGGTCCCGGGGCGCGCACACACTCACTTCCGATGCCGCGCTTCACCGCCATCGGCGCGACCACCCGCCAAGGTCTGGTGAGCGCGCCGCTGCGCGGCCGCTTTGGCCTCGTGCTGCGCCTGGAGCCCTACACAGTTGACGAGTTAACGGAGATCGTGAAACGCTCGGCCCGTCTGCTCGAGGTCTGGGTAGAGCCTGCCGCCGCCATCGAAATCGCCCGCCGCTGCCGAGGCACGCCGCGCATCGCCAATCGTCTGCTCCGTCGCGTGCGCGACTATGCCCAGGTACGCGCCGACGGCCGCATCACGCACGTCGTGGCGCAGACCGCTCTCGATCTCCACAACGTCGACCGCTACGGGCTCGATGAGATCGATCACAAGATCATGCTCACGATCCTTGAGAAATATCGCGGCGGCCCGGTAGGTCTCAACACCATCGCGGCGTCCATTTCCGAAGAGCCGGGCACCATTGAAGAGGTCTACGAACCATACCTGATCCAACTTGGCTTACTCAATCGAACACAGCGGGGCCGCGAGGCCACGGCGCTCGCCTTTGAATACTTCCAACTCCAGCCAAAGCCTCGAAGGAGCGACCAGCCGGCGCTCTTCTAGACGCATGAAGACCGTGTATCTCTCGCTCGGCTCGAACGTTGGCGACCGTGAGCGAAATCTCGAATCCGGGCTCGGCAGGTTGGTCGCGCGCGATTTCTCAATTCGCCGGATCTCCTCGGTGTACGAGACTGAACCGGTCGATTATACCGACCAGCGCTGGTTTCTCAACCTCGTGGTGGAGGCCGCCACCGAACTGTTTCCCATGCAGCTTCTGTGGCGCACTTCCAAAGTGGAGCGTTTGCTGGGCCGCGTGCGCACGGTTCCGAAAGGGCCGCGCACGATCGACATCGATATTCTGTTTTACGGCCGCGCGGTGATTCGTAGCGCCGCGCTCGAAGTACCGCATCCGCGAATCGCGCAACGGCGATTCGTGTTGACGCCGCTTGCGGAACTAGCCCCAGACCTGCGGCACCCCGTGACGCACCGGACGATCCGCGAAATGCTCGACGCCGCCCCGCTTGCGAGCGTGCGGCGTCTGCCGAAGCCGGTGGTTCTGCCTATTGAAACCCCATGACGGGCGTCACGCTCCCGCCTCGGCGGGACGGTGCCAGCCGAGCGATTCCATCAGGCCTTTCGATTTGCGCATGACGAGCTCGGCGAGGTTCAGCAGCACGGCGAGGGCGAGAAAGAGCGGCCAAAGATCCATCGTGGTGGACGTGCTGCGGCCACCGGCGTCGAAGACTTGTTGAGGCGTGGGCTGGTAGCGGCCGCCGGTGGCGGAGGCGACTTGGCGCAATAACTGTTCGTTGTTGCCGTACTCGAGCATTTCGTCTTCGGGACGGTAGAAACCGACCTCGGGGAAGGCGGGCGAATCCGCCAGGGGACGCACGCGGAACAGGCCCTGATTTTGGGCAATTGCCAGGCGGCCGCGATAATGCGCGTTCGCGATTTTCGTGACCTTCAAAGGCGCGCGGAAATCACCCGGACCCAACACGTAGATATCGGGCACAACGTCCGGTTCGGGAACATTCGAAGAGAGCCGGTAATCCACGACCAACTCTCCGCTTGCACGATCGAAATCGGCGGAGGCTTCGCTCTGTTGCGCATGCGGCAGGAGGTCGCGGAATGTGTTGGCCCAGAGGCGGTCAAAGCCGGGCCATGTTACCCAGTTGGCGGCCCAACGATTCTTCGCGTCCGAGGTAAATACCGCGGCGCGTCCAAGGCCGTACTGCCAACGGACGAGCAGAGGGTCTTTCGGTTCCGCCTCGAGGATGGTCTCAGCGGTGGGCTTGGTCTGAAAGCGAATGTAGCCCAACAACGGAGGGGCATTTTCGATATCGACACTGTCCAGGATCTCGGCGTGCTGCACCACTCGCGGCCGGAGGGTCTTTTCGACGGCAGTCATGCCGCTGTGTTCTTCGACGTCGCGCAGCAGAAGCTGTTCGAGCCCGGCGGGATCGTCCAGAAAATACGACTTGCCTTCTGCCCCGTTCGCAACTCTGCTCAGGAAGGCGCGATTCACATCAAGGCCGAGGCCTACGGTTGAAATCGTAATGCGGTTGCGCTTAGCCTCGGCAGCGGTAGTCATGCTGTCGCCTTCTTCGGAAATTCCGTCGGTCAGCAGGACGATATGTTTGAAAATGGCATCTTCGGGCAGAATGCGCTGATAGGCCTCCCGCACGGCGGGCGCGATCTGGGTTCCACCCTCCGGTTGAATGCCCGCGATCAGACGCTTGATCTGCGGGCGGTCGGTCGCCTTGCGGATGGGCACAGCCCATTCGTAGGTGTTGTCGAAGATGAGCACGCCGACCGAATCGATAGGTCTGAGATTTTCGACGACCCCGCTCGCCGCCGCCCGGGCGAGTTCGATTTTGCGGCCTTCCATGGAAGATGATTTATCGATGATCAGGACGACGGCGATGCCGTCCTGTGTGCGGGGCGGGGCGAGCTTGGCGGGGAGCGTGCGATCGAGCGCGTCTTCCTGGCCCTTTTTGTCAATGTATACGTTGCGCTCGCCCGCAATCCATACCAGTCCGCCGCCGCCCTTTACGAAGGCCTCGATCGTCTCCTTACGGGCGTCCGGAATGGCCTGCATGTCCCAGTTGTTAATGATTACAAGCTGAAAACCTTCGAGCTTCGCGGGAACGCCGGTGGCCTGTTCGATTTCGAATTCATTAGCTGCAAGCGCGCGGCGAAGGTGCTCTTCGGTGGCGGGCGGATCGGTAGATATGAGGAGAACACGCGGCCGGCGCAAGGCAATGGCCTGCTCGAAACGCGCTTCGCCGAGGCCGCTCGCGGTGACTTTTCCAGCGAGATCGACTGCGCCGGTAGAGTTCACACTGGCGTGGAGCCGCAAATGGTTGACGCCGCTTTCGAGTTGCACGGGGTTCGCGCCCAGTGATTTGCCTTCCGCGGTAAGTTCGACGGTCGCATTCGCGTTGCGCGGTGCTTCTACACTGATTTCGACGGGAAACCGCTCGCCGCTGAAGACTTGAGCGGGTATGGATACCGAATCGAGCAGCAGCCCGGGTTTGGGACGCCCGGCCGCGGGGAAGGTATCAATCGGGATACCGAGTTGTTGGGCCTGCCAGATGGCGCGCGCGACGCTCCCGAGGTTTTCGTTGCCGTCTGAGGCGAGGACGATCCGGGGCGTCATTCCGGCGGGCAGCGACGCGGCGGCGTCGCGAATCGCCGATTCGAGATTGGTGCCATGACCGGCGGCCCCGGCCGTATGTCGCAATTGCCAGCCCTTCTTGGGATGCTCCTCGGGCGCGGCGTTGCGGGTATTGCGGGCGAAGGGGATAATGCGCGCGAGGTTGCGCCCGCGCGCCCGTTCAATTTGCGAGGCGAAAACGGACTCCGCGCGTAAATCCTCCATCGAGACGCTCGCGGATGTGTCTACCAGCACGGCCGCAGCGACCTTGCTCTGGTAGATAGTAACGCGCGGCTGGGCAAGGGCGATCAGGACCGCCATGAAGGCACAGGCTTTGAGCAGCAAACCACTTCGCCGCGCAGAGTGCCTCCATTCCCACGCCGCCCACGCAGCGGGAATCAAGAGCAGGGTAAGTATCCAGGGGTGCAGGAATGTCATCGCGGTATGGCCTCGCTTTTAGCCAGACTCTCCTGGCGCGGGACAGCTCGGTTCGGGGTGCTCAGAACGTAACGCCGGGCGGAGCGGCGGAAGCGGCCGAATAGGAACCACTCGATCACCAGGCCTGCCGCACCCAACAATGCCAACCAGGGCCAGAGGTCTTCTCCGCCGGAGGAGACGGGTTGCGAACGGGGAATGCCCCGCCGCACCTCGGCAGGCGGGTTCCATTTGGTGTCCCAGAGCTGCGGGAGGGTGAGCGAGTATATGTATTCGCGGTCGCCCGCGAGGACCCGCACGACGCCTGGAGTGCCCGAGAAAAAGTGCAGCGCACGGCCGCGCATGACAAAGGGCAAAGCCGATCCGTCCTCGGCTAATACGCGCACATTAGGAGAAGCTACGTCCTGTTCAAAATCGAGTGTTACCGGGCCTACGCTGCCGCCGCTCAATTCCCAGCGCCGGAAGATCTCGGGGGCAAACCAGCGGAGCAGATTGGCGAATAAGAGAGGCGTCGCCAGTTCATAGCGCATTCCGGACAGCGCAGGATGGAAACCGAAGACGACAATCTTGGGGTTTCCGGGGCGGGCGACAATTACGGGGCCGGCTTCTACCTCGCCGATGCGCACATCACCGGGCGCGGCTTCAAAAACCGAAGCCTTTTCGAGCTTGAAATCTTTTGCGCGCAGTCCCGCAGCGGTGGGGTGGTTGGTATCCCAACGCGCAAACGCCACCTGATCGACGGTGCTGCGCACAGGAATCGGCGAGCCTGAGGGCGGCGGCTCGATCCAAATGGAATCGCCCTTGGGGCGCGCGGCGGGCGCAAATCCATCCAGAATTACGAGCCCCTGCTCGGCGGCGGTGTAAGCCGCGATCTTCTTGTACACGGCGGTCACGCGCGGGTTGGCCGCGAGCACGGGCCGTAGTAACTCGGGCCGATCGGAGTATACGGTAATCGGAAGGCTCGGTTGCGCGGGCAGTTCCAAGGATGCGCGGTCGTCGGAGGGAAATCCATCCCGAGGCGTGAGGGTAACGCCCAGAATGCCGGCGGACCGCGAGCGGAATTCGAAGCTCTGTTCGTTGTCCACGCCGGGTTGGAGCGTGACACGGCGGGAACCGACCACGACCCGCGTAGCCTCGTTCGGCGGTCCGAAATCGATAGCGAGCGTAACTACGCGCGGCTGCGTACCGTAATTTCGCGACGACACATACACCTGCCAGACATCGGGTTCGGTGTTCGAGCGGCGCAATCCGATGCGGCGCAGGCCGGCGTTTTCTATGGAATCGGCTACGGGAATGAACCGCAAATTACGGGGCAAGGGAGCGTTGGTTGCGGAGTCGGGTTCGGCGATGCGCCCGGTTCCGACGAATGCGATTTCACCCGCCCTCCGGCCGCTTTGGGATTGAATGCGGCGTGCGAAAGCCAGAGCCTGATCGAGATTGAGCGCGGTGGATCCGGGGTTCGAAGCAACGATGGCGGCGTCCAGCCTTCGGCGGTCAGGTTCGAAAACAGTGGCCGGGGTAGCCAGCGCGTCCGCCCGCACCAGCATGACGCGATCGCCCGCAGGCAGCGCGCGGCCATATTGCAGGGCGCGCTGCCGCGCCACATCCATAAGCGTGCGATTGCCGGAACGCGCCGCCATCCACGCCGAGGTATCCAGGATCAATACATGATCACGCCCGGCCGGTCCCGGAGCGCCCAACCGTAGCTGGCCGGCCGCCAGCAACAACAGCGCCATGCTGACCAGTTGCAGGACCAACGACCAAGGCTGTTGAATGCGGCGGCGGCGCGCCACCACGGGAGGCTGATCCGCGGATACCCAAAAGCGCAGCGTAGAAACGACCTGCCTGCGGCGCGAACGGTCGAGGAGATAGAGCGCGACGGACACGGCCGCTACGCTTCCGAAGACCGCCAAAAACTGCCCTAGTGAAAAATTCAGAAAATACATCAGCTCGGCCCCTGGTCAGGCGATCCCCCGCATACGGATCAGATCCCCAAAAATCACGGTTTCGAGAGGCTGCGAGGTGGCTACTCCGGCATAGCGGCCGCCGCTGCGGAGCGCCAGACGTTGCAGTTCCATCGCGTACTCGTCGAAAGCGCGAGTATACCGCTCGCGGGCCGCCTCGTCGAAGTCGAGTTTCAAGGCCCCGCCGGTCTCGGCATCCCGGAGATCCAGTTCACCGAGCCACGGCGGTTCGCGGTCTTCATCGGCCCACACCTGGAGCAGCATCAGTTCGTGGCCGAAATCGGCGAGATACCCGAGCGCCCTGTCACATCCGCTGTCATCCAGGAAGTCGGACAGGATGATGACGACGCCGCGCTGCGAATAGTTGGAGATGAATTCGCGGACGACGGCGAGGTAATTGGTGCGGCCGCCGGCGGTCATGGCGGACAGCGACTCCATAACGCCTGAGATGCGATGCCGCCCGCCGGTAGAGATGAAACGATTCGAGAGGCGGTCGGCGAAGGCGTGCACTTCCATGCTGTCGAGCCGCACCAGGCCTACATAACACAACGCGGCCGCGAGCCTGCGGGTGTACTCGAACTTCGAGCCGTCGTGCGCGGCCATAGACGCGCTGACGTCGACCAGCATCCGGACCGGCACGCGCGGTTCGACCTGGAACATTTTTAGAAATAGCTTTTCAAGGCGAAGATAGGCGCGCCAGTTCACGGCGCGCAGGTCGTCTCCATGATGGAAGTTGCGGTGATCGAGGAATTCCTGGCCGGCGCCTGCAAACCGCGAGGAGTTATGGCCACCGACCAGACCGGCAAAGGACTTCTGCCAGTGAATGGTGAGCCGTTCCAGTTTTTCCAAAAACTGGCGGTCCAGCAGTGGGGCGTCGGCAGCCATGACACTACGCAGCCGAAACCTGCGCGGTTACGCCACTGATGATGGCCGAAAGAATGGTCTCGGGGGTCTGCCCGTCGGCGTGAGCGTCAAAATTGAGAATGATGCGATGCCGCAGCACGGCAGAGGCTACATGCTGTACATCCTCTACGGAAAGATGGAAACGGCCGCGAATCAGGGCGAGCACGCGCCCGCATTCCACCAGGGCCTGTGCTCCGCGCGGTGAACTACCGTAGCGGACATACTTCCGCGACAGCTCGTGCGCTTCGCGCTGCTCGGGCTGTGTAGCCATGACGAGGTGAATCGCATAGTCCTGAACATGCGGGGCTACCAGCACTTGCCGGCACACCGCGCGCACCTCCTGAATCGCCTCGTGATCCATTACGGCCTGAGGGGTATCCACTTCTGTCTGGATGGTTCGCTCCACAATCCGGTTGAGTTCCGCCCGCGAGGGATAAGTTACCAATATCTTCATGAGGAAGCGGTCAAGCTGGGCTTCCGGAAGCGGGTAGGTCCCTTCCATTTCGATGGGGTTTTGCGTCGCCATCACGAGGAAAGGCTGATCCAGTTCGTGGGTGACCGTGCCGCTGGTTACAGTGCGCTCCTGCATAGCTTCGAGCAAAGCCGATTGGGTTTTGGGGGTGGCGCGGTTGATTTCGTCGGCCAGCACGAGGTTGGCAAAAATGGGCCCGGGTTGAAAGCGTAGTGCCTTAGCGCCGCGGTCATCGCCTTCGATGATCATGCTGCCGACGATGTCGGCGGGCATCAGGTCGGGCGTGAACTGTATTCGCGAATACTTCAGTTGGAGGGTCCGCGCGAGTGTACGCAGCAGTGTGGTCTTGCCAAGTCCCGGAACACCTTCCAGGAGAACGTGGCCGCCGGCGAGCAGGCAGATTAGAACGCCGTTGACGACATCCTCCTGGCCGACGATCACTTTCCCGATTTCGCGTTTGACGGAGTTTAGCCGT
>JAFAWA010000007.1 GCA_019242155.1 Terriglobia bacterium | reverse complement strand
AACCTCGCAATCGGGATATTGGGCGCGCCCTCGGGCGACGCTCTCTGGGCGTTATATCGCGACCCTCCCGCGTTAATCGAAATACCGTTCGATTCGTTCCAGCCGCGCCGCCGCATCCGGCTTCCCTCTCCTCCCGACGATTTCGATCTCGACAGCAAGCACGCCGCCATCGCGAGCAGCAGAACGGGCTCAGTAATCATCGCTTCTTTAGAACATGCGGCCATTGAGCGGTCGGCCCGCGCAGGTCCCGCGCCCTTTCTCGTACGGTTTCAACAGCAAGGCGCGCAACTGGCCGCGGCCAGCCCCTCAGATCGTTCCGTATCGATGATCGAGGCAGCCAGCGGAAAGTTGATGGTGCGCCTGCCCATGCCGATCGAGCCCAGCCATTTCTGCTTGTACGGTGATGGAGGCCAGCTTTTCGTAACCGGCCAAGGCCAGGACGTCGTCGTGATCATAGATCCGTACCGGACACAAATTGCCGAAACGATTCTTGCGGGCCGTAGGCCTGGAGCGATGGCGGTTGCCGGCGCTTACCTGCTGGTCACGAATCCGGAGACCAACAGCGTGACCGTGCTCGATGTCGAGAATCGCAAATTAGCGGCCGTGGTTCAAGTGGGCGAAGAGCCGCGCACTATTCTGATCACACCCGATCAGCAGTACGCCCTGGTGTTAAACGAGAAGTCCGGCGATGTTGCCGTGATCCGGATCGCCTCCTTAGCAGGACGCCGCTACAAATCCGCCCCACTGTTCACACTGGTTCCGGTTGGTCAAGAACCGGTGAGCGCCGCGGTGGTGACGCTCGTCTGAGAGCGGGTCGAAGGCGCGCAGACCGCGGGGCCGCGTTATTGGACCATCATCATTCGTCTGGGCGATGAAACCTAAGCTATGTGCTCCTCACTCCCAGAAAGGCATTTTCCAAATGACTGAATTTCGATTCGACCCGATCGGCATCGTTCACAACTCCGTCGCCGGACCGCTCGACGATATCTGGGCCCACATCGTGAGCCGGATCGAACTCGACGCGCGCTTCCGGCCGGACGCTCTACAGGGTCTCACCGATTTCTCGCACGTCGAGATCGTATTCCTCTTTCACAAGGTCTCGCCCGAGTCGATCGTCACCGGCGCCCGTCATCCCCGCGGCCGTGCCGATTGGCCGCTAACCGGGATCTTCGCACAACGCGCGAAGAATCGTCCGAACCGTATCGGCATCACCACATGCCGCCTGGTTTCGTCCTCCGGTACGCAGATCGAGGTCGAAGGGCTGGATGCAATTGACGGAACTCCGGTACTCGATATTCGACCGTACATGCGTGAATTCGCCCCCCGTGGTGAGGCGCATCAGCCTAAGTGGGCCACGGAGCTGATGGCTGGTTACTGGACGTGATGCACCGAAAGCATTGCACAGCGAGCATCCGCCTATTTGTTCTAAAGTGGGGCCGCTTTATCTCAGAACCAAATCAGCAGCTATGACTTGCAGCTAGTACAATCGCCATCCTTCGAGCGTTCCGCGTACACAGTCGTCCCTGAACCGCGCCCGGCGCTACCAGGCGCCACCACCCCGAGGTTGAGTTCACCTAACAATCTCATCAGCTTGCCGCGCGTAGGCCCACGCCTCCGCTTCAGGACGCGCCGCAACGCAAGTCGAAGGAACCTTTCCCGTTCACGTCGAAGGGCCGTATATATCTCTTTTGTATACAGACATTTCATTTCATAAGTCAACGGTATCGAAAAACGCAATTGCTAAGTTTTGGTTGAGGGTGCAGTTTATTGCAACCAATAACCAAAATGCGAAGCGAGATGCCGACCGATCCAATCATAATCATCGTCGATGCACTGTGGCTGTAACACATTACAAGTAGTATTGCCGCGCTACCCACAAGCGCTAATTTAAAATACCCTTAAAAAAGGGTAGCCAAAATCTAGGCAAAAACTGGTAATATCTCTGGGGATATTCCTTCACGAAAGGGAGTATTCCTAGGGCGTCCAGTCCATCCCCAAAAGAATTAAATTAAAGGATGGGAGCTGATCTTTGAAAGCGGCCAGAGTATTGGCTTTTTGCCTCCTAGTATTTTCGCTTCTCGGTGGGGTCGGGAAAGCTCCGCCGATGATCAATCCCGTGCACTCGCCGGACGTAGCTTCCGCTGAGGACGGGGAGCTTCGGAACATGATCCACGAAGGTGGGGCACTGTTCCGAAAGGGAAGCTATCGGGAAGCGTCCCAGATATTTGAATCCGCATTCGTCAAAGCACAGCAATCTTCTCTCACCGGACTCGCCGGCCGCGCGTTGGGCAACCTGGGCGGCTGTCAATATGCCCTTCATAGATATCAGGAGGCGCTGCACTCGTTTATCGAGGCTCGGCGGCTCTCCGAGTCGGCCAAAGATACCGCGACCGTAGCCGTCTGGGATGCGGACATCGCGTCCATATACTCCGCCATGGGCGAATTTGACGCCGCCGCCGAATGGATCGAGCACAGCATCCCGGGAATGGCCGGGCAGGAGCGCACGAAAGATCTTCCGAAACTGCAAATTCAATTGGCGTACTTGCGGGGCAACCAGGGGCGCATGAGTGAAGCGGCCGATCTGTTCCGCCGGGGAATTCAGGGCGCCGACCGCGCCGGTGATCTCGAGCTGTATGCCATCGGTTGGAATCAACTGGGAGAGATCCTGCTTAGCCGCGGCGACCTGGCTGCCGCCGAAAACCCGCTTCTGGAGGGGTATCGCACGCGGAAACTGCATCACCTGCCTCTTGACACGTCATACCGCAGCCTCGGCCGCCTCAAACTGGCGCAAGGCGATATCAGTGCGGCATCCGCGCTGCTCGACCGGGCAGTGGAATTGGCCGCGCATCCCCGCGGCCTCACGCCCACTTGGGACACTTATCATTGGCGAGGCCTGGTGCGATTGGCGCAAGGCCGCCAACTCGATGCTCTTCAAGACCTGCGGATCGCCCTACGGCTGGGGCGCGCCTGGCGCTGGTCCGCGCCCGACGATGACACCACGCGCGTGGGAACCGAAGGAATGCTGGACGAGGTGCATTCGGCGTTCGTCGACGCCGGCAATCAGCTTTATCTCAAAACTCACGATCCGGCCCTGGCGCGAGAAACCTTCACCGCCAATGAGGAAAACCGGGCCGCCAGTCTACGTGTCCTCTCCGAATCCGGCCCGAAACAGAAATCCGAAGCTCAGGTTCTGCCGTCCACCTATTGGGAAGCCCTCGGCCGCTTGCAGCGCGCCGAAGTCGCGGCTCTGCGAAACGGAAAAGAGGAAGGCTTGGGCGCCGCACGTGCCGAATTGATTCGGCTGGAGGCATCACTCGGCAATACGTTGCGGCCGCTCCCGGAAGACTTGCCGGATGCCGCACGTCGCCAGCTCCCCCCCGATACCACTCTATTCAGTTTCCATTTGGGCACCCAGAGTTCTTGGCTTTGGGCCCTGAACCATGCCGGGATGGACGTCTACCGCTTGCCTGGGCGGCCCGAAATCGCATCGCAAGTAAGCGAGGTTACAGCCGCGATGCGCGAAAAGCAGACCGATTCTGCAGCGCTCGCCGCACACCTCTATCAGACCCTGTTCGGACAAGTCGCGCCGCAGTATCGGAACGCCTCGCGGTGGCTGCTGGCGCTCGATCAGCCCCTGTTCGATGTCCCCATCGCTACCCTAGCGGAGGCTTTGGATCCGCATCCGGTGTATGTCGTCGAACGCCACATTGTGGAGCTGATTCCGGGCGTCGCGTACTGGCTCGATTCGAGAGAGCGTCCGGATCCGCAACTATCTAACCTGTTTGTCGGCGTCGGTGATCCGATTTATAACCGTGCCGACGCCCGTCTCACTCCAGCCCTGGCCGGGAATGCGGAAGGACTCTCTCTTCCCCGTCTGGTGGGCAGCGGGGTGGAGGTCGAGTCTTGTGCCCGCGCCTGGCACGGCCCCACCGCGTTACTGCGCGGCGACGATGCTTCCCGCCAGAAACTGCTCGAACAGCTCAAAAGGCGGCCGGCGGTGCTGCACGTGGCTGCTCATTACCTGGAATCCGCGGCCCGCGCGCGCTACGGGCTGATCGCTCTCAGTGTTTCACCCAAAGGCGACGACGAAGTACTGACGCCCTTTGAAATCTCCCGGTGGCATATTCATGCGGGTGTCGTCGTTCTGAGCGGCTGCCATTCCGCTTCCGGAGCCGCGGTCCCGGGCGAGGGATTGCTCGGGCTGACCCGAGCCTGGCTGGCGGCGGGGGCACAGGCAGTGATCGGCACCTTATGGGACACCTTGGATGACAATGGACCGCTCTTCGCCGCTTTATACAACAACCTCCACGGGGAGCAATGGCTCGACGCAGGCCGCGCCTTGCGTGATGCCCAGCTCGAAATGATCCGGCGCGGCGGCCGCTTGAACCACCCTGCTTACTGGGGAGCCTACATCGCGGTAGCGAACCAGGGAAAGGCGATACCGCGATGAAGCCAAGCCCGGCTGACGAACCACAGGCCGGCAATCCCACCCTCGAGCCTCAATGGGCGGATGTCGTCGAGCGCGTGCGCGCCGGCGATCCGCAGGGGATGGTCGATTTATATCAGGTCTTTTCCAAAGGTATCCGTTTCTTGCTTTACCGCCAACTGGGCCCCCGGGACCTTGATGACAAAGTACACGACGTTTTCGTCATCGTCATGCAGGCGATTCGCCGCGGCGATTTGCGTGATCCCGACCGGCTCATGGGCTATGTCCGCACCGTCGTGCGGCGTCAGGTCGCTTCGCATATTGAAGATGCCGTGCAGCAACGGCGTAACTATTCGGACCTGGAGGGTACGCTGCTTATGGCCGACCGTCACCCCGACCCGGAGCATGGCGCCATCGAGCGCCAGAATGAAGAGTTGGCAATGCGCATCCTGAATAGCATTTCTAAGCGCGATCGGGAAGTGCTGATCCGGTTTTATCTCGACGAGCAGACTCCCGAACAGATTTGCCGGACGATGGGACTCACCGAAACCCAGTTTCGGCTGATCAAGTCCCGCGCGAAAGCCAGATTCGGAGAGCTCGGTAGGCGCCGGCTTGCCCGCCGCAATGGTTTCCACCTGTAGAACCCCGGAAGGTTTCACTTTTTTGAGAGCAGATTCGCCCCAGCCCCACCTTCTTCAATGGAGGAACTTGGGTTGAAATTTGATACCGGCTTAACCGCGGTTGGCGGTGACGGCAATCCAGGGGAACACTTCCCCGAAGCCCAAATCGAGAACTATTCCCGCGGCATGTTGACGGACGCGGAAGCGGCACAGTTAGAAGAGCATCTGATCCAGTGCGAGACGTGCCGGGACAAGCTGGACGAAAGTGATTATTACGTGCGCTCGATCCGCTTAGCTGCTAAGCAATTGCGAGCGGAACCGGAGCCTGCACGGGGGCTGTGGCGTTTTCCACGCCTGGTTCCGCTGCTCGCAGCCGCCGTAATTTGCGTCGTGGTGGCTCCCCGTGTTCTCCGTATGGGCCACCAGGGCGGTTTCGAGCCACCCGTAGCGGTATCGCTCGAAGCTACCCGCGGCGCGGTAAGCGTAGCTCACGGGCCTGCCTCGAAAACGCTCGAGCTCCGGCCTGGCCTTGAGGGGCTTCCTGTTTTAGCGGCTTACGATCTGGTTGTAGTGGATGCTTCCGGCAAGCAGGTCTCGAAATCCCATTTCGTTCCGAATAGCGGAGCGCCCTCTCTCGCGCTTCCGGCGGGCAGCTACTTCGTGCGGTTGTACGACCCGGCAGGCGCGCTGCTCCGTGAATACGGTCTGGAAGTCCGGCCCTAGCTGTAAGCCGTAACTTGCAACGAAACATCAGTCAGCCAGGCACCTTGCACATGGTACGCTTGGCATAGTTGGTACGGTGGCGCGCTGCCGGCATACGTGTCCGGCAGTGCGCTTTACCCTGACCCTCTCCGATGATATAATTCCCTCCCAAATCCATTGGGTGATTAGGGAAGGGGATTCACGTGAGATCCAAAGAGCCTT
>JAFAWA010000446.1 GCA_019242155.1 Terriglobia bacterium | reverse complement strand
CCGGACCCGAAATGTACGTGCCGTACACGCAGAAGCCGTATCCTTCTATGTCGGATATGGGCATGCTCGTGCGGACCATCGCCGACCCCGCGTCTGTCGCGGGCGCCGTGCGAAACACTATCCGGCGGGTCGACCCGGAGTTGCCCGTCGCGAATCTCACAACGCTCGCTGCGCTAGTGGACAGTTCGCTGGCCGCACCACGGTTCTCCGTGCTTCTGATGGGTGCGTTTGGCATACTCGCGCTCTTATTGGAATTCCTCGGCATGTACAGTGTGATCTCTTACGCCGTAACTCTGCGGACCAGGGAGATCGGCATCCGCATGGCGCTCGGCGCACGGCCCGGCGCCGTTCTTCGCATGGTTTTAGGACGCGGGGGACGGCTGGCGGCGTTCGGAATTGCGATTGGCCTCGCCGCCGCGGTGGCCGTGTCTCGCGCCATGGCAAGCCTGCTCTTCGGAGTAAAACCGACAGATATTTCCGTGCTCGCGGCTGTCTCTTTGCTCGTTGCAACTGTGGCCGTGCTAGCCTGTTACGTCCCGGCGCGCCGGGCCACGCAAATCGATCCCACGGCTGCCCTGCGGATGTGAGCCGGGCAGCTTTCCAACTTAGTTCTTAGTAAAGGAGCGTTATGAAAGCTTTACTCCCGGCATGCGCGATCGTGGCATGCCTCTCGTCTGCAGCCTATTCTCAGTCTGAGCTCGATAGTATTCTGTCGCAAGTTACAAAGGTAAAAGGGCTGAAGCTCGTATCGAGTTCGACCCCTCAGCCCCCCACTGATACCGCCTGCCGCGCCCAATTGGGTTACCCGTGCTACAGCCCGCAGGAAATGCAGAACGCTTACTCCGTGACGCCTCTTCTCCAAGCCGGTTATAACGGAGCGGGCCAAACCATCGTCATTATCGATTCGTTTGGCAGCCCGACCATTGAGAACGATTTGAAGGTGTTCGATGCCGGTTACGGTCTGCCGGATCCACCATCATTTACTGTAATCTCACCGCTCGGCACTGTGCCTTTCAATCCGTTGAGCAAAGCTCACGTTGACTGGGCACTTGAAACCACGCTGGACGTTGAGTGGGCGCATGCCATGGCGCCCGGCGCGGCTATTGTGCTTCTGACCAGTCCGGTCAATGAGACTCAAGGGATCCAAGGCCTGCCGGAGTTTCTGTCGCTCGAGCAGTACGCCTTAGATCATCATCTGGGCCAGATCATTTCACAAAGTTGGGGGACCGCCGAGAACACCTTGTTCACACCCGCGGGTCTCCAGGTGATGAACAGCTTTCAGACCCTCTATGAAAAAGCCGCGCAGCAGGATGTGACGGTACTCGCGTCTTCGGGCGATACCGGAACTTCCAACATAGAGACCAATGGGCAACCTTATAGCTCTCCCACCGTGGATTTCCCCGCTTCTTCGCCCTTCGTAACCGCAGTCGGTGGAACTAGCCTTTCTGCCGATACGAGCGGCACCTACCAATCGGAAATTGTATGGAACAATTCGACCGGAGCTTCGGGCGGTGGAGTCAGTCAGCAGTTTGGCGAGCCGTCATTTCAGAATTCGCTTCCGGCATCGGTGCAGGCCACACTCGCGGGCCATCGCGGAATTCCCGATGTGGCGTACAACGCAGACCCGAACACCGCCGTCCTCGTGTATGCCAGTTTCTACCTGGACCCGAAGTATCACGGCTACTACGCTATAGGCGGCACGAGCGAGGGCGCGCCGCAGTGGGCCGGAATGATCGCCGATCTTAATCAGTTGAACGGTCATCCCCTGGGGTTCTTGAATCCACTTCTTTACACGGCGGCTGCGAACAGCACACAGGCGTTTCACGATGTGACCACCGGCAATAACGGCTTCAACGGAATTCAAGGCTACAGCGCAGCCGCCGGTTGGGATTTCGCTACCGGTTGGGGAACACCGATTGTGAGCGGCTTGGTTGCGCAGCTTTCGGCTCAGCCGTAGGATCCGCGGACCGGCGCTCCATTCCTCGCCCTGCCTTCATAGCTGTGCGGTGCTGCTGATTAAGGTCACCAACGCCCACGCCGAAGTATCCGCAAAACGAGCCGACCGGGCCGCAGTCCGGATTCACGCGAAAATCGAAAATCTTTATGCCCATATCTCAATGAGTTAGCTTGGCCGCTGACTGACTCCGTTTCCTTCGCCAGTTACTCTCAGCCTGGAGAGCGACACCATGAAACGGAAATCTGTCATTATCGATCAGGTCTATGACGTCGAAGGGCATCTCTGGGACGTACGCGAGATACGCGAGAGTAGACACGGGTTTGACTTACTCTTTGGCTCGCCGGATTCTCATCTGGGCGTCTATCGCGGGGGCCTGCCGCGTTTGATCGCAACCCAATCTCTCATTGAGTTCTGGGACGCGAACCGTACCAAACATGACGGAATCCTCTTTGACCTCCCGGCCGGGCGATCGACGCTCAAACGGATTCGGCGTCGTTTTGGCTTCAACTATCTCGACAACTTGTCCGAGTTTTGGAAAGAGCGGCTGGATGATCTGGAAACACTCAGCGCGCGCGAGTTTGCCAGGCGGCACAATGTGAATGTGCAGGTAGTGTTCGACACACGGCCGAAGATTCTTGGCAGGCGTGCCCGCCAAATAGGCTGGTGGCGAACGCCGGAGCGGCTCGAAATCCTCCGTTCCAAGCTTAGTCTTCGGGAAGTGGGCGAGCACCTCTCGATTTCCATTAGCCAGGCACACCGTCTACGAAGGCAGGCCCTTCACGAGACTGTCCTGGTGTAGCTCCCCGCAGCCGCAATCCGAATCCGTTAAGAACGGAGTTACACCTAAAACTGAAAGCGCGCCACAAGCTGCCCTTGGCGCGGGAACAGAGTGGGTGTAGCCGGGTTCGCATTGATCCAACCGAAGCCGCCGGTAGCCTGGCCCGCGCTGTTGCGGAGTTGCGTGGACGCATAAGTGAGTGTGCCCTGACCGTTAGCTGGGTTCGGAATGCCGGCCCGGTTGAAGATGTTCGTGAATTCCGCCCGGATATTCAGGCTGACACTTTCCTTGAAACGGAACGCGCGGCCGAAGCCGATATTTTCCGTAGGACGGCGCTGATATCGGTAGTCACTGTAGTATGCCGCGGACGTTCCGAACTGACCCGCGGGTGGATTAGACCATGCCGCCTGATTCAACACGAATGTCTTATTAGGGTCGTAGCAGTGGCAGTTCAGATCCACCGTAAATAGCGGTTGCCCCGGCACGCGGTTCGC
>JAFAWA010000417.1 GCA_019242155.1 Terriglobia bacterium | reverse complement strand
CAGGCACATTGAAATACAGGTGCTCGGAGACCGCCATGGGAACATGATTCACCTGGGCGAACGCGAATGCTCCATCCAGCGCCGGCATCAAAAGGTCATAGAAGAATCGCCCTCGCCGCTGGTCGCCCTCCATCCCGAAATGCGCCGCCAAATGGGGGAAGTGGCCATTCGCGCTGCCCGCGCCGTCGGCTACTACAATGCCGGCACCATCGAATTTCTGGTAGATTCCCGCCGCCGGTTCTACTTTCTGGAAATGAACACCCGGTTGCAGGTGGAGCACCCGGTTACGGAACTCGTTACCGGTCTCGACCTGGTGCAGCTCCAGATCCAAATCGCCGCCGGCAACAGACTGACGCTCCGCCAGGAGGATGTCGCCTGGAACGGCTCTGCCCTCGAATGCCGCATTTACGCGGAAGATCCGGACAACGATTTTCTTCCCTCCGCGGGCACGCTGACCCATCTCAGCCGTCCCCTAGGCCCCGGCGTTCGCCTGGATGATTGCGTGTATAGCGGATGGACCGTCCCCGTGGAGTATGATCCGCTCCTGGCCAAGCTCGCTTTGTGGGGAACCAGCCGCGAAGATGCCATGAACCGCATGGATCGGGCACTCCGGGAATACGCCGTCGGAGGCATTCGAACCAACATCGCATTCTTCCGGCAGGTCCTGGCCGACAAAGAGTTCCGTGAGGGGCATCTCCATACCGGTTTCATCCCGGAGTTTTTCGCCCGCCGGCAAAGCCCCGAACCGCCGGCCGATCTCGAAATCCTGGCGGCACTGGCTGCTGCGCTCCATCATCAATCCTCGGAGCGGCGTGAAGCCCGCCGGGATGCCGGCGGTCCTACAGCCTGGGTGGCCGCGGGCCGCGGAGAACTGCTGCGGTGAAGCTGAATCTAACAATCAACGGCGCTGCGCGCGAGATCGAAATTATCGCTTCGCCCCCGCATTGCCGCTTTCACTGGAACAGTTCGGTGCGCTCGGCTGAGGTCGAATCGGTCGGACCGGGCGTCTACTCGATTTTGCTCGATGGCCGCAGCTACGATGCCCGCGTGGAGCGTGCCGGTACTGCAACCGTTGTCGTCATCGGCGGATATCGCTTCGAGGTGGAAGTTCTCGATCCCCGGCGCTGGTCGCCGAAGTCGGCTCTCGCGGCTCACGGTGTTGCCAACTTGTCCGCACCCATGCCCGGCAGAGTAGTGCGAGTTTTGGTCGCGCTCGGCGAGATCGTCGAGGCAGGTAAAGTCATCCTGGTAGTCGAAGCCATGAAGATGCAGAACGAGATGAAAGCACCGCGCGCCGGCCGCGTGGCCTCTCTACGTGCAGTGGAAGGCGCCACGGTCACTGCGGGTGAGATTCTGGCCTCTATTGAGTGATGCCGCGCTCGAGCAGTCTGCGCTGCCGGTGGCGGATAATAAGAATCGATGCACAGCGAGGCGGTTTGTCCTAAGTGCGGCGGCACCGGTTTCACCATTGTGGAACAGGCGCACGTTTCGAGCGCCGCGCCGTGTGACTGCCGCTTTGAAGGAATCGCGAGCCGCCGTCAGGAAGAAGCCCAAATTCCTCCGCTTTACCGGAATGCCTCGTTCGAAAGTTTCTCGGCCGCTCACGAAGGCAACCCGCTAGCCTCACGGGACCTCCGAAACACTCTTCTGGCCGTAAAACGGTTCGCCGACGAGTTCCCGAGCGAAACCCGTCCCGGGCTGCTGCTCATCGGCGATCCGGGGACCGGCAAGACCCACCTCGCCATCGCTGCCCTGCGCCGCATCCTGGATAAGGGCTTCGACTGCGTATTCTGTGATTACCAGAATCTTCTCGACCGTATTCGCGCCGGTTATGACGCCTCCTCGAATTCGGCGGACCGCGAAGCGTACCGGGTCGCCCTCGATGCAGACGTACTATTGCTCGATGACTTGGGTGCCCATCGGGGCACCGAGTGGGTCGAAGATACCGTAACCTCGATCATCACTTACCGGTGCAATCATCGAAAGCCGTTGATCGCCACTACCAATCTGCCGGACCTCGATGCTGGCAGCGTGGCTTATGAGAAGACTCCCGTCGGCACGCAGTACCGTACCACGCTTGCCGACCGCATCGGCGCTCGTGCCCGATCGCGCCTGTTCGAGATGTGTACCGTCGTTCGGATGCCCTTGGTAGAAGACTACCGGGTGCGCAAACAGCGGATTTACTGATGCGCGCTGCCTCTTTCCTAGCCTCAGTGCTTGTAGCGCTGTGCGCCGCGTCCAGCGCGTGGGCCCCGCCCGAGGCCTCTTCGGGACGATTTGTGCAGGCCGTAGAATTCCCGTATTACCTCTACCCGCGCGCGCAGTGGGAACGCGAACTGGTGTGGTTGAAGACGCTCGGCGTGCACACGGTAGAGTTTTCCATTCCGTGGAATTGGCATCAGATCGAAGGAGGCGAATTCGATTTCAACGGGCGCACCAGCCCCCGGCGCGATCTTAGCGCCTTCATTCGCATGCTCCGGAAGTTGGATTTACAGGCTTGGGTGCGCCCTCTGCCCCCGGTGGCCGGCTGGGTGAACAACGGCTTCCCCGGCGGTCTGAAGGACGTAGCAACTGCGGGCCCGTGGCTCAAGCAAATCGGCGCACTATTAGGCCCACAAACGGCAAAGCACGGCGGTCCGATCGCATTTGTAGAGGGTCACGATCTTGCGATCGA
>JAFAWA010000285.1 GCA_019242155.1 Terriglobia bacterium | reverse complement strand
CGGACTTCACCCGAGCCAAAATCCCGCCCCGCTGCAATTCCCTCTTGCTCAACGCTGTCCTCCCCACCTGACCTCCCTAGAGGAGGTCATCATAAGGGGACATTTCTAATGTGGTCTTAAGGGGACATTATCAAAGTGGCGCAACATAGATGTTTTTGGCGCTGTTTTCAGCGGTTGTCTTTTGCCGGAAATCCCGGCCGCCCATCTACCCGGTCAGAGACGGCACGCCGACCCGAACCGGCGCCGTTTCGGCCCTCACCAGAAACACATATGCCCATATGCCTACCAGCAACACCAGCCAAATCGCCTGCATGGCAACCGTGTAACTGCCGGTGGTCTGCTTGAGCCAGCCCGTCAGCACCGGCGCTACGATGCCGGCGAGATTCAATGCCGTGTTTTGCAGCCCGGCTACACGGCCCGCGGCGGCCTTGGGCGCGAGCGTCTGTGTCAGCGCCCAGTAATTCGCGGTCGCCAATCCTAAGCCGGCCATGGAGAAGATGGCAAAGAAGACGGCGAGTTGATTGGAGTCGGAAACCGCGCCGATCACCTCAGTCGAAGCACCCACCAGACCTGCAATCGTGAACCATCGCCTGGTGGCGGCCGCATCGGCCCCACGGCGGATCCAGGCATCTGCCGCGGCACCCGCCAGGATGGCCACAATCGCCGTGCCCGCAAAGCTGAACATTGTATACGTCCCCATCGAATTCAGCGAGAGGTGCCGCCGCTCGACGAAATAAGCGGGCATCCAGGTGATCGAAAAGAACAGGAAATAGTTGTAACAGAACGTGCCGATCATCGCGCCCCACATCATGCGCGACCGTAACAGTTCGCCGACACTTGGCCCCGGCCCGGCATCCTTGGTGCTCGCGGCGCGCACTCCTTCGCGCGCGAGCAGGACCCAGGGCACAAGCCAGATTAATCCGCCGACCCCGATTACCCGGAACATGCTGCGCCATCCGAAGCGGCTGATCAGCCATGCCGCGAGCGGCGCGCCTATCGCCGGTCCCCACTTGGTGCCGCTGACAAAAATACCCGCCGCCAAGCCGCGCCGGCGCTCTTCGATGTTGCGGTGAATCCAACTGAGGCCGCTCGGGAAAATCACCGATTCGCCGATACCCAAGGCCAAACGCAGTCCGATCAATTGCCATAAAGCGGCGGTGCTCGCGGTCGCGGCACTCGCCGCGCACCAGAGGAGCAGGCCCCACATCACCGGCCACTTGACTCCGAAGCGGTCTATGAGCAGTCCGGCCGGGATCTGTAGAATCGTGTAGCTCCAAAAAAAGGCGGAGTTGAGCAGCCCTCTCTCGCCGTCGCTCAATTGAAAAAAATTTCGGAACTCGGGCGACGCCAGCGCGACGGAAAGGTTCGTGCGGTCCACGTAGGCGATTACCAGGCCCGCGCCCAACAGCACAACCGTCAGCCAGGTTCGCATTTGGCAAGTGTACGTGCTGCTATCGCCGCTCGCAATGGCGTTACAAATGAGAATCCGCTGGCTTTTCGCAAAGAGCCGTAACCGGCGGCATGTGGCGGCCATCTAATCTCTTACATGCTTAGGCGTCTCATTGTGTCTGCACTCCTTTCGTTTGGGCCCATATACGCTACGTATGCCCAAACCGGCGATGCAGCCATCGTGCCCCAAGAGAACAATGCGCCGGATGGTTCGATTGCGCCGCCCGAAGACAAGCGCGTATTCGGTGTGCTACCCAATTATCGAACGGCGGAATCTTCAGTTCCTTTCCATCCCATCTCTTCCCAGCACAAGATTACGATCGCACTGAAGGACTCTTTCGATTGGCCGTCGTACCTGACCGGCGGCCTGTTTGCAGGCCTCTATCAGCTCGAAAACCAGAACCCGAGTTGGGGCCAAGGGATGACCGGGTATGCGAAACGTTACGCGAGCGCGGTCGGCGATCAGATTATCGGGAATATGATGACTGAAGGAATCTTTCCTGCGCTGGGACATCAGGACCCGCGTTATTTTCGTCTCGGCTCGGGCCCCCTCCGCCATCGCGCCTGGTACGCGGTCACCTCAATCTTTGTGGCGCGCATGGATTCCGGCCACCGCATGTTCAATTTCTCGGAGTGGGGCGGCAATGCCAGCGCGGTTGCAATCTCCAATCTTTACTATCCCGCCGATCAACACAACCCGGGCGCCAATGTCGAGAAACTGATGCTGTCCTGCGGCACCGACGCATTGTCTAACGTTGCTAAGGAATTCTGGCCGGATGTGAAGCGCTATTTCCAACACCGCCGCGACCGCAAACAACAGGCGCAGCTCCCATAGAGACGGCGCTTGGCGCCCAGCTCAAGCCGCACCAGGGCGGACACTCCAAACCCAAACTTACATCCCTCTATCGTGTCGCGGAGTAAAATGAGTGTCTTCGGCAACTGTCATGGAATTTCTTGCAAACAGCCTCTTAGAACTCATCACACTGACCTCGACCAATCTCCCGCCTGATGTTCGCGCAGCTATGTCAATGGCAGTAGGTGCAGAGACGCCGTCCACGCAATCCTCCCAGGCGCTCGACATTATCCTGTGCAACATCGATATGGCCCAACAGGACGAAGGCCCCATTTGCCAGGATACCGGCATGCCTACATTTATTGTCCATACGCCGGTAGGAATAAACCAGATTCGGATCCGCCACGCCATTCGCGAAGCGGTGGCTGCAGCCACGCGCCGCGGCAAACTCCGCCCCAATTCGGTCGATTCCATTACCGGCAAGAACAGCGGCGACAATTTGGGCTTGGAAACGCCGGTGATCCATTTCGAGCAATGGGAGGAGGACGAGATCGAAATTCGGCTCATTCTCAAAGGCGGCGGCTGCGAAAACAAAAACATCCAGTATTCGCTGCCCTGCGATCTCGACCATCTGGGCCGCGCCGACCGCAACCTCGCAGGTGTGCGCAAAGCAATTCTGCATGCAGTGTGGCAGGCGCAGGGCCAGGGCTGCGCGCCGGGCGCAGTCGGAGTATGCATCGGCAGCGACCGCGCCCATGGTTACGATCTGGCCAAGATGCAGCTGTTCCGGACTCTCGATGATGCCAACCCGGTGCCCGAATTGGCTGCACTCGAATCGCAAATCCTGGAGGAAGCCAATACGCTCGGCGTAGGAGCGATGGGGTTCGGAGGCAAGGCTTCATTAATCGGTTGCAAGATTACAGCCGCCAATCGCCTGCCGGCTAGCTTCTTCGTATCGGTGGCCTATGATTGCTGGGCATTCCGGCGGCTGGGGGTCCGTCTGGATGCGGCCACCGGCGCGATTACGCGATGGCTTTACCGCGACCCGTCCCGCGCCGTCGAGCGAATGGCGCGCGGCACGGGGTTCCCATTGACAGGACGCGAAGTGATTCTCACGCCGCCGCTCACCGAAGCTCAGGTGCGCGCCTTGAGGGTCGGAGATGTGGTGCTGATTAGCGGCGAAATGTTTACCGGGCGCGACAACGTGCATGCCTTTCTGATGAAGAACGAGCCGCCGGTCGACATGAACGGAACGGTGCTGTACCACTGCGGTCCCGTGATGTTGAACGAGGGCGGGCGATGGCGCGTAAAAGCAGCCGGACCTACGACGAGCAGCCGCGAGGAGCCTTATCAGTCCCATGTGATTCGCAACTACGGCGTTCGCGCCGTGATCGGCAAAGGCGGAATGGGCGCGAAGACTCTGGCCGCGCTCCAAGATTTCGGAGCCGTATATCTGAATGCCATCGGCGGAGCCGCGCAGTATTACGCGCGCACAGTAGAAGAGGTGCTGGGCGTACATCTGATGGAGTTCGGCATTCCGGAGGCGATGTGGCACATCCGCGTAAAAAACTTCGCCGCGATTGTCACCATGGATGCGCACGGCAACAGCCTGCACGCGGACGTTGAGAGAGAGACCGGCGAGGCGCTAGCTCAATTGCAGGGTGCGTAACGCGGCTGATACACTTGAAGTTCCCCGGCCAGGTAGCTCAGCTGGTAGAGCGCAGCCCTGAAAAGGCTGGCGTCGGCGGTTCGATTCCGTCCCTGGCCACCACGTTTTCAAGCAGTTAAAAGGCTCCCTTCCGCTCGCGAGATAAGGAAGAGGTGATGGCAATGAGTAATCTCCGAAATCAAATCCGCAACCTGCCGGCGGCGGAGAAATTTGAATTGCTTGACGCGTTGTGGGAGAGCCTGGAAGCCGATGAACTGACACTCACCGACGCTCAGCGGGATGAACTCGACCATCGCCTCGACCAGTACGAGCGCAACCCGGATGAAGTCGTTCCTTGGGAGCAAGTCAGGGCGGGTTACGCCGGCCGCGCATCCAGACACCGCCAAAGGGCGCAGAATTGATCCAGCCCGAAGCTATCCACGGTCCTTTGGTAATCGGAGATGGACGATTTCTTGGACTTGGTACTATTGCGCCGGTGCAGGGCCGCTCAGCAGCTTTAGTCAATGCCGGCTAATGTCCCCCGGCCGTCCAATTCAACTCGCCTTTCGCAAAACATCCTCTACTGCCTCCGGGTGCTTCGCAATTACAGCCAGCAGCACGCGAGTCGGCGCGTCCGGGCGGGACCGCCCCTGTTCCCAGTTGCGTAATGTGGCCGGTGGAAAACCGAATTTGGTCGCGAACTGTGCCTGACTCAGCCCCATATTCGTGCGCACTTCACGCACATTAACTTCAGGCACCTGGACCAGCGTAACGCGTGCGTCATCGTTCTCGCCGCGCGTCCACGCGATCGCTTGCTCCAGTCCTTCCATGATGCGTGCCCCAACACTGGGGCGCTTCTTCGGCGCACGTGCCGGTGTGTTCACCGGCTGCTTGGATTTTCGCTTCGTGTTTACCATCGTGGCATCCTAATCTTTCACCGGGTAGCCCGCCAGCAGCACTGGAATCAAACGCTTCATAGCACTCCGCTCTGCCATGCTGAGGTTCGCCTTCTCATTCTTTCCATACGCTGCCAGAAGAAACACAGGCAGGCGCTCGTTGTGGAAATAGTAGATGACCCGAGCGCCGCCGCGTTTACCTCTTCCAGCTAAAGCCCATCGAACCTTTCTAACCCCGCCGGTCTCCGGAATGATTTCACCGGCCGCGGGGTTCGCGGCGAGGAACGCTACCACTCGTTCCCGTTCCGAATCCGACATCATCGACTTTACGTCTTTAACGAACCGAGCGGTCTCCACCACCGTCATCGGCGGATCTGGCATGCTTCCACCCCACTATACGCAATCTGCGACCCAAAGCAAATATGGCGCGGACAATTTCCCTCTGCCCCAAAACCCATTCTTCCTGCACCCGCCGGAACCATGCCACCATCAAATATTGGAGAACTCATGCCCAAAATGCGCGCGGTACAAGTGTCCCGACCCGGGGGACCTTTTGAAATCGTGGAGCGGGAAATACCGGAACCCGGGCCTGGATCGATTCGAGTCAAGGTTGAAGCTTGCGGTATTTGCCATAGCGATTCCCTAACGAAAGAGGGAAACTACCCCGGCGTCACGTTCCCCAGAGTACCGGGCCACGAAGTAATCGGCATAGTCGATTCCGTCGGTCCCGGAGTAGCTGCATGGAAAACCGGCCAGCGCGTCGGCCTCGGCTGGAACGGAGGATATTGCGGTTATTGTGAGTCCTGCCGCCAAGGGGATTTCTTCGCCTGCCGCACGGCTACATACGTAACTGGTATCACCAGCGACGGCGGTTACGCCGATTACGCCATCGCGCGCGCCGAAGCTGCGGCGCGAGTTCCCGAAGGTCTCTCCGCAGTCGAGGCAGCACCGCTGATGTGCGCTGGAATCACCACGTACAACTGCTTGCGGAATAGCGGCGCGCGGCCCGGCCAGGTGGTCGCCGTGCTTGGCTTGGGCGGACTCGGTCATCTGGCGGTTCAGTTTGCCGCGAAAATGGGATTCCAAACCGTCGCTATCGCGCGCGGACAGGATAAAAGCTCGCTCGCCCTAACGCTCGGCGCCTCGCGATATATCGACACGCGCGCTCAGAACCCGGCCGAAGAGCTTCAGAAGCTAGGCGGAGCCAAAGTTATACTTGCCACCGTCACCGCCGCCGACGCGATGGAAGCAGCCATCGGCGGTCTCGGCCTTAACGGCACGTTGATGATCATTGGCGCTGTCGGCTCGCTCACTGTGCCCTCGCTGTTACTC
>JAFAWA010000024.1 GCA_019242155.1 Terriglobia bacterium | reverse complement strand
TGATCGATTCTTTCGGCCGCACTCACGATAATCTTCGGATCAGCGTGACGGACCGGTGCAACATACGGTGCTTCTACTGCATGCCGGAGAGCGATGTTCATTTCGTAGACCGCCGCGAGATTCTGGGTTTCGAAGAGATCGAGCGGTTCGTGCGAATCGCGGTGACACTGGGAGTTCGCAAACTGCGGGTTACCGGGGGGGAGCCTCTGCTGCGGCGGGATCTGCCGGTGCTGATCGAGCGGCTGGCCCGCATTCCCGGCATTCAGGATCTCGCCCTTACTACCAACGGGGTGCTGCTGCCGAAACTGGCCAAGCCTCTATATGAAGCCGGCCTGCGGCGCATGAACGTTCATTTGGACACACTCGACCGCGAGCGCTTCCTGAAAATTACGCGCCGGGATGATCTGGACAAGGTGCTGGCGGGCCTGGAACTGGCGAAGGATCTCGGCTACAAGATCAAACTGAATGCGGTGGCAGTGAAAAATCTGGTGGAGCCGGATATTGTGCCGCTTGCGCGCTACGCCCGCGAGAGGGGTTTCGAGGTGCGGTACATCGAGTTTATGCCGCTCGACGCGCAGAACCTGTGGGACCGGAGCAAGGTACTGTTGGCCGACGACATGATCGCGATGTTGAGCGGGGAAATTGCGCCGCTGGTTGCGGAAGCGGATCCGGACCCGCGCGCCCCTGCCACGGAATATCGATTTTCCGACGGCATAGGCAGCGTGGGGTTCATCGCATCGGTAAGCCGGCCGTTTTGCCTGAATTGCAACCGGCTGCGCCTGACGGCTGACGGCAAGCTGCGCTACTGTCTGTTCGCAATCGAAGAGGACGACATAAAGGGTCCGCTTCGCGCCGGCGCTTCCGATGAGGAGATCGTGGCGTTGATTCGCCGCAACGTGGCCGGCAAGTGGATCGGGCATGAGATCAACAGCACCCGCTTTGTGGCTCCGCCGCGTCCCATGTATTCCATCGGCGGCTAATATTTAAGCTTCCTGACTGCGGTCTTTCAATTGCAACTGCCCTTTGGGGTATGTTCGCGAGCGATCCGTCCGAATCGGCTGAAGATGCGGGGCTGCGGTACGTCACGGCGTGTGGTCCGTGCATCCAGCGAATCCGCTGCGGTAAGGGCTTCCGGTACGTAGGGCCAGATGGGAAGACGCTGACCAAGCCCGAGCAACTGGCGCGAATCCGCGCGTTAGCGATTCCTCCGGCATGGAGCAAGGTGTGGATCTGCCCTTCCCCTAAGGGCCACCTGCAGGCGGTTGGCTGGGATGCAAAGTGGCGCAAGCAGTACCGCTATCATGCGCTTTACCGCGAGGTCCGCGATCAGTCGAAGTTCAGCCGGATGATCGCTTTCGGAACGGTTCTGGCGCTGGTGCGCAAGCGGGTAGAAGAGGATCTCAAGCGTCCGGGCCTTCCTAAAGAGAAGGTGCTGGCGACGGTGGTGCGGCTGCTCGAGACCACGTTCATCCGGGTGGGGAACGAGGAGTACGCCAAGGAAAACGAGTCGTTCGGCCTGACCACCATGCATAACAAGCACGTGCGGATTTCGGGCGCGAAGCTCATGTTTCGGTTCCGCGGCAAGAGCGGCGTGGACCACTCGATCGAGCTGACCGACCGCCGCCTGGCCCATGTTGTGAAACAGTGCCGGGACCTGCCGGGGTATGAACTATTTCAATACGTGGGTGAGGACGGGGAGATCGGGGTGGTAGATTCTTCCGATGTGAACCGGTACATTCGCGAAATCAGCGGGCACGATTTTACCGCCAAGGACTTTCGCACGTGGGCGGGCACGATTTTGGCGGTCCGGGAACTTAACGCGGAAGGGCCTTGCCGTAATGCAAAATCGAGCAAGCGGCCAATCATAAGCGCCGTGAAGCGCGTGGCTCAAAAGCTGGGCAACCGGCCGTCCACTTGCCGCAAATACTACGTTCATCCGGCGATTCTCGACGCCTACGCGGACGGCGTACTATTCCAAACGTTAGAAGTGGGAGTTGAGCAGGATACGGCTTATTCCGGGCTAGGGCTGCGTCCGGAGGAGTATGCGGTGATGGTGATTGTGGCGCGCCATCAGGAAGAGATCGCGCGGGCGGCGCGCAGCCAGTCAGCGGGGACTCAAGCAGCTTAAGCTATTCGATTCCGAGACGCCAGCCCAAGACATCGGGCGCGAGCCAAGTGATTCGTTTTCCGAACCACGTACTCATCTCGAGATGGCCGACCGCCCCGAACTTTGCGCCAAGGATGAACGCGCAGGGCGTTTGCCCGAAGCGGTGCAGACGGTCCTGAAGCCAAGACTGCGGTCCATCCGGTGCGGCCAGCACGACCGGGGTACCGGCGAACCATGCAAGACGCGCGCCGAAACCGGCGTCTTGCTGCCGCTGAGGCTCAGGCAAGTCGTAAGCACGGCGGTACTGAGCGATGGAGGCATCGAGATCGTTCACGGCTAAGACGACTTTGGTGATTCCCGTGAATTCGGTGGTGGTCGGTTTGCCGCTGGGGTAAGCGCGGCGGTCGCGCGGTGTGAAATCGTGGATCAGGAAAGGGAAGAAGTCGCCGTTTCCGCTTCCCACCTGAATCGTCTCCCAGTCGAGCTGGACGCCGTCGGGGCGCTTGCGGCCATTCCGCGCGGCATCGGTGAGAGCGATTCCGGCTTTGCGCAGGCGGCCGTCTTCCGCGGCAATATCGGCGGGACGAACGGCCCAGCCACAGGGGCCGGCGTTTCCCAGCAGGCACTTGTTCCAGGGGCTGGCGGCCAGCGCGGCAGGCTCGGCTTGCGGTTGGATGGCGATCAATTCCAAGTAGGAGCCGTCAGGAAAACTGGTCAACGCCATTTCGGTCGCGTGGTTGGCGTGCGGGCCTCCGTATTCGCTCGGAATTCCGGCCGCCTGGAGCGCTTTTTGCATCGCGCGCACGTCTTTTCCGGCAGCGGTTACGTGATCGATTTTGAGGTCGGCGGGCAGCATGGAAGTGCAGAGCAGGAGGGCCCACAACAGCTTCGGCATAACTACTTGTCGCCTAATTTTAAGCGTACGACGCCGTTCTCGTCCACGTATTCGCGGTTGTTCTCGCAAACGTATTCGAGCAGCTTGTAGCCGGGCATGCGGCGGTAGGAAAACGTGAAGGTCCAGGGCTTTTCGAGCACCACGGGATCTTCGACAGTGATCTGGTCGTGAAGAATGTCGGGCGCGACGAGCTGGAACTGCTCGCGGATGTGCATCTGATCGCTGTGCGGCATACCGCGGTAGCCGAGCACCTCCGGCTTCACTCCGATGGTGTCCACCATCAGGATATTGTTTTCCCATCGGCCGACGGAATGGCCATAATACCCCGGCGGCGGTTCGCCGATTTTGAGTTGCGGCTCGTCGAGATAGATGCGCCGAACCTCGCTGAAGGCTTCGGTGATGATGGTCACCTGCCCTTTGGTCTGCAAAATTTCCAACGGATAAATTGCCGACATCATTTGCGGCATACCGTACGGCACGCATGCCGTGGAACCGTTCGCGAGCGGTTCACCGCGCTCTTCAGCGGCACGCTCTTTGGCGAGCCGGGCTTTGTACGGGGCGTCGTATTGCGGCCTTAATAGGAGCGGCGTAGGAGCAGGCGGCGCAAGCTTGGGGTCGCGCGGTCTCCGGTCCGCTGCCCAGGTACCCGTAATATCGGAACCTTGCCCCTGAAGTAGAAGCGGCGCGGCCAGAGAGAAAGTTATTAGAGCCGCGGTGAAGACTGGCCGGATATCGTTCGGTCGCATGGCGCGTTCTCGAGGGGTGCTATCGGTCGAATTTTCCATTTGGCGGATTGCCGTCGCCCAACTCACGGCCATCGGGGAGGGTTGCCCTTTCGAGCATGCCGCCCAGTTTGCCGCTCTTTAAAGGATTCACCAGCAGCGTTACTTTATCGCCCGACTTCAACTCGCTGTACTTCCAGCCGACGCGGGTAAGCACGTTGGGGCTGGCGCATTCGATGCTGTAGTGCCTGGTCCCGCCACTGCCGTCGGGAACATCGAGTTCGATATAGGCGTGCGGATTGGTCCACTCAAATCTGGTCACGATTCCGGTGAGGGTTATCTGGTGTTCGCGGTCGAACATTGAGAAGGAGTGGTGCGCGAGAAGCGGCCCCGCCACGGCTAGCACGGACATCAATACCAATCGCACCCGCTTCATACGGTCGTTTCCTCCGCCGCATTATTATATCCTGCCCCTAATAGGAATCTTACGGACAAGGCGAATACCGATGCTTAGAGAACGGCAATTGTTACTGCTGCTGGCGTTTTGCGCGCACCCGTCTATCGGGGCGGCACAGGACGCCGATGACTATCGCGGCGGCTGGCGGACCGATAACGGCGAGGCGCACATTTATGAATTCTCGATCCGGAGAGACAAGGTTCGGGGTATCTATTGCACATACTGCGCGGACGCGACTACGCTGGCGTTTATCGACGGGAAATTCGGGACGGGCGGGATCACATTCACGGTGACGCATGTGAATGCGGACGGCAGCACCGCGTATCAGGACACGCAATCCGCCAGACTCGAGGATGGGAAGCTGATCGTCACCGGCAGGAGCGGCGGTCCCGGGGGCGGGAAGTTCGAGCGCACTTTGATTAAAGACCCGAGAGGGCCGGACCCGCTGCCCGTGATCGTTTCGCGGCTTCCCAAGGCCCCACCCGTTGCGGCAGTGAAGGTGAACCAGCAGGGCCTCGGCGCGCCCGCACCTCGGTACATTCAGCCGGGACCGTGGAAAACAAAGCTGACCGAGAACGACGTGGCCGGGGTTTGGTTAGGCTTTGGCGTAGGCGCGCCGAAGCAGTATTTCATCATTCGCAAAACGGGTGGGAAGCTTCGCGGAATGGTCTGCGGGACGTGCGATAACCCTTATACGATGGCGGCGCTCGATGACTTCGAGATCCAGGGAGACATTCTGAAGTTCAACATCCTTCACGAGGACTGGGCCGACGGAGAGCTCCCCACGTTCGACAAGCACGTTACGGCGCATGTGGGCTGGAATGAGCTGCGTTGTATAACGACGGCGGACCATCAGCCGTCACGGCCGGTGCCTCCGGGGGTTGTGCCGGGATTTTCGCTGCTCGGGCCGATCGCGATCGAGGCTACGCGAGGAAACCGCTGGCCCGAATGGCCGCCGCGGAACACTTCGTCGGCGCATTAGCCGAAGGGAGTTGTTTCGGCAGGTGCCGCTGTTTCGAGTAGGGACGCTGTTTCGAGTAGGGCACGCGGCTAAGAACCGGGCGCGGCGCTACTGCGGACCGGCAGATTTTCACGCACCAGCGGCGGATTCCGGTCGGCCGCGGTTTGCAGTTGGTGCCAATACGGATAGACTGGCGTGGTCTGGCCGGCGGAACTGAGGCGCGCAACCTGTTCGGGC
>JAFAWA010000531.1 GCA_019242155.1 Terriglobia bacterium | reverse complement strand
CTGAAAGAAGGAGCGCAGATCATGGCAAATCTCGATTGGTCCCAATGCCCCGCCGTGGAGAGCGTACCCGACCGCCGCAGCGGTGCATGGGTTTTCAAGGATACCCGCATGCCCGTTGCCACAGTTTTTGAAAATCTCGAAGTGGGCGCGAGTATCGAAGAAATCATCGAACAGTACGATGTCACGCGGGAGCAAATTCAGGCCGTCCTCGAATTCGCGGCCCGCAGTCTCGACGCGCCGTCGCTTCCTTCTTCGGGCGCATCCGTTACGACCGATGCGCATCCTGTGTGATCAGGGCGTTCCCCGAGGGCTCGCCGCCGCGCTACGCGGTCACGAAGTTACCGAGGCGCGAAAACTCAAATGGGAAAGAATTTCAAACGGGGCGCTGTTAAAACTGGCTGAAGACGCGGCTTTCGACTTGGTGGTGACCACCGACAAAAACGTGCGCTATCAGCAGAACCTTGCCGACCGAAAATCTCTATCGTCGTTCTCGGGCAATCTCCTTGGTGGCTTGTGCGGCAGCATCTTGATGCTATTCTCGCGGCCGTGAATGCCTGCACCCCCGGCAGCTATGCCGAAGTGAATATTTCCTTCAGCTGAAAATTCTCACAAACCGTCCTTTGTGCGACATTCCAACGATCGCGCTCCATAAATCTTTTGCTCGACATCAACGATTCGCGGATTTCCAATCCCTTGTAAAAGCGTCCACTAGGGTGTTAACTGAGTCAGTGATGGCATCGTCGTATCGCAGAACGCCTGCAAATCCGAACACAGCGAGCGGGAGATAGGTGGCCCCCGCCACTAGTCGCTTGTCAGAGTCCATGAAGGTCCGGGTGAAATGTAAGGTTACGCAATAGCCATACATCTTGTTCATACCGACAGCATCGTTAGATGTGCGCGAGAGGCGCATAACAAGCGAAGGGTAGAAATCGGGCCGATTATCTATTTTGATTCCAGCGTTTCGCAAGCGTCTCTCTACGTAAGGCTGAAACGTGCTAGATTCCCCTGGCTCTTGTCCTGATTGGATGTTTTCAAATGTCACGTGGACTCGCATTGTTGTAAAGCCACGAAGGGTTTCATCCGCATCTTTGGGTTGCGATTGACCGAAGCAGACAACTCTCGCCAACATCAGCATGAACAGCAACTTGGGCATTGCGTTATTTTATATGTTTTTTCAACGGTAAGCTTTTTAAGCAGGTTCCACAAAGGGTCCATTCTGAGAATTGCGCGAAGGCCGTTTTTATTGGGCTTGAGATTCTCAAATGTCTCTCTCGCAGGAAACGACGGAAAACGACCCGTCGCGCAATCATTGGACCATAAAGTCCACCGACTCTGACCATATCAAAGCCGACGAATGCCGCTATCGGCAGAGCCGCCCGCATGGAGCGTCTCGATGCCACCATTGAATCATCGATCATCGCCAACGCCTAGTTTAGCTAAGTACGGCGGGGCTGATCCTCCGCCCTTCAACAGAAGCGCCGTTCGCCGCCCCCCTTCCCCGAAGGTGAGCATGACCGCACGCGTGAAATACGGCTGTGCCGGGTCAGCACCGACGACCAGAAAGCCGAGATTCAACACCCCGATTTGCGAAAGCCGGTGTGCGGCGGCCGAATGTTTTACAGACAAAGGAATGTCAGCAGGCACCACCAACCGCCCTGCCCTGCGCGGTTCTCTCAACAAAACTCGAGCCGGGCGATACCCTCACAGTCTGGAAGTTGGACCGGCTTTCGCGCAACGGTGGGATTTCGTCATCATGGCCGACCGGCCTGAAAGAACACGGCGTTAAACTCACTTTCCTTTCCGAACACCTGGACCCGGACACGCGGCTAGGCCGCGCCATGATGCGGATTGCCGGGATCTTTGCCGAGGTGGAGCGCAGCAACATACGCGCGCGCATCCGCGCCGGAGTGCAGGACGCAAAACGGCGCAGCATTTTCCGGTGCATGCCCTCCCTCAGCCCGGAGCAGATCGAACAGGCCAAGGATTTGCGAACCCGCAAGAAAGATCCCCAGACCCCCAGCAGTTAGTTGCATCCTGAAATGCAGCCCCGCGACCGTGCGCAGGGTTGATCTGTTCGACCGCGAACGCTCCAGCGTTCTTTTAATTCCGGGGAGTTTCGCAAATTTGCACCGCCCGCGCTCAGCACCGAGAATTCAAGAGGCCCGGGCTCTACGCGCCAACTGGTCCAGCAAATGGCTTTCGGTGCTCACGCCGCAAAGCTCGGGCTCACGTTTAAAGCCGCATCTCCATCTACATCGCCATTACCAAAGCGCTGCTCGCGGTGATAGCGAACCCTGTCGTTTCACCACCAAATGTTCACTCGAATGTAACATCCGCTGTGTAGACTCAATCCACTGTAGAGCCTTGTTCAAACAATAAGAGGGAAGAAAAATGGCCACCGCAGCCGCGAGTCCAGCAATACAGCGAAAATTAGACCGAAGTCCGGCGAAGATCGGGATAGCGATCTTCGGTGTAGCTCTGATCATCGGGTTCGTTTACGCAGCCGCACACCTGGTTTCGGATCTATCTACGGTCCACGTCAACTCCGTTTATCCATTCGTCCTTTTGGGTTTCGCTTTGCTGATTGCCCTGGGATTTGAGTTCGTCAACGGATTCCATGACACGGCGAACGCCGTCGCGACCGTGATCTATACGCACTCGCTCGAACCGCACGTAGCGGTAGTCTGGTCGGGGGCGCTGAACTTCCTCGGCGTGCTGACCTCGAGCGGCGCGGTCGCCTTGGCATCATCTCGCTGCTGCCGGTCGAATTGATTCTTCAGGTAGGTAGCGGCGCCGGATTCGCCATGGTGTTCGCGCTCCTCACCGCGGCGATCATCTGGAATCTAGGCACGTGGTATTTAGGTCTGCCGTCTTCGAGCTCCCATACTCTGGTGGGTTCGATCATCGGGGTCGGGATCGCAAATCAGTTAATGGGCGCGCACACCGGCACGAGCGGCGTCGATTGGAGCCAGGCAAGTGGTGTCGGCAAATCGCTGCTCATCTCTCCGGTGGTGGGTTTCTTCTGCGCCGGCTTGTTGCTCCTGGCCTTTAAGTTCTTCATCCGTGATCCAAGGCTCTACCAGGCTCCCGAAGGAACCGAACCCCCTCCGTTCTGGATTCGGATGCTGCTGATCCTGACCTGCTCCGGCGTCAGCTTTGCCCATGGGTCGAACGATGGACAAAAAGGCATGGGTCTGATCATGCTGATTCTGATCGGCACAGTGCCCACCGCCTATGCCCTGAACCACGCGGTGACACCACAAGAGACCGCGGACTTCGTGGCGATTTCCCGTCAGGCGGAAACCGCGATTCAGAAGCATGTAACACCATTTACCGCGATCGGTGACCCACGTACCGAAGTGACCGATTATATTCGCACCCGCGAATTCAAGCCTGGAACAATGCTGGGCTTGCAGCAGCTGGTGAACAGCATCGCTTCGCAAGCCTCTCTCTACAAGCAACTGAGCAAGGTTCCCGAAACCATGACGCCCAATCTTCGCAACGATATGTATGTGGCGAGCGAAGCCCTGCGCCTGATGAAGAAAAGTAATATGCCGGAGCTCGCGCCGGCTGATTGGGACGCCCTCGAGAATTACAGGAAGCACATCGACGTGTCGACTAAGTTTATTCCCACGTGGGTCAAAGTTGCGGTCGCTATGGCGTTAGGGCTCGGTACCATGGTCGGCTGGAAGCGCATCGTGGTCACGGTAGGCGAGAAGATCGGAAAGCAGCATCTGACTTACGCCCAAGGCGCTTCCGCTGAACTGGTCGCCATGGCTACGATCGAAGCCGCGGATCAACTGGGCCTGCCCGTCAGCACTACCCACGTGCTGTCGTCGGGTGTCGCCGGCACAATGGCGGCCAACCACTCGGGTCTGCAATGGTCAACGGTTCGCAGCCTGGCGATGGCCTGGATTCTCACCTTGCCCTGTTCCATTCTGATATCCGCCACCCTATTTTGGGTCTTCCGCAAGATTATTTAGACGTCCTCCCGGGCGCTTAGCGAAGCCTCGGCTAGCAAGCGCCCTTTCCCGATCTTCGCGCCACGAGCACCACCAAAACACGCACGAGCAGTAAGCTAAGATCGCTTACCGAAGCAAGGAAAACTAATCTATCATTCATTTGATGAGGAATTTCTTGATTACAGCGGTCTTAGCGTTGGGGTACCTGTACCTAGCGGCTCCCGCCGGGGCGCAGGCCTATCGTGCGCCGCGCGCGTTCGACGGACATCCCGATTTGAACGGTATCTGGGAGGCTCTCAACACGGCAAATTGGGATCTGGAGGACCATTCGCCGGCACCCGGGACGATGTGGGAAACGGGCGCTATCGGGGCCCAACCCGCGGGCATGACGGTGGTGGAAGGCGGCGCCATTCCTTATCTGCCTGCCGCATTGGCTAAGAAGAAAGAGAACCTGGCAAACCGCCGGGCGGCCGATCCCGAAGCCAAGTGCTACATGCCCGGCATCCCGCGCGCCAACTACATGCCGTACCCGTTTCAAATCGTGCAGTCGCCGCAGGGAATCTTATTCGTGTACGAATACGCGAGCGCCAACCGCCTGGTGAACATGGGCAAGCCGTTCGAGGCGGGCGCCGACTCTTGGATGGGCACCAACAACGGACATTGGGAAGGCGAGACGCTGGTGATCGATGTGACTGGCCTGAATGGACTCGCGTGGTTCGACCGCGCCGGCGATTATGCCACCGACAATCTGCATGTGGTGGAGCGATTCACTCCCATGGATGCCACTCATCTGAACTACGAGGCGACGATCGAGGACTCCAAAGTATTCTCGCGTCCTTGGAAAATCAGCATGCCGCTTTATCGCCGCGTGGAGAAGAATGCGCAGCTTTTGGAGTTTAAGTGCGTAGAGTTTGCAGAAGAACTCTTGTACGGGCAATTCAAGAAAAAATAGGACGAATCGGGAGATTGCGATGAGTTATCGATGCTTACTCACTTTGGCGGCTATGAGTGTTCTCTCTGCCCCGGCGCAGACCAATACTTATCACGCGCCCAGAACCCCGTGGGGCGATCCTGATTTACAGGGTGTCTGGCCGGGCAATATGGGCGTGCCGATGCAGCGCCCCAAATCAATGGGCGAGCGAACCACGCTGACCGACGAAGAGTATTCGCAGCGCCTGGCGCAAGCCCAACGGGCTGCGGCCGCCGACAACGAGGAGCGCGCGCCGAAAGACGCTAAGGTCGGGATTGGCCCGCCGTCGTATTGGACGGAACGCGGCAAGCCGACGCGGCAGGCTTCGCTGATTATCGACCCGCCGGACGGCAGGATTCCGCCGCTGACTCCCGAAGCGCAGAAACGCCGCAAAGAGGCACGGGGCGGGCTGGGAGATCCCGCCGAATGGGCCGGCAAAGCGGACTCCTACGAGGACTTGAATCTTTACTACCGCTGCATCACCCGCGGTGTGACCGGGTCCGTGATTCCCGTGGTCTATAACAACGGCAACCAGATCTTGCAGGCTCCCGGCTACGTGGTAATTCGTAACGAGATGATTCATGAAGCCCGCGTGATTCCTTTAGACGGCCGCCCGCACGCCGGTCAGAATATTCGCGAATATATGGGCGATGCGCGCGGTCATTGGGAAGGCGATACGCTCGTGATCGAGACTACCAACTTCACCGATAAGACCAGCATCGGCTCGAACGGCGTCGGATACAACGGCGAAGGCGGCCGGCACAGCGGTGGATTGCGGCTCACAGAGCGCCTGACCCGTGTGGATCCGTACACGTTGAACTATCAGGTAACGATCGACGATCGCGAGACATGGACCAAGCCCTGGACTCTGTCGATTCCCTTGAAACTCGATAACAACTATCAGCTTGCCGAGTACGCCTGCCATGAAGGCAATTACGCGATGAAAGATATTCTCGCCGGTGCGCGAGCCGAGGAGAACGGGAAAGCATCGAAGTAAATAGGTGCAGGAGAACCGAATTCATGCAAGCACGAATGAATAGTCCGGTAATGATCATCCCCGAAGGGCGGCAAGCGCTCTACAGCCTTTCGGCTTCGGTCGGAAAAGCGGGTGTGCCGCCGCGCACGATAGGGCTGATCGAGCTGCGCGCGAGCCAGATCAACGGCTGCGGCCTCTGCGTGGACATGCACGCCCGCTTATTGAAAAAGGCGGGTGAAACTGACGAGCGCCTGTTTGCAGTGGCTGCATGGCGGGATGCTCCGTACTTCACGGATGCGGAGCGCGCCGCATTAGCGCTATCGGAAGCGGTCACAAGGCTCAGCGACCGATCCGACCCCGTCCCGGACGAGATCTGGAATGAGGCCGCCCGCCACTACGACGAGCGGGGGCTCGCGGCACTTCTTCTCGCCATCGCCACGATTAATGCGTGGAACCGGTTGAACGTAGCCACGAGGCAGGTAGCGGGCGAATGGATGAAATCCGCAGAAGCCAAGAGTTTGGTGGAGAGCACCGTAGGCTCGCACTGAGATAAGCTGATCAACTTACGTCGGCTCCGCGTTTTGCCAAAAGCTCGCGCAATAGAGACCGGTGACAGCGCTCCTGGTTTTCGCAGTAGCATCCCAAAGCGAAATTGGTGCGATGCGACAGCGCTGCCAGCAGGTCGAGTTCCCGGCTCCGATCGGACGCGCTCATCTCGCGCCGGAACTTGCGGCTGAACGACGCCCATGCCCGCTCGTCTACCGCGTGGAGCGCTTCGGCGACTAACTCCGCGCTCGGCGAAAGGTTAGGGAACCAAACGTCATAATAGTTACGCCGTGCGAAGTCGGACTTAGGAACGCCGCGCGGCGGCCGGCGCACCGTTCCGATTCGTAAACCTTCACCGGGCTTGCGAGGTGTGCCGAGTCGAACAATGAAAATGGACATCACGGCCAGTGTGCCACGCCGGGTAGGCGGCGGTAGTATTATGAGGAGGTCATAGGAGGGTACGCCATGCGCTCGAGGCTTTGGCTTTGCGTGGGTATGCTGGCGCTTTCGCTTTCCGCTGTTCCTGCCTCGGCTCATCACGGCTGGGCGGGAAACGCCGATGAGGAGTTCGACCTCACGGGCACGGTCGAATCGGGAGTCAGCTTGGCCGGACCTCATGCGACCATGAAGATCCGCGCCGAAGGTAAGGTGTGGGATCTGACGCTCGCGCCGCCGGCGCGGACGGAACACGCGGGCCTGAAGGAAGGGATCATCCCGGTGGGAGCCACCGTTACCATTCATGGGCACCGCAATCGGGACGCGAATCGCTACGAAGTGAAGACGGAACGCGTAACCTGGAACGGGCGGACGTTCAACGTTTATCCGGACCGCAAGTAGCATCGCCGGAGGGCGGCTTGTATCCGTTTCTGGCATGGCTGCAAAATTCCGTTTTGGGCCATGCCATGCGCGAATCCGGTGTGTGGACGTACGGGGTCGTAAACCTGGTCCACATCCTTGGGGTTGCTTCTTTATTTGGCGCGGTTCTGGTGCTTGATTTGCGCCTTGCCGGCGTGTGGCGAAAGATTCCGCTTGCCGCAATCAGCAGCGCCACGGTTCCGGTCGCCGCCACGGGTTTTTCTATTGCCGTGTTGAGCGGCATCTGCTTATTAGCAACCAAGGCCACCGAATACGCGGGCAATCCGTTCCTGTACATCAAATTTCCAGCTATTGCCTTCGGCTTGCTGAACGTGCTCGCGCTGAATGCTTCGGCGGCTTGGAAAGAGCACAGAATTCGCCAGCTTTCGCCGCAGGAACAGTCCAAGCTGGCGGCCTTCGGCGGGGTGTCGCTGTTCTGCTGGCTTACGGCAATCAGCGCCGGGCGCATGATCGGCTACTGGTAGAGTCTGGACCCGATCGCTGCGCTACGGCTTGGGCGGAATCGCCGGAATCGGATCGGGGCCGCGGCTCACCTGGCCGTTTTTGGCCTCCTCAAGACTGATATCGTGCGAGTCGAGGATCGTACCCATCACCTGTTCCAGGTTTGTGCGCGCCCGCTGGTATTGATCGCGCGTGTCGACCTCGGACAACTGGCGCGTGGTGTCGTCGCGCTGCGCTACCAGCACATCGGTGATGGTCGAAGTGCCCAGTTCGTATTTGCGGCGAGTGCCGGCCAATGTCTGATCCTGGAGCTTGCGTGCTTCAACCGCGGTATCGTACGCGGCGCGCGCCTGACGGAGAGCGGTCCAGGCGTTGATCACATTCAGCTTGATGCTGTTTTGAAGCTGCTTATCCTGGATCTGCTGCTGCCGGTACTGCAGCTCATTGGTGATTTCGTCTGCCTGATTGGCGCGGTTGCGGAGAGGAACTGTGAGCTGAAAGCCCACACTGTAGTTCGGATATTTTCGGGAGAAGACCTGGCCGAGCACGTTTCCGTAGCCGCCGAGCGCCAGCCCGGATGCTTGCGCCGGCGTCAGAGGCCCGTACCCGACAAGCTGTCCATTGACAATAATCGGCTGCGGAATCGAAGAAAGCCCGCCCGCTTGTCCGACATTGGAGAAATTGCCGTAAGCCTGGAGCGTCGGCAAGAGGTTGTTTCTCGTGCCTAGCAGATCCAGCCTCGCATTTTCGAGGTTGATCTGATTCTGCTCTATCTCAGGCCGCGTCGCGATTGCCTGGCTGACGAGATCTTGAATCGGCACCACCATTTCGGTCGACGGAACATCTATGTGATCCGTGGGAACGATACGCGCGAGCGAGACGGTCGGGTCATCGAGGCCGTTGCGGGTGATTGCATTCTTGAGAATCATCTCCTGTTGCAGCACTTGCGATTCCTGCGTGATTACGTCCTGCTGCGCCGTCTTCATCTCGGCTTCGGCCTGAATGATATCGATCGGGGCTATAGCGCCCAGTTCAGCGCGGCGCTGGTTATCGTGGTACAGCTTGGTATCGAGCTCGAGAGTCTGCTGTTTTACCCTGAGGTCATCGTTAAAGGAAACCAGGTCCCAATACAGGTTGACAACGTTCGCGAGGGTAGCGATGACCTGCTGCTTGAAGGTCAGGTCATTGCCTCGGATATTGTTTTGGGCTTTGTGGTAGGCCCTTTTATTGACCGCCAGTCCGAAACCATTGAGCAAATTTTGCGAAAAATTCAGCGCCAGGCTGGCGTTGTCGTACGGATTAATGATCGCCGTCGGCGCATTCTGCTTGTAGTTATAGATGCTGCTCAAAGCTAAGGACACGGTTGTGCCGGTCCAGAAAGACTGCTGGATACCGTAGACTGAGTTTCCGTAGGAGTCGATCAAGGCCGGGGTTCCGGTGAACTCGATGGATGTCAGAAGCTGCGTCTGGTGGCTGAATCCGGCGGAAGTAAAGAGCAGCGGCTCCAGATTAGGAATCGCCGATCCGGCCAACTGCACACTCAATCCGCTCAGGACACCGCTATTGGTATTGTTCACACCGGCTCCGCCCGCGCCGCCATTCACCGCGCTCGCGCCCGCCAATACGTTCAATGAAGCTGAAGAGGGCCCCTGGGATATGTTGGTCGAAACGTTGCGCAGCAGTTGCCCGGCGCTGGCTCGCTGCAGGTCCGAAAGCGCCAGCTTGGGATAATACCGGGCGTACTCCAGGTCCAGATTGTTTTCCATAGCGAGCGCGATGGCGTCGCGCAGAGATAAATAAATCGTTCCGGCGCGCATCAAACTCTCGATGCGGGGCGAATCCTCAAAGCTCACCGTGCGCACGTTGTGAACGCGGTAGCGATTCAAAAAGCCGCTCATGAACCCGGAGTTACCGGCCGCTGCGATGCCTTGGGTCTGCCCCCAACCGGGCACGGCCATGATCCCGCACAGAAATAACGCAATGACGGAGTGACTACGACGCATAGTTTGGCGATACCTCACACCACCCGCCGGGGCAGACTGCGATCGCGCCCCGCCGTGACCGTTTCCTTACATGGTACGCAAATTGAGACGCATGCGTTCGCACGAAGTTAGCTCATCTTCGAACCTTTACTGTGGCTGCGTGCCCGAAGCATTCGCTCCGGCGCTAGAGTAAAAGTATGCGCAGAGCAATCGGGGCGCTGCTGCTCCTGGTTTTCACGGCCTGGGCCGCCAATCTCAAGCTCTACCTGAAAGATGGCGGATACCACCTGGTTCGCGAATACCAAGTACAATCCGACCGCGTCCGCTTCTACAGTGTGGAACGGAGCCAGTGGGAGGAGATGCCGCTCGAACTGGTAGACCTGAAGAAAACGCAGGCGGAGGAGAGCACGCGCAAAGAGGAGCTGGAGAAAGAAGCTAAGGTACTTTCCGAAGAGGATAAAGCGGAGCGGGCGATTCAGCAGGAGGTTCTCCGGATTCCCGAAAATCCCGGTGTGTACTGGCTTGAAGGGAAGGAAGCGAAAGTTATCAAAGCGGCCGAATCCAGCGTCCACACAAATAAAGGCCGGTCGGTTCTGCGCGCCCTCGCCCCGCTGCCGCTCGTGAGCGGCAAGGCCACGGTGGAGATTCCGGAAACTCATTCGCTCAATATCTTCACCAACCCCGAGCAGGAGTTCTACATCCAACTGTCGGACCCGGAGCGCTTTGGCATTCTTAGGGTGAAGCCTAAGGCGGGCGTGCGGATCGTGGAAAACCTGACCATTATGCCGGTTACTAAAGAAGTCGTGGAGGAGCCGGAGATGGTGGAGATTTTTCAGCAGCAGCTTACCAACGACGGACTCTACAAGATCTGGCCCAAAATGCCGCTGACGCCCGGCGAGTACGCGGTCGTGGAATATACGGCAAGCAAACTGAACATGCAGGTCTGGGACTTTGCCGTAAAGACCGCTAAATGAGCGAGCCGAGTGAAACCGCTCCGCCATGGCTGTGGTTAGTGAGTAAATAGGCGGTTGAAGAATTCGCGAGTGCGGCGGCGGAGATCGCGCAGGGTCACATCGAGGCGCTGCACCGCCAGATGGCTGGGCGTCCAGCGCTTCACCAGGTGGGTGAGCAATTCCAGTTGGGCGGACGCAGTAGGCAGGCTGCCTTCGGCACGCCCGGAGATGATGCGTTGTCCGTGGTCGATGGCGCGGTGAAAGGTAGCCGATTCCCGTAAGAAATCGGCCTCGTCGCGATCGAGATGGCCCATCTTCTCGATCACGTCAATGCGCTCGGGCGTGTTCAGGACTCTGTAAAAGATCCCCGCGCCCTTGAGGCGCAGGTACATGAGCGCGAAATCGATATCGTAATAGCCGCCGATTCCGGCTTTGAGAGGATTCCGCGGACCCTGTTCGCGCTCCAGGCGAGCTCGCATCTCCGCCAGTTCGGTGCGGGAGCGCATGCTTTGCCCATAGCGCCGCCAATCCACTTCTTGAAGCTCGTGGAGAAACTCCGTGGCGCGCTCGACGTTCCCGGCTACGGCGCGCGATTTCATGTATGCGATGCCTTCCCACGCCTCCGCGTGAGCGGCGAAGTAGGATTTGTACGCGCCTTCGGTCTGAACGAGGTCACCTTCACGGCCGTTGGGCCTCAGACGGGTGTCCACAGTGAACATGACTCCTTCGCCGGTATAGGAGCTGAGGGTTTGAATGATGCGCTCGGCTACACCGGACCAGTAGGCGTGCTCGCTCGCATCGGCATCGGGAATGACGAACACCAGGTCGGCATCGGATCCCAGGTCGAACTCGCGCATGCCCAGGCGTCCGAGCGAGATGAGCATCATCTGATCGCGGGGGGTGTACTCCAGGCTTGCGGGTGGAGGGGCTTCGATCAAAGCAGTGCGGTAGGCGGCTTCAATAACGCGATCGGCCAAACGGGAGGTCTCGCCCAAGGTGTCAAATATGCGGGAACCCGAAACCAGGCTGGCACTCTGAATACGGATCATCTGCCGGCGATAGAAACGGCGTAGCGCAATGCCATCGGCGGGAGCCCCGCCGTCGAGCAGCAGAGGCAGACCAATTTCGTCGAGCAGCTCGGGCGCGCGCAGGAGTTGATCGGCAAAGTAAGGGCTGTGCTCGAAGATATCCAGAACGGCAGCGGTCAAACGGGAGTCACCATCCAGACGGTTGAGCAGAGCGGGAGCGGCAAAGGCCTTTTCTAAAAAATGCTCGAAGCGTTCCCGGCCGCGATGGAGCTCGGCCTCATGAACGGCTTCGGCAAGCCGGGGAGCCCGCTGGTCCAGAAAGCGCGTGAGATTGCTCGAGGGAGCGAGCGACTCGGCTTCCTCAACCACGTCGGCAGGTTCGCTCCCCAGCGTGTAATACATAGGCTTTTGCGCGTAGATGACTCGTTCGTAGATTTCGCGGACGGCCGCCTGGTGCTCGGCCAGCCTCTGAGTTAGTGCTTCGGCCGTGAGAAGTGTTTCGCTATTTTCGGGCGGCATGCGGCGGGCGAGCAGGTCCAGCGCTTCGGCGTCGGAGGGCAGAGTGTGGGTCTGGCGGTCCTCTTCGATTTGCAGGCGATGCTCGAGGTGGCGGAGGAATTGGTAAGCCGCAGCCAGACGGGCGTATTCAGGGCCCGAAAGCAGGCCCTTATCGCGCAGCCGGAAGAGCGCTAACATGGTCCCGCCGTGCCGGACCCAAGGCTCGCGGCCCCCATGGAGGCGCTGCAGGCACTGCACCAGAAATTCGATATCGCGGATGCCGCCGGGGGCAAGTTTGATGTCTACACCATGGTGCGACCCGCGCCGCGCGGCGACTTTTTCATTGATACGCTGACGGGTTTCCGAGAGGGCTTCGACCGCGCGGAAATCGAGCGAGCTCTGGTAAATCAGCGGCTCGACAAACTCAAGCAGCGCGGTCCCCGGTTCGGGTTCTCCGGCCGCGACCCGCGCCTTAATCAGCATCTGCTTCTCCCAATCGCGGGCACGCTCGCTGTAATAGGCGCAGGCTCCCGCGAGCGGGGAGCAGATTTCGCCTAGCGTGCCATCGGGACGAAGGCGGAGATCGACACGGTAGCATTGGCCCCAGGAGGTGTAGCTGGACAGAAGCGCGGTGTATTGGTTGGCAACCTTCTTGTAGAACTCTTTGTTCGAGATCACGGCCGGGCCGCCGGTTTCGCCCGCGCCTTGGTAGACGAACATAAGGTCGATGTCGGAGCTGTAATTCAGTTCGGCGCCGCCCAATTTACCCAAAGCGATTACGGAAAACCCGCAGCGGCTTCCATTGGGAACGCAGGGCTCCCCATGACGCCCGATTAGTTCGTCGCGAATGCGCCGGTAAGCCACATCCAGGATGGCGTCGGCGAGGTTCGAGATCTCTTCGGTGACGTCTGATAATGTGGCGATCCCGAGCACGTCCCGGGCGACAATGCGCAGCAGTTGCTGACGGCGAAACGAAGCCAATTCTCCAGCCGAGGGAACGCCGGTATGGTTCGGGCCTAAATGATCAAAGAGCTGATTCTCATACTCTTCGGCGGTCCAAACGCGGTAAAGGCTTCCGGAATTGGAGACCTCAAGAAGACGCTCGGGATTGTCGATGACCCAATCCGAGAGGAACCGGCTTTGAGAGAAAATGTTGACGGCGCAACGCAAAGCGGCAGTGGAAGCGGCGATCCGGTCGAACGCGGGTGAAGATGCCTCACGCAAACGGTGAAGGTAGCGGATAGAGGTATCGGGGTCCGGTACAGAGCTCAGGAGCAACTGAATACGCTCCGCGAGGCGTCCGGGCAATCCGGTGCCGAGGCGAATTACGGCTGCTTGGGAGCCCAAGGGATCTCTGAGCTCCACTCCTTCGAGGAGAAGTGGCATAAAAAAGGCGAACGTGGCCTGACTTAATTATAGCTTCCCGAGCCAAGGCATTAGTCTGGAGGGCTGCCTAGGAAGGGCGCGGGGGTTGACTCGATTGCGTCCCGGATGGCCGCAACGATCGCTCGCGGCGTAAGCGAGGCATCTACGACGATCGCGTCGCGGGGTTCTTCGAGCGTGGCCAACTGGCTGCTCAGCAGTTCGGGACCCATGAAGTGGCCGAGCCTCGCCCGAAGCCGCTCGTTGATGAGGTCGAAGGACCCTCGTAAATATACGAACCGCACACAGGGAATGCCGTCCGCCAGTATCCGGCGGTAGCTTTCCTTCAAACTGGAGCAGGCCAGAACAGCGGATTGGCCCTGCTGTGTGCTCTCTTCGAGCAAAGTGCTCAGGCTCCGGAGCCAAGGTAAACGATCCTCATCCGAGAGAGCGACTCCGCTCCGCATTTTGCCGACGTTATTCTCCGGATGAAAAGCATCGGCATCCCAAAACCGCCAGCCAAGCTCCGAAGCGAGGAGGCTTCCGACAGTCGTTTTGCCGCTTCCGGACACCCCCATGACGATAACGATCATTGCGCAGTTTACGGCGCGCCTGGCGGGCAAGCCGAGGTTCACCTTAGCCGAGGAGGCGGGCCGCCGGCTTGGAGAAGTACGTGAGGATGATACCCGCTCCAGCGCGCGCGATGGAGGTTAGCGTCTCCATCATGGCTCTTTCACAATCCAGCCAGCCGTTGCGCACCGCGGCCATGATCATCGAGTATTCACCGCTCACCTGGTATGCGGCGATGGGCACGTTGTAGCGGTCCCTCGCCTGCCGGATCAGATCCAGATAGGGCAGCGCCGGTTTCACCATAATCATGTCGGCGCCCTCTTCCAGATCGAGTTCGATCTCCTTCAGCGCTTCGCGGCCGTTGGCCGGGTCCATCTGGTAACTGCGCCGGTCCCCGAACTGGGGCGTCGAATCGGCCGCTTCGCGGAAGGGTCCGTAAAACACGGAGGCGAATTTGGCGGCGTAAGCCAGGACCGCGGTCTTCTCGAATCCGTTTGCATCGAGGCAGCGCCGGATAGCGCTGACGCGCCCGTCCATCATATCCGAGGGAGCTACGATGTCGGCCCCCGCCCGCGCGTGCGAGGTGGCGGTTTTCGCGAGCCACTCGAGCGTGGTATCGTTGTCGACATCCTCGCCCTGAACAAAGCCGCAATGCCCGTGGCTCGTATATTCGCAATTGCAGACATCGGTCATCAACAGCAGGTTGGGGGTTTCCCGGCGAATCGCTCGTAGGGCACGCTGTACGATCCCATCGTCGGCGTAAGCTCCCGACGCGATTTCGTCTTTTTCCTCCGGCAGCCCGAACAAGATGACTCCGCCGATGCCCAGAGACTGCACCTCGGCGCACTCCTCAACGACCTGGTCGACCGACATCTGATAGTTGCCGGGCATGGACCCGATTTCCCGTTTCACGCCTTCCCCGGGGCAAACAAACAGAGGAAGAACGAACTGCGCGGGGTCCAGCCGCGTTTCCCGTACTAGGCTGCGGATGGCCGCACTGGTCCGTAGGCGGCGGGGCCGGTGAATCGGAAAAGGCATGGTAATCAGGATTGTATCTCGCAAGGATCGGCTCGCGTGCCCAGGTCCCGCGAGAGCGGAGTTACCCGCTCTGGAACCTTTATTGCAGTCGGGGGCTTGACAAGGATTTTCGCCCGGTTAGAATAATTCTCAATAAAGCGCTGTTTATGCCAGTCCCCTGTGATCATAACCGCACGCAAATCATCGCCCGGCGCGATGGCGTGGACTACGTGGAATGTCTCGATTGCCGCCAGATTTTCGAAGCTGAAGACCTCGAACCGGTCAAGGTCGAAGAAGACGAGGAGTAACTCCTACCATGCGTTAGCATGGAGGGGATGCACGATCTCGCCTACTTTCGCGGTCACTTCGACCAGATCGCGCCTCGTCTCGCTACCCGCGCCAACCCTCCGAACCTCGACGAATTTCGTGACCTGGACGCCCGCCGCCGCGCCGCCATCACACGCACCGAGGAGCTCAAAAAGCTTCGGAATGAGGAGACTGCCAGAATAGCCCAGCTTAAGCGCGAGGGGGCCGATACCGCCGCCGAACAGGCCCAGGTGCGCAAAATTGCTCAGGAAATTGCCTCTCTCGATGAGCAGGCCAATGCCTTGGACGAACAGTTCCGCGGCCTCCTCTCCGGCATTCCGAATGTTCCGCATGAGTCGGTTCCGGTAGGCAAGGATTCTGACGACAACGTGGAAGTGCGTAGCGCCGGGGAGCCGCGCCGCTTCGATTTCGAGCCCAAAGCCCACTGGGACCTCGGTCCGCAGCTCGGCATTTTGGATCTGGAGCGCGCCGCCAAGATTAGCGGAGCGCGCTTTGCTCTCTACTGGGGCCTCGGGGCGCGGCTCGAACGGGCATTGGTAAGTTTCATGCTCGATACTCATACCAGGTACCATGGGTACACCGAAGTGCTCCCGCCGTTTCTGGTGAACTCGCAAAGCCTGTTCGGTACGGGTCAGTTACCTAAGTTTAAGGATGACTTATTCAAGTGCGAGGATCATGACCTCTGGCTGATTCCTACCGCCGAGGTTCCGGTTACTAACATCTACCGCGATGAGTCTCTCGAAGCCGACGCGCTTCCCATCAAGCTCTGCGCGTACACTCCGTGCTTTCGGAGTGAAGCCGGGTCGTACGGCCGCGATGTTCGCGGCATCATCCGGCAGCACCAGTTTCAGAAGGTCGAGCTGGTCAAATTCACCCGTCCCGAAGAGAGCTACGAGGAACTCGAAAAATTAACCGCCGATGCCGAGGACATTCTCGTTCGTTTAGGCCTGCCGTTCCGCACCGTCGTTTTGTCTACCGGGGATATCGGCTTCTCCTCGGCTAAGACCTATGACATCGAAGTCTGGCTGCCGGGCCAGAACGCCTACAAAGAAATCTCCTCCTGCTCCAATTTCGAGGCGTTTCAGGCGCGCCGCGCCGGCATCCGCTTCAAAACCGGCAAGAAGTCGGAATACGTGCATACGTTGAACGGCAGCGGTTTGGCCGTGGGCCGTACCTGGGTCGCCATCATAGAAAACTACCAGCAGAAGGATGGCAGCGTGGTGGTGCCGGAAGCACTCCGTCCGTATCTCGGAGTCGAGGTCATTCGAGGCCAGTGAGGCAACAACTCCCGGCTCTGACCGGCCTTCGCTTTCCGCTCGCGCTCTGGGTAATGCTACATCACCTGTCGGGGCAAGGCGGAGCGCTGGAAGCGGCCGCCCGCTCGTTACCGCATCCACTTTTCGCCCTGATACGCGGCGGGTATCTCGCGGTCACCATATTTTTTGCGCTCTCCGGATTTGTGCTGGCCGAAGGGTACGGCTCGCGCACTTGGCGCCGCGAACAGATTGGCCGGTACTTCATCGGCCGCTTCGCCCGGATCTACCCGGTCTATCTGCTCAGTCTGGTAATTGTGGCGCCGTTCATACTGGCGGATCAGACTCCCGGCAAGGCGGGATTCGTGGGCGCATACGCGCTGCTGCTTCAGGGCTGGATCCGGCACTTACCAGTGGATTGGAATACTCCTGCCTGGTCGCTCTCCTGCGAAGTCTTTTTCTATTTGTGTTTTCCGATTGCCGTGCCGGCGATGCGCCGTGTCCACCCCGCCGCCATTGCCGTAACCGCTGCCCTGTTCAATCCGGTCTTGTTTTTACTCGGAATGCCGGACCAGTGGAAGCCCGTAGTACATTTTGCGGACTTCCTGATGGGCATCGCTGCCGCCGCTGTGTATGATCGTTTGCGCAACCGGGTGAATGCCGCTCCATTACTCTACATTCCGGCAACGATCGCCATCGCAGCCCTGATTGCATGGCCTGGCCTTTTGCCGAGCAGACTCGATCTCAATAGTGCCATCCGGCCGTTCAATGGTGTCCTGCTAGTCGGCCTCGCGGTTGGAACGGGATTGTTCGCGCGCATGCTTGCTTCGCCGCCATTTGTGTACTTGGGTAAAGCCAGCTACGCGATGTACATCTTGCATGTCCCGGTACTTTGGTGGATGAAGCGGTGGTCACCGGCTCCCCCCGCCGGGATCTACATCGCGCTCGTCATTCTGCTGTCGATTTTGGTTTATCGTTATTGCGAAGAACCGGCGAACCGCTACATTCGCGGACTGATCGAAGCATCCCCCCGCCCGCGCGAGCGGACTTTGGTCGCGCTGGACGCTAACCTTGAAGCTACAACGACCCCTTAATTCCCAGTTCTTCGGCCTTGGCCTGCATCGCCTTAATGCAGAAGTCGATGTGATCATCCAGGGGAACATCCAGTTCCGCGGCTCCGTGCACGATGTCCTCGCGGTTCACTGACCGTGCAAATGCCTTGTCTTTCATCTTCCGCTTCACCGAGGAAACGTCTACCTCGAACACGCTCCGATGCGGCTTCACATAGGAGATTGCGGTGATGAATCCCGCCAGTTCGTCGCACGCGTAGAGCGTCTTTTCTAACAGCGAAATGCGTGGGACGCCGCTGTAATTGGCGTGGGAGAGTATCGCTCGCCGAATGTCTTCGTCCACGCCGCGCTCCGCCAGCAGCGCCTCGCCCTTCATGGGGTGGTCCGGCATTTGAGGATGAATCTCCCAGTCGAAATCGTGCAGTAACGCCGTTACTGACCATTTCTGTTCGTCTTCGTTGAGCTGCCTGGCATAGGCATTCACGCACGCTTCCACCGCCAAAGCGTGTTTCCGCAAGCTTTCCGACTGCGTAAACTCGCACACGATGTCCCAGGCCTGTTGGCGGTCAATCATTGCCCGCCTCCCAAGTTGCGCCCCAACTTGCCCGCCGCCCCGCACGGAATATCTCGCGCTCGCGTTTGCGGGCGTGCACCGTTTTAATTGCATGCCCCGTACAGGTTTCGAGCATAATCAGACCCGGCTGCTGCACCGGCCTGCGCACGATGCGGGCGTGGGGAAGAGATACGGGTTCACGCGCCAACACTACGTAACTGAACTTCTCGTCCTCATAGTTTAGCTCCGCGTCTTTCAGCCTCCGGTGCAGTCCCGTGCGTTCCACGCGCGCTCCAAAGTGGCACCAGTCGGCTTGCGGCATTGGACAGACTCCTTCCGCGGGGCAGGGCGCGACCATGCGGCCGCCCGCGGCCAATAGTCTCGACCGCACTTCCCGGATGAATTGAAAGCCGGCCGGGGTACCAGGCTCGATCACCACCAGGGCCACCTTAGCCGCCTGCCAAAGCCGTTCCAAAACCTCCAGTTTCCCGGATTCGCCCAAGGCATACGCTGCAATGACCAGGTCGTGAGGCGGCAACGAGGGCGGCCTCGTGAAATCATCTACACGGACCTCCGCTTCCGGAACCAGCACTCGCGCCGCCGAAGCCATCCCCGACGCGCGCTCGATCATCGTGATCCGCTTCGGTTGAAACCGCCTCTCTGCCGCTATTGAAGCCGCTCCCGTCCCCGCGCCTACATCCAGAATGCTGGTTACCTCCCGGTCTCTAAGGGCCTGTTTCGTTTCCCGCAACGCTGCCTCCGCGGCGGCGTACGTGCCGGGCATGCGCGTTGTCAGATACGCGGCCACCTGTGTGGAATTCGCGAGCGGCACACCGCGGCCCGCGCGGTACGCCTCGGAAATCCCGGCAGCCGCGCGTTTCAATTCAGCGAATGCCACCTCATCCGCAAGTTCTTCGGTTCTGATCCTGATCTCCGCGGGCAGTTGCACAGCCTTCCCCAATGTATCAGGCCGCCGGCATTGTACCCGGAGTGAGAGGAACTTAGAAGGAATTTCTGCGGGTTCGGTCATAATGGAAGGAGTCGCCGGGACGCGATGCGTCCCGGGAGACGCTACGGATGGCCTCCCAGACCACTTTATCCAGTTCGCCGCAAGCAGCGCGCTCCGCGGATCTTGCAGAAAGCGCATCCGTATCGCCCGCCGAGAGCCGCGCCGTAAAAACGATACGGGAGGTCTTCGAGTCGGGACGCCCCTTAACTTACATTCGCTCCTCCGAAGAGCAGCGCGTCGCGCGAGTGCTCACCGATGCAGGAACGAAGCTTCTCGCCTCCGGTCCAGTGCCGGTGTGGACCTGGAGCTTGACCGAAGGAATGCGCAAGGCCAACCGGCCCGTGGAGGGCCCGGAGACTCCCCGCGCCGTCTTGGACTTCATCATTGCGCATCCCGACGCCGCGATCTTCCATCTCAAAGATTTTCATGAGCCGCTACGGGAATCCGCCGAAATACGGCGCCGCCTGCGAGATCTTTATGATGGCTGCCGCGACCGGCAGAAGTTCGTCGTAATCAGTTCCGCCGTTCGATTCATCCCGGAGGAGATCGAACGAAGTATAGTGTTTCTCGAACTGAGGCCGCCTGATTTCGTCGAGTTGTTGGATTTTCTTCGAGACCAGATTCGCGAAGCGCGCGCGCCGATAGCTGCGGGCGATTCCGAAGCCGTTCTTCACCAGTTTGCGCGCGCTCTGCAAGGCCTCACGCTCGATGAAACGGGTTATGCGTTACGCCGCGCTCTGGCCTTCAGCCAACATCTTGGATCTGAGTCCCTCCCCGCCCTTCTCGAAGAGAAGAAACTGCTCATCAACCGGAGCGGCGTAATCGAGTACATTCCGGTCACTACCGAACTTGGAGAGGTTGGGGGGTTGGAGACTCTCAAGAAATGGCTCACGCAGCGCCGCAAGCTCTTCCAAATGCGCGATAGCCTGACCGAAGAGATCATGCCCAAGGGCATTCTGATGATGGGCATCCCGGGATGCGGGAAAAGCCTGTCGGTCAAAGCCATCGCCTCGCATTTCCAAC
>JAFAWA010000516.1 GCA_019242155.1 Terriglobia bacterium | reverse complement strand
GAAGGGTTTGGATGGATCTCCGGGCACCGTGTAGAACTTCCAGACCTGGTGGCCGGTGGCGGCATCGAACGCCGCGAAGAAACCACGTACCGGATACTCCGAACCGGCAACGCCGATGATGACCTTTCCTTTCGCAATGCGCGGCGCCATCGTCACCGTGTAGTTGTCCTGCGGGTACGCGACGCGAGCTTCCCAAACCACTTTGCCCGTCTGTGCGTCCAGGGCCTCTAGTCGGCCATCGATCACCGGGGCGATAATCGTGTTTTGATATAACGCCAGGCCGCGATTGACCACGCCGCAACAGATTTTCGGCCCGACGGCAATACGGTTCACCTCAGGGTCCCAACGCCAGCGCTCTTTACCTGTGCGCGCATCCACGGCGAAGACCACGCTCCAATTGGTGATGCCGAATAGCGTGCCGTTCGAGAACAGCGGTGTCGCCTCCTGGCCGCCGCCACCCGCTCCCACATCGAAGCTCCAGTCCAGCCCCAAGCGGCTCACATTACCGGTGTTGATTTGCGAGAGCGGACTGTAACGAGTCTCGCCGGGTGTGCGGCCGTAGGTCAGCCATTGCTCGCCATTCTGCCCGGCGTTCTTCAATACCGCGTCGTCTATGCGGCGCGGCTGCTGCCCAATCGCCATCCAGGTCGTGGTTAGCAAACCAACCAAAACTATCCAGGGAGCTGCTTTTTTGGAGTTCATGTAAGAGTCACCTTCCGGCTACAGAGCCGGGCGATTCATCAATTGCCAAAGCCAAGGCATTGGCGGCCCAAGCGGTTGCCATGGTCGAGATCCACTGATCGTGACGGTATGGGAAACCGCTCTCGAAGTAATCTTGAAATTTGGTGGCGCGGCTCGATACGTGCCAGGAGCCGTCTTCCTTCTGGGTCGACAACAGGAAATCCACTGCGCGCTGGTATACCGCGTCTTTAGGCTGGATGACTCCTGTCTCCGCCAGAGCCGAGAGCGCCATACCCGTGGCATACGCATCGGCGGGAAGATTTTCGCGTTGCGCCCAGCCGCCGTTAGGAAGCTGCCTGCTCAGGATCGGTTTAGCAAGGTCGCGGAGTTCCCTGCCCCCGGCGTCCGCGGCCGCAGCGCCGATCAGACGCATGTCCCAATCTTCCGTTATGACGGGTGCCGTGCGAAGCAGCCACGCTTTGCCGCGCGCGATGCGCTCGCTCATCTCTTGCGCCCGGCCCGGGGTTCCGTACGCCTGAAGCGCGCGCATGGCCATGGCGGTCCGGGAAAAATTCCCGTCCTGCATAGGGCTGCGTGAGTATCCTCCGAGGCGCCAACTGCCGTCGGCCGATTGTTGCGCGGCCAGATTCGCGGCCAGAAAATCCGTCCCGCGATCCGGTTGGTAGCCGGTCCGCACCAACGCTTCCACGGCGTACAGCGTGTTGTCTGCGCCGCCCAGCAGACCGGGTCCTTCCATGGAGGTGGGGCCGGTCGGGTTCAAGGAAACAATCTGCCGGCGGCGGTCGCTCGCGGCCTTTTCATCGAAAGCGATGCCCTTGCGGCGTGCCGCAGCGACGGCGAGATCGGCGGCCACCTGCTCATGGCAGGCAAAGCAGGCGCTCTTTACAAAAAACGCGGCGCTGGTAGTTTCGAGAAGCTTCACACTGCGAGTGACCGCGGTGCGAAGTTCGGGCTTTTCGGCGGGCGGCGGGGCGGGTCTTCCCTGCCCTGCCGCCGCTCCCAGCGCTTCCATCACCGGCGGCATGCCGATCTTGCGCGACCAATCCGCAGCGGTCTCTCCGTCGAGGTTCTTGGCGCCGGTGCCGGCGCCTTTTGCAAGCAACAAGCGAACAGTTTCGGGGTTGCTGCGATCGGTAGCAGTGGCCAGCATCAGAGGGGTGAATCCGCGCACATCCGCCACGTTCACTTCGGCGCCCGCGTCCAGCAGTGTTTTGATGACCGGCGGCGGAGCGAAAGCGGCCGCGGTCAAAAGCGGTGTGAATCCCCCGAATTCGACCGTCCCGGTCTTTACTTTAGGCAGTCCTTCGCGCAAGGAGACCGCATTCACCTCCGCGCCTTTTGAAAGAAGAAGTTTGACCGCCTCCAGATTGCCGTTGCCCGCCGCATTCATCAGCGGGGTCCAGCCGATAAAATTGTCCGGCGTATTGATCGGGACGCCGGCCGCAACGAGCAGCTTGATGGTATCGGTGTCGTTTCCAAAAGCGGCCGCGTTGAGGGCCGTCCAGCGGTGCTGGTCCATGGCTTTCGGATCAGCGCCATGATCGAGCAGCATGCGGACAACTTGTGCGGAAGGGTTGGTGAACGCCGCAATAATGAGTGCCGTGCGCCCGCTGCGGGCCGCCTTGTTGGGATCAGCGCCATGATCGAGCAATAACCGAACCTTCCGGCGATCGGCCACTGACCAGATCAACGCCGTGGAGCCGAACGCATTCTGCGCGTTTACTTCGGCATGATGCTCCAGCAGAATCTGCATGGACTCCACCGAGCCGGTTTCGGCGGCATACATCAAAGGCGTGACCTGCCGAGCATCGGGCGCATTCGGATTCGCGCCTCGGTCGAGAATCGACTTGAGCCCGGTGAGATCGTTCGCGCGAATCGCGTTGTATAGCGCGTCCGGCTCTTCGGCTTGAATTGGAACCGAGATAGCCCAAAGTGCCAGACACGCAGCTAGACATGCGTTTCGCATGAGTTCCTCCCTCTTCCCGAATCGGCCCGTTCCACGACGCCCGCTTCTATTTCAGGACATGATATCAATTCGCCGCGTTCGGGGCGCCTACTGAATCGGTGAGAACGGAACTGCCCGCCAGATCGACAGGTTTTGATAGTCCACAATCTGTCCGCCTCGGGTGATGGACTCTTCGCGCACCTTGAGCCACTCAGAATCGGAATTGAACGTATCCCACGCTTTCTCGCGGTCTCCTAGTGAGGCGAATGGAATTATGTAGGTCAGGTTCTCCATATCGGGGCCGGCAATGGTGTCTGCGTACAGAATGGGGTGAATTCCAGACTTGTGGAATATCCGAATCTCCGGCCCGGCGAAGCGTTCATGGACGAGGCGCAACTGCCGCGCGGTCGGCGAGTGGTAGACGCGGATTTCGAAATAGCGAGGCCGTTGCGGCTTTTCCGCGAGGGGGACAATCTCAGGAGAAAACTCCGCCGCCCGCAGCAGGACTCGCTGCTTGGAATCGAAGGCCGGCGCATTGCCGCGGTCCAACTCCTGGCGGGCCTTCTGAAAACCCTCGTCCGCCTCTAGCCGGTTTTCGGCGGAAGCCATCTCTTCGAAGCTCGAAAACCCGCTGAGCAGCAGCGTGGTCTGCGCGTGTGGCGCCATCACCGCCGTAAACACACCGAAGGCGCGTGAATGCTTCTTCCAAAGAGACGCTTGCGAACTAAGGAACTGCTGCAAGCGAGTCCCTTGGTCCCCTTGCCGGTAGTAGAAATAATCCAGGCAGTACACGCCGGTGCGATTGCCTGAGGACTGAGCCGCAGCCGCTTGCGAAAGCACCCCAGCGCCTGCGACAGATTGGACAAATGAGCGACGATTCATGCGGACCAGTGTAACGCTTCACCCGTCCGTTCGCGCCCGGGCTCAGTCGCCCTGAGGGTGCTCCTGGTCTAAGGGTTTGATCAGGTGGGGCCGGCGATCGGGCTCCGGCTTGCGGTGCGCGAGCATGCCGAATACCCGATCGCGCATATCGTGGTATTCGGAAGTGTTTACGATGTACACGTCTTTGGCCGGCAGGATTTCGTTGATTTCCTTCTGGGTCTTCTGAATCCGATCCGTGTCCATGGGATGCGTGGAGAAAAGGCGGCCGACCGTTCCGGGCTTGCGGCGGTTCAGCGCGTCGAGTTTCTCGAAGATGGTGATGATGCCGGCGGGGTCGTAACCGGCCGCATACATGTACTGCACACAGAGGTAATCGGCTTCGGTTTCATCCTTGCGGCTGAAGCTGAGGAACGTCATGGGAACAGCGACGGCCGCGGCTTGCCGTGCGATCAAGCCGCCCCATCCCCCTAAAAAGATGCTAAGCGGCAGAGTACCCAGGTTTGCCAGTTCGGATTTAGTCGCCTGCCGCGTCATGTGACGGGCGGCAACATGGGCGATCTCATGCGCCATCGCGCCGGCAATTTCCGATTCCTCTTCCGCCAGTTCGATCAGCCCGGTATTCACGAACACATAGCCGCCGGGGAGCGCGAAAGCGTTCGGCGCCTCCGCCTCAATCACTTTGAAGCGGAACGGAACTTTCGCGTCGGAGTTGCGCACCAGGTTCTGGCCCAGACGATTGACGTACTCGGCGATGAGCGGATCGTCCACCAGTTTGGCCTGCCGTTCGACCTCCGCGGCCAACTGTTTACCGAGCGCGATCTCTTTTTCGAGCGAGTAGAAATTGATCCCCTTGCCGACATCACGGCTGCCGATCTGACTCGGGTCCTTCTTCTTATCCTGCGCTTGGGCAAGAGTCACTAAGCACACCAGGACCGCAGAAAGAATGGTGAGCCGCGCCTTCATAGCAACTTATTATAGGAGGAATGGAAGTCGAACCAGGTAAAGCTTTTGTAAAAACGGCGCCCCTTTGGGAGCAGTACTCCCATCAGTTTCCGGTGCGCGAGCGACTGGTTCACCTGAATCACGCCGCCGTTGCGCCCTTGTGCCGCCCGGCTGCCGAAGCGATGAAGTGGCTGGCCGACGACTCGGCAGAATTCGGCACGCTGCATTACGACCAGTGGCTGCGGACGCAGGAGCGGCTGCGTCTCGCTGCCGCAAAGCTGATCGGCGCCGCGCCTTCCGAAATTGCTCTGGTGAAGAACACCTCCGAGGGAATTTCTATAGTCGCCAACGGGCTCGACTGGAAACCGGGAGACCGGATGATCGGTTTTCGCGAAGAGTTTCCAGCCAACTACTTCCCGTGGAAAAAACTGGAAGCGAGAGGCGTCAGCGTTAGCTGGCTTTCGATCAAAGATGACCTCAATCGCATCGAGGAGGCCTGCCGCGGCGCTCGTCTGTTATCGATCAGTTTTGTGCAATTTCTGGGCGGGTACCGGTCTCCGCTCGAGCAGATCGGCGAGATCTGCCGGCGCAATTCGTGCCTGTTTCTAGTCGATGCGATTCAGGGGCTCGGCGCATTTCCGCTGGATGTGCGGGCCTGCCATATCGACGCGCTGGCCGCTGACGGGCATAAGTGGCTGCTTGGTCCGGAAGGCTGCGGGATTCTGTACGTCAGTGAAGCGTTGCAGGAACGGGTAGAGCCGATCGAGTTCGGCTGGACCAACGTGGCCAAGTATGCCGACTATGCGTCGCGCGACATGTCTCTGCGGCCCGACGCCGGACGGTATGAGTGCGGGACGCTGAACGCCATAGGGTGCTACGGATTGCTCGCGTCGATGGAATTCTTGCTGGAGGTAGGAGTCGAGCGAATCGCTCCCGCCGTGCAGGCTTTGGCGGATCGGCTGGCGCAAGGTGCGGAGGCGAAGGGATACGAGGTGATGGAGAGACGGACTCCTGAGACCGGTGCGGGCATCGTGAGTTTCCGCAAAGGCGGCGCGGAGGCTGGGGAAATTGTGAGGGCACTCCGGACACACGGAATCATAGCCGCCCCAAGGAACGGATGGGTGCGGGTTTCGCCGCACTTCTATATAAGCCCCGCTGAGATCGAGCGGACTTTGGAGTGCTTGCCGTAGGCGCCGCACGGGTGCTTAGATCGAGGCCAATGCCTGGTCCAGGTCCGAGATGATATCTTCGGGCGCTTCGATACCGGCGGATAAGCGCACCAGGCCCGGGCCGATTCCCATGCGCTCGCGATGCTTGGGCGATACTTCCCGGTGGGAACTCATCACCGGATAGAGCATCATGCTATGTACATCGCCGAGCGATGTCGCCCGCACGATCAGCTTGAGCGCGTCCATGAAGCGGAAGACCTGCGGTTTCTCCGCTCCCTTCAGTTCAAAACTGACAATCGCGCCGTAGAGGTTGGGAGGCAACAAGCGGCGAATGGTAGCGGCATCGGGGTGATCCGCCGCGGCGGGGAAATAGACGCGCGAGACGGCCGGGTGCGCCGCAAGCCAGGATGCGACCCGGCAGGCATTGGCGCACTGCCGCTCCATACGCAAGGCGAAGGTCTTGATGCCGCGCATGGCGAGGTAGCTCTCGAACGGTCCCAGCACGGGGCCTATGGTTCGCGACAGCGCGCGCAGATTTTCGAAATGCTCTTGATCGGTTACTACGACACCGCCGAGCACATCGCCATGCCCGGCTAGATATTTGGTTAGGCTATGCACGGTGAAGTGCGCGCCCAACTCGAGCGGGCGCACCATGAGCGGCGTGGCGAACGTGTTATCGACGACCACGGCCGCTTTCGCCTGACGCGCAATCTCTGCGATCTGGTCGAGGGGCGGCACCCGCAGCAGAGGATTGGAAATGGTTTCGAGCAGGATACAGCCCGGGCGGCTTTCGGCGACCGCGGCGCGTACGGCGTTTAGATCGCAAACGTCGACAAAGCGCACCGCCACACCGGAGGGCTCCAACACCTGCATTAAGAGACTGACGCTCGCGCCATAGAGCGCGTTCGCTGCGACGACTGACCGCGGCCGATCGGCGAGCGCCGCTGCCAGCGCCATGTGCATAGCGGACATACCGGAGGCGCAGGCCAATGCGCCGTGTCCGTTTTCAAGCGTGGTTACGACCTCTTCGAGGGCCGCCGTCGAGGGGTTCTCGTAGCGAGCGTAGGCGAAGCCCTGTTCCTCTTTTCCGAATACCCGGTCGAGCTGCGCCATGGATTCGTAAAAGTAACTGGAAGCGGTATGGATCGGGGTGGTCACAGGGACATGCGGTCCCGGTTTCTTGCGATCGCCGGTATGGACCACCTTGGTGTGGATCTTCAAAGCTATTTCCTCTTCCAGCGCACGCCGCTTTTCGTATCTTCGAGGATGATGCCGCGATCCAAGAGCTGCTCCCGGATCTGATCGGCCAATTGAAAATTGCGCGCTTTCTTTGCCGCGGTGCGTTCCGCAATCAACGATTCCACTTCCGAGTCGAGCAGCGTTCCCGAGGACGGGGCCGGGCTGAGCACGTCGAACACACTGTCGAATAGGCTCAGAAGCTCCACGGCTCCAGGCACATTGCCGACGCGAAACTCCTTCGAGTCCATGGCGCTATTGACGTCACGAATGTACTCGAACACGGCAGCCAATGCTTCGGCCGTGTTCAAGTCATCGTGCATGCCGTCGTGAAAGGCTCGGCATGCGCGCGTAGTGCGGCTCGAGAGCTGTTCGTTCACACCTTCGGGAAACTGCTCGGTGTCCAGACGAAGCTTGAAGTTTCTTAGCCGGTCGATCGCGGTTGCGGCCGATTTTAAGCCGTCAAAAGTAAAGTTAAGCTGCTTTCGGTATGGTACCGAGGCCAGGAGGTAGCGCACCACCTCGGGCTGGTAGTGATGCTTCTCGAGAATGTCGCGCAGGGTGAAGTAATTCCCCAGCGACTTGGACATTTTCTGCCCCTCGACCAGCAGAAACTCCGAATGCACCCAAAACCGCGAAAACGGCCGGCCGGTGAGGGCTTCGGACTGCGCGATCTCGTTTTCATGGTGCGGGAAGATGAGGTCGACGCCGCCGGCATGGATATCCAGCGTTTCACCAAGGTACTTGATGGCCATGACGGAACACTCGATATGCCAGCCTGGGCGGCCGGGACCGAGCGGACTTTCCCAAAACGGCTCGCCTTCTTTGGGCGCCTTCCACAGGGCGAAATCGCGGGCGTCGGCCTTTTCGTAGGTATCAACGTCTACGCGCGCGCCGGCAATGTTGCCGCTGAAATCGTTATGCGAGAGCTTTCCGTATTGGGGGAAAGTGGAGATGCGGAAATATACCGAGCCGTCGCTCGCATAGGTGTGCTCGCCGGCGCCGAGCCGCTCGATGGCCGCCACCATGTCGTTGATGTGCTTGGTGGCGGCAACGCGATGTTCCGGCGCTTCGAGCCGGAGTTTGGCGCAATCATCGAGAAACGCTTTCGTGTAAATCTCGGTGTACTCGTCGAGCGACTTGCCTTGGGCCGATGCGTTGCGAATGATCTTGTCATCCACATCCGTGATGTTCATGACGTGATCCAGTTGGAAGCCGCTGATGCGCAGCCACCTCCGGAGCAGGTCGATAAACACGAAGGTACGGAAGTTGCCGATGTGGGCGAAGTCGTAGACGGTGGGCCCGCAGGTGTACATGCGGACCAGGTTGTCATGCGCCGGCGAAAACTCCTCGACTTGTTGGGACAGGGTGTTATAGAGCCGCAGCGCCATAGCAACGGGAAGTTTCATAGTACCAGACCGGCGTGACGAGCCCGCCGGAGCGGAAAATTCCCGCCATTTACCCGTTGAAAGTGCTACCCTCACTTTAATGTATTTTTAACCTAGTAAAAGTTTCATGTGCCACGTTTGGGAGCCATAAGGTGCCTTTTGTTTCAGCATGGGGGCGTGAATTGCACGGTGGTACACGACCTAAACAATCTCAAAGGCCCTTACCCTGTCGGGGACAGTTTACCCAGGAGGACCCATGAAGAGAATCGTCGAAGAACGCCGACAAAGCCGCCGCTTTGGCCTGCGTCTCACTCTTCGATACCGCCTTTCGCAGAAGGAAGGTGAGAGCCGCTGGAATACCGGAATCACGCGTGATTTGAGCAAGGATGGCGTCGGCTTCAAATCCCGCCGAGCGCTACCTGTGGGCGCTCACGTAGAACTTCGGATCGACTGGCCCGCGCTCTATGACTCTCAGTACCCTGTGGACCTACAGGCGACCGGCTTCGTAGTGCGCAGCGATGCCCAGCGCACGGCGGTGCGTATCAGTTCGCATCGGTTCTTAGTGCATACGCAAGAACAGGCAGAACTATCTCAAATCGCGTAGCCTCTGGTTTATTGCGGAGCTCAATACTCCGGCCACTGTCCAGCCTTACAGCATAGACCCTTTCAAAGCAGCATCCACATTGACTCCGTTGTCATCGAGAATCGTTCAAACCCTTTCGATGCGGCCATTAAGTCTTTCTTGAACCGTCTTCCTGGTACCCGGTAGAACTTGTAAATATTAAAGTCCTCGACTCTGACGCTGCACGGATGTAATCTTCCATCGCAGCCATACGGAGGAGCTATGAACCGAAATAGAGTTGGATGCGTGGTGTTATTCGCGACGCTCTTGGGTTTTGCTAGCGCAGATGAGGTGGGGTATGGTGTGATCGCCACGATCGCATTTCCCGGCGCCGTCTCTACTACACCTTTCGGGATCAACAATAGCGGCCAAATCGTGGGCCAATATTCAAACTCCGAAGATCAGACCTTTCCGTTCCTGTATAGTGCCGGCAACTACTTCACACTCCCAGTAGTCATGACATATTTGGGTGCAGGTGCATATGGAATTAACGATAGCGGTCAGATCGTGGGTTCGTACTTGTTCTTGAGTGGATTCGTGGACACCGCCGGTACTGTCGTCGACATCAACTTTCCAGGCACCGGGCACACCGTCACGCAAGCTCTTGGAATCAATAATAGCGGAGAGATAGTAGGCTCTTATCAGGATAGCACGGGATCACACGGTTTTCTCGACGTTGGCGGAACGTTTACCACTATCGATAGCCCGTTGGGGGGCTCAACACTTGAGGGGATCAATAATTTCGGGCAGATCGTAGGAGATAGCTTCATCGACACTGCCGGTAGCTTCACGACCATTAACTATCCGGGATCCTCTGAAACACTCTCATTCGGCATTAATGATAGCGGCCAAGTTGTCGGCACCTACACGCTCGGTAATATCAACTACGGGTTCGTATATAGCGACGGTAATTTCTCAACCGTCAACATACCCGGTATGGTGTCAATTACCGGCATCAATAACAGCGGCGAGATCGTGGGATCGAATGGTTTGGATGGTTTTCTGGCAGTTCCCGTACCAGCCCCCGAACCCAATCTTCTGATACCGTTAACAATTTCCTTGCTTGGCCTCTTGGCGTTTTTCCGACGGAGATTTGGATCAGATTAGAAGCCTTTTAGCGGCGGGCATTTACTGAATCGACCCTTTCAAAGCAGCATCCACACTGACTCCGTTCTCATCGAGAATCGTTCCGATCGCGCGGTCGAGGGCGGTTTTGGCTTTCACGTAGGCGCTTTTGGCGGCGACTTCAGTGGAGCGTGCCTGCGCCAGCAGAGTCTCATACTGAATGACAAAGAAAGCGGTGGAGGCGCCGACGTCGAATTTAGCTTTTTCGACATCGAGCGATTGCTCTTCAAGCAGGCGGGCCTGCTCGGCGGCCTGGGCGGAAGCGCGCGCGCGGCGCAGGGCGATCAGCGCGTCTTCTACTTCGAGGCGAGCCTGGTTCTCCAGCTGGCGAACGCGAATCTGGGACCGCTTGGTCTGGATTTCGTCGCGGGCGAGATCCCCTTCGGCGATGCGATTGTGAATCGGTAGATTGAACTGGACGCCCACTCCGTAGGTCGGGTACTTGCGCGAGAAGATCTGATCGAGCACGCCGCCATAGCCGCCGATAAGGCTCGGGTCGGCGGTCGGCTGTAGCGGATTCAGGGCGCCCGCCAGGCCGTTATTCTGCATGATTCCGACGAGGTCCACTTCGGGCTTGGTGGCGCTTCTCGATCCTTCGAGGCCGATTCTGGAGATGTCCACCTGGAGCCGTGCCTGTTCGAGGTCCGGCCTCCGCGCCAGGGCTTCCGTCATGAGATCTTGAATCGGCCGCACGGTTTCGCTCGCGGGGATTTCGAGCGTGTCGGTGGGGATCAGGTGGGCGGTCTGCACTTCCGG
>JAFAWA010000404.1 GCA_019242155.1 Terriglobia bacterium | reverse complement strand
GGGCGTCGGCTTCGATTGATCTGAAAAACGATGAAGCGGATATCAAGGCCGGCAAGAAGATCCAGTGCCCGCTTTTGACGCTCTGGGCGGCTAACGGCGCCATGGGCAAGATTTACGACGTATTGGGAATCTGGAAGCAGGAAGGCGTGAATGTGACCGGGAAAGGCCTGCCCGGAAACCATTCTTTGCAAGAGAGCGCCCCCAAAGAGACGCTGGCCGAGCTACAGAACTTCTTAGCCGCTTGACAACAGTCCGTTCCCGATATATATAGATCTATATATATCGGAAACATGAACGAACGGACTCTCATCGAAGATTTTCTCCCTCTAAAACCGCACTGGTTTCACGTTCTGCTCTCACTCGTCGATGAGGAGCAGCACGGCTACGGCATCATGCAGGAGGTGCTCGAGCGCACTTCGGGCAAGGTCCGGCTGTGGCCTGCTACCCTCTACGGCACCATCCGGAAGCTGATGGAGGAGCACCTGATCGAGGAAGCGGGCGAGCGGCCTAAGTCAACGCAGGATGATGCACGGCGCCGTTATTACCGGTTGACGAGGCTTGGCCGGCAGGTGCTCACGGCGGAAAGTGAAAGGCTCGAAGAACTCGTCCGCATCATCCATGCAAAGCGCGGCCTGCGGGAAAGGAAGGTGGAATCATGACCGCGGGCCTGGAAGTCCAGCATCTTACAAAACGCTACCGCGGCCTCCCTGCTGTGGAGGACGTTAACTTCTGCGTCGAACCCGGGGAAATCCTGGGCTACATCGGGCCTAATGGGGCAGGGAAGAGTACAACCGTAAAAATGATCATCGGCCTGCTCGAGCCGAGCGAGGGCCGCATCCTTTACTGCGGTAAGAGTACGTTTGAAGATCTTCCGGAGTTTCAGCGCCGCCTTGGTTATGTACCGGAAGAGCCGCAGCTATACCCATTTCTTTCGGGCCATGAGTATCTGCTGTTAGCGGGCCGGCTGCGCGGCATGGACCGGCCGGTGATCGAGCGCAAGATCGAAGAATTCCTGCGACTCTTTTCACTTTGGGACGACCGGCATGCGCCGGTGTCTTCCTATTCAAAAGGCATGCGGCAGAAGATTCTCCTCTCGGCCGCGCTGCTACATAATCCGGATGTTCTGATTTTGGATGAGCCGCTCTCCGGGCTGGATGTGAACACTATGATCGCCGTGCGCGAGCTGCTAAAAGGACTGGCGGCGGGAGGCCGTACGATTATCTATAGCTCGCATGTACTCGACGTAATGGAGAAGGTATGCGCGCGAGTGTTGATCCTGCGCAAGGGCCACGTGGTGGCGTATGACAGCATAGAACGCCTGCGGCGGCAGACGGATGAGTCTTCGCTCGAAGGGGTGTTCGCGCGTCTGACACAGGATGAAAATCAACGCCGGCTAGCGGGCCGGATTTTGGGAGCGATGGAGTCGTGAAGCCGCTCGACGAGACGCGGCGCGTCGAATTTGAGCTGGTCCGCCATTTTCTCGCGCGCCTGTTCGATAGCGAGATGTTCTCCATGCGCGGCGGCTGGATACGGGTGGCGATCGGCGCTCTCTCGATGGCACTTCCGGCCGGCATGCTGCTGATGGACCCGCCGTATTATCACCAGGCGATCGACCCGACTCCCGAGACGCTGCGCGGGATCGCAATTGCCGATCAGTTATCCATCCTCACGCTGGTGTTCGCCGTAACGGGCATTGTGGCGCTGCTCGCGTGGCAATCGCTATTCCCCAGCCGCCGCGATTACCTCGCACTTGCGGGGCTGCCGGTTACTTCCAGGCAGGTCTTCACGGCGCGGTTCACCTCGACCGCAATTATGGCCGGCGTGTTGGCGTCGGCTATGACATTGCTGCCAAGCTTTATGACGCCGCATCATTTCACGGCGCACGCGGCCTCGGTTGTGCCGTTCCTAGTGAACGTACTCGCGCGGGCGGCCTCAGCGGGCCTGGGCTGCGTATTCCTGTTTTTCTCGATTGTCGCGCTCCAAGGCGTGCTCGTGAATGCTCTGCCGGCGCGTCTCCTCGTGCGTGTCTCGACTTACGTGCAAGGCGCGTTGATGTCGTTGTTCATCTTCGGCGGACTCTATGCGTGGGCCATCGTGAACTGGGGCCACGACATGGTGGAGCGTCTGCCGGAGTTCGGCAAGTGGGCGCCGCCGATCTGGTTCGCCGGCCTGTACGAAGTGGTCGTGGGCGAACACGCTCCCTTCTTCACAGCAATGGCGTGGCGTGCGTTGGCAGCCGTGGGGAGCGCCGTACTGCTCGCCCTTCTGATGTACGCCGCTGCGTATCGCAGGTACCGGAAGCTGTTGCTCGAAAGCCCCGATGCTGTAGTAGAACGAAGCAAACGGAGCGGGGGCCTGGTCCGGTTGCTGGCTTTTTCGGATAAAGGAAATGAACCCCGTATTGAAGCCGTACTCGAGTTCATGGCGCACACGCTGTCGCGCAGCCGCATGCATCGGCTGGTTCTCCTAGCTTATCTGGGCGCAGCAGTGGGCGTAATGTGCAACAGCGCACTACTTGTAGGTTTCGCTACGCGGTGGGCCGGCGGATGGCCGGCCACGGTCCGATTCCTCTGCCTCTACTGGCCGCTCGGCGTTTCGTTCACTGTTCTAGCGGGCGTCCGCCACGCATTTCGGCTTCCGACCGACCTGCCCGCCAATTGGCTGTTCCGCATCACGGAGAACCAGGGACGGCGCGAGTGGATGTCGGCCGTAGAGCGCTTCGTGATTGGCTGCGTGATCGTGCCCATTCAGTTATTAACTCTGCCGATTGCGGCCTGGGTGCTCGGCTGGACGATTGCGGTCCGCATGACTGTGCTCGAATTACTGGTCTCGCTCACGGCGTTTGAACTGCTCTTCTATAGCTGGCAGCAGCTCCCGTTCGCCTGCTCGTACGTTCCCGGAAAGAAGACACTGGTCATGGTTCTAGGAAGCTGGATCGGTGTGCTTGGTGTGCTCGTGCCTCTGCTTGCCAGGAACATCGCGGCTATGAGCCAACTACCGGAACTGTTCCTGATCTTCGCCTTCGTATACGGCGCAGTGTGGATCTGGGCGCGCAATTACCGGCGCGAGGGCTGGGGCGAAGCGCGCCTGATTTATGAAGACCTGCCGGACGCTCCGCCGAACCTCGGCATCAGTGAGATGAGCCACCGCTGGATCGCGGAACAGCGATAAACCGAACCGGCGAGCGCTCGGCTACGGCATCTTGCAAGAGAAGTTCGATGCGTCGTTGGTGCTTCCCGAGCCTTTGTACGCGGCCACCTGCGGGTAGGGGCAGAGGGGCCGTGACATATCGATGGTGCTGCCGGTCACGTGGTTCGCAAGCAACACATCGGGCGCCGAGCCGGATTCGCGCCACCGTTCCAAGGCGGCCATACCGTTGAATTGGTTTGGGCCCGGACCGCCTTGGCAATGCTGCATACCGGGCACCATGAACAGGCGATACCAGTCCTCCTGCTTCGAGCCCATTTTCTTGAGGACGCTCGAGTAATAGTTAATGCTGTTTTCCGGGGCGATGGCGGTATCGTTCCAGCCGTGGTACATGAGCAGTTTGCCGCCGCGCGCCTTGAATTTCGAGAGGTCTGGATCGATGGCATTGATGACGCCGTCGTCCCGCTTATCGGCGGCGGCGGTGTCCCGATCTAAATCGAAATTGTGAAAGTCCCATTTGGGATCCGCGTAGGTCAGATACATGAAGGTATCGACACCGATCTGGGGCGGCGCCGGGTTGCTCACCACGCTCGCCCAGGTCATTTCGCTGCCTGGCTCGAAGGAAGGAAAAATAAGCTCGCCGGACTTGGTCTTGGCCGGAGCGTAAATCTGCTTTACCACGTTCACCTGATCCGCCGTGAGGCAGCTTTCGGTTTCGCTGCCCTTGCAGAGCAAGGTCGAGGGATCGAAGCGGCATTTCCGCGGGTCATTCAAAAGGCCGTCCTTCACTTTATCTAGCGAGTCGCAGGCCTGCAGAACGGCCTTGTTGATGGCTGGCATTTTGCTCGCGGGCAGGATGTTTTCGTTGCCCTTGATGGCGGCCATGCCGACCTCGACGGTCCAGGCATGCAGATGGGTTTCATAGTTGGCGGGAGCGCCCGCGAGGATGCCGTCGAAATCGTCCGGAAAACGCTGCGCTTCCTTGAGACCCTGGCGGCCGCCGGTGGAGCAGCCATTCCAATACGAGAGCCGGGCATTGCGGCCGTAGTATTCATTGATCAGCGCCTTTGCTTTTACGGTCATTTCGTGAACGGCGCGCCAGGCAAAGTCGGTGTACTTCTCCGGGTGGCCCATGGCGAAGACGGCGCTTCCGCCTTTGTGTCCGGTGTCGGTGGAAGCCGTCGCATATCCTTCGCGGAGGGCCGAGGCCATGGCCGGGAAGCTGATGACGCCCGCGAAGCCGCCGTTGCCTACGGCCTCAAATTTGCCGTTCCAGTCCTCGGAGGGCATCCAAAACTCCACCTCTATATGTGAATCTGCGGAGGGCGCAAGGACCGCCGCGATGCGGCAGTGCGCGGGCACCATGGGCGCCGGAGCCGCAGCGCCCGGACCGCGGCCACGGCCTTCCTGCGCTGGAATCTGGAGCGGCCCGGCCGCTACCATTTCGGCGGCCGTGATGGTTGTATCCGGCAGCGAGATCGCTTTCAGGCTCTCGCAAGAACGAGCTCCCTGCGCGTAAATGACACCAGCCAAAAAACCCGCTGCGATCAGTAAGTGGGCGAACCGCTTCATAGAGATGGCCTCCTGCTTTCGGTCTAATACGCTATCTCAGAATCCGGATGTCTGTCAAAAGCGCGAGAGGAACGCTCGGGCACAAATGGGCGAAGTACCTCACCACGCAGCAGACGCTCGGTTGGTCGTGGACGCCTTCAGCGCAAAACGGTGATCGGTACGGAGACTTCCGTCGCTTCCCAGGCTAGAGTGAGCGTTCCTTTGTTGCCGCCGCTTGAAGACAGATCGATTTTAAGCCGTTCGACCTTGGTGGGCAGCATGCGCACGTTCATTTTGACCCGGCCGAAATCGCGGCTCTGGTCATACTCGGTGTGCCATTGGCCCGTCTGCTTGTTCACAATGAGCTGCCATTCGTTCGAGTTCGGCAGAGTCCAGAGCGTGTAGCTACCCTTCGGGAGTTTCATGCCGTTGATGTCCAGGTCTGCTTCTGTATCGAGCGAGGTGGCGTCATTCGCGCCGGCACACCACACCTCGCCATAGGGCACCAGGCCGCCCATGACCTTGCGGCCGCGCATGGAAGGCGCGCCGTATCCGATCGTGATCTTTTTGCCCTCGATAGTAACCGAGGTGTTCATCCGCGGACTGAGCTGCGCGTTGGCGGACGGCAGGAGCAACGCCAATCCGGCCAGCAAAGTGATCGCGAGCCTAGTGAGTAACCGCACCATGGGAACCTCCCCGCCGGGCGCATTTTCGGACCGCGCCCGCGATACCAGCAGTATACGCCTACTCAGCTCGCTTCTAGAATCCCCATCAGTTTTTCCTGCACTACTTCCGCGGTTTCCCGATCCGGTGCGATTACCAGAATGGTATCGTCGCCGGCTATGGTTCCGACGACCTCAGGCCATTCCTCATGATCGAGCGCCACCGCTACCGAGTTGGCGTGTCCGGGCGCGGTCTTCAAGATCACCAGGTTCTGCGCACTGCGCACATCGAGTACGAACTCGGCTGCGAGTAGAGGGAACTCCGGTCCCTTCTCTTCGGGCGCCATCTCCTGGTAGCCTTCCCGGGTTTTGACCAGACGCAGATCTCGGATATCGCGCGACAGCGTAACCTGCGTAGCCGAAATCCCGTGGGCTCGCAACTCCTCAGCCAGGTCGTCCTGCGTGAGAATGCGCTTGTTCCGCACCAGTTTGAGAATCTGTCCCTGACGGTAGTTCTTACTCATATTGCATCTCGTTCCAACGGCTCCGGGCGGCCGCCAATGCGGCGCGCACAGTTTCCGGGCCGGTTCCGCCCGGTATCTCCCGGGATTTTATACCTTCGCGCGGATCGAGCAGCGCTGCCAACTCCGGGTTGAATTCCGGAGCAAACCCGGCGATCTCTTGGGCCGTCCAATCGCGAGGGCTTTTGCCTTGCCGAACGCTCTCCAGCACGAACCGACCGACGATCTGATGAGCGCGGTGAAACGGCGTGCCTGCGCGCGCAAGCGCCTCCGCCAGATCGGTGGCGATTACCCATCCCTGCTCGGCGGCGGCCATGGGCCGCTCGGGCCGCAAGCGGACGGAATCGACCACGGCCCGCGCCATTTCGAGCGACCCGCTCACCTGATCGGCAGCTTCAAAGAGCGGAACCTTGTCTTCCTGCATGTCGCGGTTATAAGTCATGGGCAGGCCTTTCATGGTCACCATCAGGGAAGTCAGGCAGCCCAGAACACGCCCGCTCTTCCCGCGAATCAACTCGAGCGAGTCGGGGTTCTTCTTCTGGGGCATCAGGCTCGACCCGCTGGTGACGTCGTCACCCAATTCCATCCAACCGAACTCCTCGCTCGAATATAGGATCCAGTCCTCGGCGAGGCGGCTCAGGTGGAGCATGGTCGTTGTCGCGGCATAAAGGTAATCGAGAGCAAAATCGCGGTCGGCGGAAACGTCCATGCTGTTGCGTGTGATCGCATCAAAATCAAGATCACGCGCGACGGCCTCGCGGTCCAGGGCGAAACCGCTGCCTGCGAGCGCGCCGGAGCCTAGCGGCATCACATTCGCGCGCCGCCTGGCTTCTCCGAACCGTTCCCAATC
>JAFAWA010000211.1 GCA_019242155.1 Terriglobia bacterium | reverse complement strand
TCACGCGGGCGCATTCGCTTGGCCGCGCCACGCAGTTGGATACAGAGGTGTTCGACGAAGCGCGCCAACTCTTCCGGCGCAATTGGAAACCGGGAGCGGCGGTGCGTCTGCTCGGCGTTCACGTCTCAGGACTTTCCGCGAACACCGGGCAAATGGATCTGCTGGCTGAAGACCACCACCGGCGTTGGGAACAGGCATTGGCTGCTGCCGATAAACTGCGCGATAAGTTCGGCGAATCCGCGGTTTCGCTGGCCGCCGGCATGCGAGGAAAGTTCCGCGAGCGAACGCACGAAAACCCGGCGGGACTGCCTGGGAGGAGGCCGAAATAGCCCGGTTGAACGCAAGAGCGTCCTTCGCTATTGCTACAGTAGAGGTTGCTTGCAGCCACCCTTCTGATCCACGGACTTGCCATCGCCGCTTTGGCCACCGGGGTGGGTGTAGGCGCAAGTGCTTTGGGCATTTGGCTCGCGGCCACTGGCCGGCAGAGCAGCCGTTTCCGGCGTTTGTTGCTTCCTTTTAGCGCGGGTCTTCTTTTGGGCGTAGCACTCTTCGGACTGCTGCCGGAGTTGGCGCTCGAAGCAGGCTGGAAGTGGAGCCTTTCCCTGTTCGGACTAGGGTACCTCGCGCTGGCCGCGTTCGATCGTTACGTGTATCCGGTGTGTCCCACCTGTTCTCACGGCCACGATCACAGCTCCTGCATGGAATCGCTGCATGGCTTCGCGCAGCCGCTCGTAACCGCGGCCGCCATTCATAGCTTTCTGGATGGGTGGAGTGTAGCCACGGCGCAGTCGGCCCATGTGGGATTGCGGGTCACGATACCGCTGGCCGTGGCTCTGCACAAAATCCCCGAGGGGCTCGCACTCGGTGGAGTTCTACGGGCCGCTATCCATTCCCGGCCGGCAGCACTGGGCTGGTGCGTCTTAGCGGAAGGGGCTACTCTCGTGGGCGGCGCTCTCGGTTTAGCGCTCGCGCCGCAACTGGGCACAGCCTGGATTCTCTATCCCTTAGGAGTTGCCTCGGGCTGGATCTTCTATCTCGGCTGTCACGCGGTTCACGAAGAGTGGAGAACGCGCGGTGCTGCTCCGGTGTTCGTCTCCATTTTGACCGGCCTCGCCGGCGCCGCCGTAATTCAGCGCGGTGCCGAAGCACTGTTTCGATAGATCGCGGGCGTGCCTGTCCACCACGCACCCACGTGGCGACCCTGCGCCCGTGATCAGTGCGTCATCGAATAGACGACGTAGTTGATCCCGTAATGATAGGCAAGTGTCGTCATGGCTTCAGGGTAATAGGGCGAATCCGCGTACTCCCAGGCGTCTCCGACGTCGGTGTTATAGTTGACCGCTATCATCATGCGGCCGCGCTCGTCATACATACCACGCCAGGCCGGTAAAGTACCGGGCGGCTGCCGAACCACCACCTGGCCGCCCGCACCTCGCCAGAGATGCCGCGTTCCCGGAATAAACGTTCGATCCTTTTCGCGGATATCGTAGACCACATGCATCACGGCATCTGTTTCGCCGATGTCGGTGATGGGTCTGTTCGGGAAGACCCGGTCCATGGTGCGCCGGAACAGATCCCAATCCGGATCCCAGAAGTCATCCACTACCAGATATCCGCCGCGCAGCAGATACTCACGCAGTCGTGCGATCTCCATGTCGCTGAGATCCCACCAGGCGGTCTGCGTGGCGTAAATCCAGGGGTAGTCGAACAGGTGCTCGTCGGTCAGGCTCAAATGGCGCGGGTCTCCGGTTTGAACGCGCGTCAATCTCCCGACGCCCATGGAGAAGTGGTCGTCGGCGTCGGGCCAGTCCACCATCCACCAGCCTTGGCCTCGCGCATTGCGCGATGAAAATCCGAACCCCCGCCGGTATTCGGGCAAATCGGTGTATTCGACGCGAATGAAATGAAATTCGCCGCCCGAGGGAAAGCTGGGGCGCGGCCCTTCTTCCTCAACGTCCCGAAAGCGGCCGCGTTGGGCCAGTGCTGTGAGCGCGAGAGCCAGCGTCACCACTATCAGGCCCGTCCGTAGCATGCGTTCCTCATTGTAGCCCAGCCGGGGTTTAGCGCCCCGGCCCGGCTTGGTCAACTGAGTGTTGTCACGGAACGGTGTGCTGCAGTGCGTTTGGGCGGCCTACGCCCCGACACCGAACTCTTTCGCGCCGTATTCCTTCAGTTTGTTGTGCAGCGTCTTCAGGCTGATGCCTAAAATGTCGGCCGCGCGCGTTTTGTTGTTGCGCGTATGCTCGAGAGTCCGCAGAATCAGACCTTTTTCGGCCTCTTCCACGGTAGTCCCGACCTGAAAGCGAATGGAGGTGTCGTTGGCATCGGCCGCGGACGTCTGGTCCGACGTTTCGGGAACGGCGATGGGCATAATCGTCGGGCGGGTATGAAAGCTGCTTGGAAGGTGTTTCAGCTCCACCGTGCCCTCTCCCGCCAGAATGACCGCCCGTTCCAGCACGTTGCGCAGTTCACGGACATTGCCCGGCCAGTTGTGCCGGCCTAGAGCTTCAAACACCGCCGGCGACAGATCCGAAACCCGGCATTCGTGTTTCCGATTCAGATCACCGATCAGAGTTTCGGCGATCGGCTGCAGATCCTCCTTGCGCTCTCTGAGCGGCGGCAAGTGCACGTGAAAGACATTGAGGCGGTAGAACAGGTCCTCGCGAAGATGCCCGCCGCGCACAGCCTCCTCCGGCACTTTATTGGTGGCGGCCACCACGCGCACGTCCACTTCGAATTCAGTTTTTCCTCCCAGGCGGCGGACGCGCGAATCCTCCAGAATGCGCAGCAGCTTCGCCTGGGTAGCCATCGGCATCTCCCCGATTTCATCGAGCAACAACGTTCCATGCTGCGCTACTTCGAAACAGCCGGCGCGGCGCTCCGATGCTCCCGTGAAAGATCCTTTTTCATGGCCGAACAGCTCGCTTTCAATCAGCGTCTCCGGCAATGCCGCGCAGTTGATCGCGATGAAGGGCCCTTGGCGGCGGGGACTGAGCGCATGCACCGTTCTCGCTACCAGTTCCTTGCCGGTACCGCTCTCGCCTGTAACCAGCACGCATGCCTTACTCGGTCCCGCTTGCTGCAGCAGCGAAAAAATTTCCTGCATTTTGGACGACGTGCCGACCAGCTCCCCAAGACTGCCCTTGTAGCTGAGTTGGCGCTCGAGATTACTCTTCTCCTTGCTCAAACCGGCGTGGCTTCCGGCCCTCCGCAGCAGCACCTCAAGCGAGGCCGGTTGCAGAGGCTTTTCCAGAAACCAGTACGCGCCCAGTTCGTGTACGGTGCGAACGGCGGTTTCAATATTCCCGAATGCAGTGAGCACGATTGTCGGGGGCATGTCCCCGGAATCCCGGAGCCGCTGCAGGAAACCGAAGCCATCCAGCCCCGGCATATTAAGATCAGTGATAATAACATCTGCGGGAAAAGAGCTTAGCTTTAGAAGCGCCTCATTACCTTCGGCTGCGGTCTCCGCCGCCATGCCCCAGGCTGAAACCATAGCCGCAAGGCCGCCTCTTTGGCTAGCTTCGTCATCGACAATTAAAACTTTTAGTGTGTGGTTCAACGGAAAGATCCTTCCAGACAGGAACTATTATCATTTTACGCCTTTGGGGGTCCCGTTCGGAGCGCAACGTGCATACCACTGCAGGATGCGCTATCTGAACAGGTCCGCCAAGCGTCGGGAAGTGATAGCATTAGAACGAAACATTACAGGACGCATTCCGCAGTCGCATCCAGACGAGGTCTAAGTGCTGGCATTGGTTCGCAGGGCAAGACAGCGTATTTTGCAAAACCTGGCGCTCGCTGAAGGCGCCAACGCGGCGAGTGCGGCCCTGCTTGCGTTTATCCTTTTGCTGATCCTCGGAACCGAGGTACTAAAGTGGTACTGGGTACTACTGCTGCCGGTAGCCGCTTTGGGCGTCGCGATCTGGCGAGTGCGAAGGCGGTCGCCTTCTTTGTACAGGGTTGCGCAGACGGTTGACCAGCGTCTTCACCTGGCGGACCTTTTGTCCACCTCGCTCTACTTCAGTTCAGAGCAGGTTGCCCTCAAAGTCTCCCCCGAACTCCGCCGGCTACAGCGAGCGGAAGCCGAACGAGTCGCGACGGAAATCGATGTTCGGCAGGCTGTACCCTACCGCATGCCGCGTACGGCGTATCTTACGGCTGCTCTGCTGCTGGTCGCGTCGAGTGTATTCGCGCTTCGCTATGGCTTGACGGAGCGCCTTGATTTGAAACAGCCGCTCGCGATGATCGTTAATCAACGGCTTGGCTACGGAGAAAAGGATCAGCGCGCCAAATTAGATCCCCGCCACAGTCCCGGCAAGCTGCCCTCTGATGACCAACTGGCTGCGCAGGACGGTGAGGCCACCCCGCCCGCGGATGCCGGCCAGCCGCAGGACGACGCGACTGAAAATCCCGCCGATCAGGCGAAGAACAATGCCGCCAAATCCGGCCGCGATCCCAAGGACAAACAAGCACAGAATGATGCCGGCGAGGACGGCCAGGCCGATCAATCCGAGCAGCCCGACGATGGGCAGCAGGAAGCCTCTAACCCCAAAGAGGGTCAAAAAGAGGGGAAGGATTCTAAGTCCGGAGGCCAGAATTCGCAAGGTTCGCAAGGCAATCAGAGTCTGCTGAGCAAGATGAAAGAGGCTATGCAAAATCTGATGTCGAGCCTGCAGCAGCCGCAGAATTCGAAAGATCAGCAGCAGAGCGCGTCAAACCAGAACGGGAAGACATCCAAAGGGCAGCAAAGCGGATCCAAGCAGCAGGGAAAACGCGAAAAGAACAACTCCCAGGCGGGAGATCAACAGGATCAACAGGCCGCCGACGGTCAAGAGGCCCAAAATGCGGACGGCCAATCATCCGAGCGTCAGGATTCGCCATTGGCAAACAAGCAGCCGGGTAGCGGTGCGGGCAACCGCGACGGCTCGAAGGACGTTCGTGCCGCGGAACAACTGGCGGCCATGGGAAAGATCAGCGAGATTATCGGTAAGCGCGCGGCCAATGTGACCGGCGAAGCTACCGTGGATGTTCAGACGACCAGCCAGCAATTGAAGACCAACTACCAGGACCGGCGAGCCGAGCATTCTCAGACCGGCGCTGAGATCAACCGCGACGAGATTCCGGTGGCTCTCGAAAGCTACGTCGAACAGTACTTCGAGCAGGTTCGCAAACAGGCCCCGGCCGTCCAGAAGTAGCCCTCGCCTTCAACAGCACCGGCGAGGCGCGCCAACCGCCTATTCCCAAGCCCGCTTCGGCACACCGCGGTCGCGATCCTGCACCCGGTCATACAAGTAGAAACTAGAGACGGTACCCAGCGACTCGTTGTACAGGCTCTTCTGTCCCAGCGCTTCCTTCAGATCCTCTTCGAAGTCATGCAGACCTTTGAGATCTTCGGCCAGCGCGGGCTTCGTCTTGCCCGCGGCCGTGCGGAAGAACTTCTGAAAGCCGCCATCTATCAGGCGGGCGATCTCACCGTTCAACAGAACGCCTGCGCGTTCCGTAATGAGCGCTCCGCCGTCCTTCTCAGTAATGTCGACGGCGAAATTCCCACGGCTCACGCGCTGCGCAGCTCCCACTGTAGCTACGCTGAATCCTTGGTTTTTAAGCTGCTCCAGCCGTTCCTGAAAGGTCGGCGTTTTGGGTCGCTCTCTGCGGAAGAACATGCAGCTTTAATTCTACTTCACGCTTAGCCTCACTCCGGCCGCGACTCACGGGGGCGCGACATGAACGATATACTGGGCAAAAGTCAAGCCGATTCGTCGAGTCTGAGCGTATACGGTACGCCCTTCTGAGCCGTGACCAAAGGGAGCGGTCGAATCGGCACGAAGCCGTCGCAGTGATCTATCTCATCACCTTTGCCTGCTATGGCTGCCGCTTGCACGGAGATCCGTCGGGTTCCGTAAACCGCCACCACAACCTGAAAGGATCATGAATGATCTGAAGTCCTCTATGCCAGCCGCCGTCTGAATCAGAAAGGGATTGACGAGCCGACTCGCAAACCATTGGCACGGCCTGGCAGCACGCGGTGGCTATGGAAGTCAGGGCATGTTCTGCGGCTATACGCTACGTCGTGGAGGAGCAAGGCGCACCGATGGCTGTTTTTGAGGCTGTCGAATCCTGAGGGACCGCTTCCTGCGGTCGCGGCTCAGAAAGGACGCCCCACGAAGCCCCCTTCTATGTCGCACACCCGCGACTCACGAACCTCCTCATTCCCGCAACGCGAACGCAAACAGCGAACTGCCCGCAGCCACGGTCACATACTGCCTGCCGTTCACCGCATAGCTCATTGGTCCGCTATTCACCTGCCCGCCAACGGTGAATTTCCAAAGCAGATCACCCGTTCGGGCGTCCAAGGCAAAAAAGTAGCCTTCACTGCCGCCGCTGAACAGCAGGTCCGAAGCGGTGGTCAGCACACCCGCCCAGGTGATGTCCGTCATTTTGAACTCCCATTTCCGCTCGCCGGTGTGCGGGTCGAGCGCGCGGACTGCGCCGTAGCCTTCCTCCTCTTTCTTCGTATTCACGTGGAGATTCGTCTGCCCCATGGGGTTCGGCCCTGTGCCCCGCGGCAACCCTCCGCCTTGACCTAGAAACGTTCCCGTGTTCTCCCACGCCGATACATAGAACAGGCCGGTGCTCGGACTGTACGAAGGTGGATACCAGTTCGTGCCGCCTAAAACCGTCGGCGTGACGATCGTCTGTGGGCCGCCTGGAACCTTGCCGGGCACACGCCGCGGCCGCCCCTTCTCGTCAAAGCCGTCCATCCAATTCACTTTCACGAACGGCTTGCCTAACAGGAACTGGCCGTTCGTCCGGTCGAGCACATAAAACAGGCCATTGCGATTCGCCCATAACATGGTCTTGCGCGGCCGGCCTTGCCATTCGATATCCGCAAGCACGGGAACCTGTGTGGAATCGTAGTCCACCTCGTCATGCGGCGTGAACTGGTAGTACCACTTCAGCTTGCCTGTGTCTGCGTCGAGCGCGACGACGCAGTCGCTATAAAGGTTGTCGCCCGTGCGCTTGGAGCCGTCCCAATCGGGAGCGGGGTTTCCGGTGCCCCAGAACGTCAAGTTCGTCTCCGGATCATATGAGCCGGTGTTCCAGATCGACGCGCCTCCGCGCATCCAGGAATCGCCCTGCCACGTGTCATGGCCCGCCTCCCCGGGCGCGGGTATGGTATTGAATCGCCAGGCTTCTTTTCCGGTCTTCGCGTCATAGGCCGCAATCAACCCGCGTATGCCCATATCCCCGCCCGCCGTCCCCAGAATCACCTTGTCCTTTACCACCAAGGGCGCATGCGTGATGGAGTAATTCTCCGAAGCCTTGGCCACTTCCACGTTCCAGAGCAGCTTTCCCGTCTTGGCATCAAGCGCAAGCAGGTGGGCGTCGAGCGTCCCCAGGTATAACGTGTCGCCCAGAATCGCCAGCCCGCGATTGACGCGTCCGCAGCAAGCTCGCGCCTCCGGAGCCGGTGTGTAGGGATAGGTCCAGAACAGCCGCCCCGTCGCGGCGTCTAACGCATATACATCATCCGGCGCCTGTACCGTGTACAAGACGCCGTTGACTACCAGGGCCGTAGTCTCGAACTTCTCTGTCGACCGCGCCTGCCATACCCACTGGAGATCGAGATTTTTCACGTTTGCCGGCGTGATTTGTTTCAGTCCGCTATGGCGTTGGCTCGATAGCCCGCCGGAATACGTCAGCCAGTTCTGAGGCTCTTTGTCCGCATGCAGAATCCGGTCGTAAGTGATCTGAGCACGAACAGGCCCGCCCCACCAGCCGGCCAGCAAAAGCACCAGAAGTAAGCGCCGCTTCATAGTCAGCCATTGTATCCAAACCGGGTCCCGTCTCACCCCAAGCTACAATTAATAGTTAGTCCACTCTTACAAGGAATTTGCGTGACCGGTCACGAAATCAGACAGAAGTTCCTCGACTTTTTCGCCGCAAGAGGCCATCGTGTCGTTCGCAGCTCGCCCCTCGTCCCGGCTAATGACCCGACTTTGCTGTTTACCAACGCCGGAATGAATCAGTTCAAAGACGTGTTTCTCGGCTTGGAGAAACGCGACTACACGCGCGCAGCTACTGCGCAGAAGTGTGTTCGGGCCGGCGGCAAACACAACGACCTCGAAAATGTCGGCTACACCCGGCGGCATCATACGTTCTTCGAAATGTTGGGGAACTTCTCGTTCGGCGACTACTTCAAAGCGGAAGCGATCGAGTTTGCATGGGAACTCGTCACGCGGGAATTCGGGCTCTCCAAAGACCGGCTCTATATCAGCGTCTTTCGTGAAGACGACGACGCCGAGCGGCTCTGGCAGAAAGTCGCGGGCGTCCCGGCGGAACGGATCTTCCGCCTCGACGAAAAGGACAACTTCTGGCAGATGGGCGAAACCGGTCCGTGTGGTCCGTGCTCCGAAATTTACTACGATATGGGCGTAGAAGCCGCCGAACCCGGCCGCGAGCACGAGCAGTTCCCAAGCGATGCCGGCGGAAGATTCGTAGAGATCTGGAATCTCGTGTTCATGCAGTTCGACCGCGATGCCTCCGGCGTTCTCACACCGCTCCCTCGCCCTTCGATAGACACCGGCATGGGGTTGGAGCGCACCGCCGCTGTGCTCCAGGGCAAACTCTCCAACTATGATACTGACCTGATTCACCCCATCATCATCAAGGCTGCCGATCTGTTCAATGTGAATCCGGGCAGCGACGAGCGCGTCGATTTAGCCCTGCGCATCGCCGCGGATCACGCCAGGTCCACCGCGTTTCTTATCAACGACGGCGTATTGCCCGCGAATGAAGGCCGCGGTTATGTGCTGCGTAAGATCATGCGGCGCGCCATGCGCCACGCTCGCCTGATCGGGATCGAAGATCCGTTTCTTTACCGGTTAACCGGTTTTGTCGCGGAATTGATGGCGCCAGCCTATCCCGAATTGATCGAGAGCGTCGAGCGCGTGGCGCGCGTGGTTAAAGATGAAGAACACCGGTACGCGACGACGTTCCTTGTAGCGGAAAAAGTGTTTCGCGAGTCTATCAAGTCCATCGAAGGCAGCTTTATCCCCGGCCAAATCGCTTTTAAGCTCTATGACACCTACGGTCTCGGCCTCGATGAACAGGAAGAGATGGCCCGGGAACTTGACCTCACCCTCGATCGCGAGGGTTTCGAACAGGAGATGGCGCAACAGCGGGACCGCGCGCGCGCTAGTTGGAAAGGCGCCGAAAAGGGCGCCGTTGTTCCCGCTTACCAGCAACTTCTCGAGCAGGGGCGTACCCGTTTCCTGGGTTACTCGGAGCTGGAATCTACTTCTCGCGTCATCGGACTCCTGGTGGATAAACAGATGGTCGAAATCGTCCCGGCGGGCGCCAAGGCCGAACTCGTTTTCGACCAGACTCCTTTCTACGCCGAGGCCGGCGGCCAGGTGGGAGATCACGGCGCTCTCTATACGGCTTCAGGCGAAAAGGCCGCCGACGTCGAATCGGCCTTCCCGGGCGTTCCCGGTTTAACCGTACACCGCATCAAGACTCATGCTTCTATCCAAGTGGGCGACATCCTCACCGGCGTCGTAGCTGCTCCTCTACGAGATGCTACGCGGCGGAATCACACCGCGACTCACCTGCTGCACGCCTCCCTTCGCCAGGTTTTAGGCACGCACGTGAAGCAGTCCGGCAGTGTGGTCGAGCCCGGCCGCCTTCGTTTCGATTTCACTCATTATGCCGCCCTTGACCGCGCCGAACTCGAGGAGGTCGAGCGGCTCATGAACGAGCAGATCCTCCGCAACACGCAGGTCGAAACGAAAATCCTCCCGCTCGAGCAGGCCATCGCCACCGGAGCCATGGCTCTATTCGGCGAAAAATACGGAGACGAGGTCCGTGTCGTCTCCATACCGGACTTCAGCCGCGAGCTTTGCGGCGGTACCCACGTGCACCGGACCGGCGACATCGGAGTCTGCAAAATTATTTACGAAGGGAGCATCTCTTCCGGCGTGCGGCGCATCGAAGCAATTACCGGCGAAGCCGCCCTGAAACAGTATCAGGACACTACCGATGCTCTGCGCCGAGTCACGGAACTGGTGCGCGCCTCCGAGCCGGAACTGATCGAACACGTCGAAAAATTGCTCGCTCGCGAACGGGCGCTCGAGCGCCAGATACACGACTACAAAGAAAAGGAGGTCGTTGCCACGGCATCGCGCCTCATGCGCAACGGCGCCGGTCCGGTAATGGAGCGTGTGGATGGCTTGGACCGCCAGCAGATGCGCTCTGTCGCGGACGCATTACGAAATCAGAAAGTCCCCGTCGTGGTATTGGCCTCGGTTGCCGCCGGTGAGGTTGCCATCGTAGCCGCCGTGGCCAAAGAGTTAACCGGAAAGATACAAGCCGGCAAGCTTGCGGCTTCCCTGGCGCAAGCTGTGGCCGGCAAGGGCGGTGGCCGCCCCGATATGGCTGAAGGCGGCGGCAAAGATCCCGCGGCGCTCGATGCGGCACTCGAGCGGCTGCGGTCGGAAGTAAAGAGCAAACTGTGACCGAATCTGTCGACGCGCTGGTCGTCGGTGCCGGACCGACCGGCCTCGCCTGCGGTATCGAATTACAGCAGCGAGGCGTCCGGTGTGTGCTTCTCGACAAGGGCTGTGTGGTGAACTCGCTCTATCACTACCCCACCAATATGAGTTTCTTCACGACCCCTGAGTTGCTCGAAATCGGTAACATTCCGATGACTAGCCTGAATGAGAAGCCTAACCGCACCGAGGCGTTGAAGTACTACCGCCGCGTCGCGGATCACTACCGCCTGGATATTCGCCAATACGAACGTGTGGATAATATCGGCGGCGAAGACATGGCGTTCGCCGTCTCCAGCACCGATCGTCATGGCTGCCCACACATCTACCATGCCAAGAAGGTGGTATTAGCCACCGGATATTACGATGTGCCGAACCTGCTCAACGTTCCTGGCGAAAACCTTCCCAAGGTCATTCATTACTACAAAGAGGCGCATCCGTACTATAACCATGACATCGCGGTAATAGGAGCCAAGAACTCCGCCGCCATTGCTGCGCTCGAGCTGTTTTGGACGGGCGCCCGCGTCACTCTCATTCATCGCGGTCCCGGCATTCACAACCACGTAAAGTACTGGATTAAGCCCAACATCGAAAACCGAATTAAATGCGGGGAAATTCGCGCCTATTTCAACTCCAGCCTGGTCGAAATTCAGTTGGATACGATTCGTATTTCCACGCCGGAAGGGGAAGTCTCCCTCAAAAATGATTTCGTTTTTGCAATGACCGGGTACCAACCCGATATTCCGTTTCTCAATGAGACAGGGATTACCCTCGAACCGGAAACCCGCCGCCCTCGCACTGACCCGCAGACACTGGAGAGCGAAAGGCGCGGCGTCTATCTGGCCGGCGTGATTGTCGCCGGTATGCACACTAACGAGATCTTCATCGAAAACGGCCGGTTTCACGGACAGCTTATCGGTGAGTCGATCGCGCGCCGGCTGTCTGTGTGTAGCTAAATTGAACGCAAATGTGAATGAATTTTCACCTTGTTTCGATTAGTACAACTCTTTTTTCCCTAGTACCTCCGACAATTGAAACTTTCCCTTCTAATAGCGTATCTATCAAGAGAAGGGGCCCGAATATATGCTTCAGTCTATAGTCAACTACCTGTGTGGTTGTTCGCATCGCCGAGTTACTTTTCCGCAGACACCGCTCAGGAAGACCGCAGGTTTCCAGGCTCCCGGCGCAGTGCGACACGGGACCTATGTGACTTGTTTGGACTGCGGGAAAGAGCTCGCCTACAACTGGGAAGAGATGCGGGTAGGCAAACCCGTCAGTTCGGCGCGTGCCGCGGCCGAGGCCCAGCCCAGCTTCCGCTAATACTAAAGCGTGAGATCCCCAAGAATTACCGGATGACTGGCGCCGGTTGCAGAGGGTAAGTTTGCCGGCTTACGTTGCCAGGTGTAATAAGCTAGTACTGCAAACGCTACTGCCTCTTTGGCATCGGGATTAATTCCAAAATCGGCCGTCGAGCTGATTTCAACTCCCGGAAGAAACGCGGCTATCTGCGCCATCAACTGGGGGTTGTGTATTCCGCCGCCCGACACGATCAGCCGTGAGCCCAAGGGTGGATCTAATGCCCGCGCGATGCTCGACGCGGTAAGCGCGGTTGCGGTAGCAATCAGATCGGGTAACGAAAGTCCGGTCTGTTTCAGTCGCTTTACAAATGACGCGCCGAACTGTTCGCGGCCGGCGCTCTTGGGCGCGGGTCTTTTATAGTAAGAACCGCGTAACAGCTCTCTCAGTAATTTCTTATTAATGTGACCGGAGGCGGCAATGCGTCCGTCACGATCATACTGCTGGCGGCCTTCGGTAAATTCGCTGGCCAGCGCATCGATCACCATGTTGCCGGGTCCGGTGTCGAAGGCCACAACGTCCGAGGAATCCCCTCCCCCAGGAATGATGGTGACATTCGCAATGCCGCCGATATTCAGAGCGATGCTTGTGCGCTTCGGGTGGCGGAAGAGAAGATAGTCCACGAACGGCACCAGCGGTGCGCCTTCTCCGCCAGCGGCGATGTCACGCGCGCGAAAATTGGAAACCACCGGCGCCCCGGTAAGCTCGGCAATTACGGCGGCTTCTCCAATTTGCAAAGAGTTCGAGCCGCCTTCATGAAAGATGGTCTGTCCATGACACCCGATCAGTTGTACACGGCCAAAGCACTGCTCGGCGCTAAGTACTGCCTCGGCGTAGAGTTTCCCCAGACTGAAATTGAGCCGCGAGATCTGGGCGGTGTTTAGCGGATTCTTCAAGGCCAAGCGCAGGATCAGGTCGTAAGGCGTGAACTGGAACCCCGCCATCTCGATGTGAGACTCGCTTACTTCGACGATTGCGACGTCGATGCCGTCGAGTGACGTGCCGCTCATCACTCCCGCGACTCTCATGAACGCTTCAGCTCTTTCTGTAACTCGCTCAAAAGCTGCAGAGCCTCTATCGGCCGCAGTTGATCCAGGTCGATGGCTCGCAGGCGCTCCGCTATCTGATAACCGACCGGCTCGAAAAGCTGTATTTGCACAGGGCCGGTTTCAGCCTTCGCCAGTTTCTCAGTCATAGCGTGCTCCGAACGCTCATGGAGCTTCAGCACCTCGCGCGCGCGCTCGATAACACTGATCGGCAGTCCGGCGAGGCGGGCTACTTCAATGCCGTAACTGCGATCGGCCTTACCGGGCTCAACTTTATGCAGGAAGATTACCTGGTCGCCCGACTCCTTCACAGCTACTTGCAGATTCCGCACACCTTCGAGCTGCCCGGCAAGTTCTGTCAGTTCGTGATAGTGCGTGGCAAATAGTGTCTTAGCGCGAGTGCGCGCGTGAATGTGCTCGACCACCGCCCAGGCCAGCGCGAGCCCATCGTATGTTGCCGTGCCGCGCCCTATCTCATCCAGTACGATCAGGCTGCGCGGACTCGCTGTATTCAGAATGACGGCTGTCTCCGTCATCTCCACCATGAACGTAGACCGGCCGCGGGATAAGTTATCTGAGGCTCCAATCCGGGTGAAGATGCGATCGATTAACGGAAGGTGGGCGGAGCCTGCCGGCACGAACGATCCCATCTGCGCGAGGATCGCGATCAGAGCGGCCTGCCGCAAATAGGTGGATTTGCCGCCCATGTTAGGCCCGGTAATGATAGCGATCAGATCCGTTTCATTATTGAGATAAAGATCGTTGGCGATGAAGCGCGCGCCTTCCTGCCCGGCCAGGCGCTCAATCACAGGGTGGCGTCCCGCCATGATGCGCATCTCACCGTTGTCTGCGAAGGATGGCCGCTGATAACGATTCTCCGCCGCGACTTGCGCGAGCGACGTGGTGACATCCAACTCAGCGATCGCCCCCGCAGAGGCCCGCACCCGCTGCGCTTGCGCGGCCACCGACTTACGAACTTCTAAGAACAGGTCTTTCTCGAGCGCCAGGATCTTCTCCTCCGCATCGAGGACCTTGCGCTCGTAATCTTTCAGTTCGGGTGTAGTGAAGCGCTCCGCATTGGCCAGTGTCTGTTTGCGTTCGTAGTCGGACGGCGCGAGGTGCAGGTTCGCTCGCGTGATCTCGATGTAGTAGCCGAAGATGTTGTTGAACCGTACCTTCAGCGATTGAATACCCGTTCGCTGTTTCTCGCGCGCTTCGATTTGAGCGATATATTGGCGGCCATTAAGACTCAAGTCTCGGAGTTCATCCAACTCGGCGTGGAAGCCTGCGCGGATCGCGCCCCCGTCGGCGAGGTTGAGCGGCGGCTCATCGGCGATAGCTTCGAGGATGAGGTTCGCAATCTCCGGAACATCATCCAGGTTTTCATGTAGCGCACGCAGGCGCGCGGCCTGCTGTGTGTCGAAGCAGCGCTTCAATGCAGGAATCTTTTCGAGTGAGCGGCCGAGCGCCAACAGATCTCGCGGTCCGGCCGTCCCTAGAGTGACCTTCGCCAGCAGCCGCTCAATATCCAGAATGCCCGAGAGATGCTTGCGCACTTCGGCGCGCAAGATAGTCTGGGTCATCATCTCGCCCACGGCCTCGAGGCGCTGTTCGATGTCGGCCTGATTCATGGAGGGGCGCAGCAGGCGCTGCCTGAGGAGCCGCCCGCCCATGCCGGTTTGGGTCTGGTCCAATACCGCCAACACCGTGGCTGCGGCGTGAGAGCCGCCGGAGTCGGCGGAGAAGAGCGGCTCAACAAGTTCCAGGTTGCGCACAGTGACCGCATCCAGCACGAGAGAGTCGGCGCGGTCGTAGTATGTGGGGCGGTCTAAGTGATCGAGCGCGCCGCGCTGCGTGTCGCGCAGGTATTGCAGGATAGCGCCGGACGCACTCACGGCCGCGGCGCGGTTGGCCAGGCCGCAGCCATCGAGTGACAACAGCTTGAAATGATCACGTAAACTTCGGTCGGCGTAGTCGTGGCTGAAGGTCCACTCTTCGACTTCGGTGCGTACGAAGCGGGTGGCCGTTTGTGCGCCGTTCAGAAGCGGAAGATCCCCCGGAAAGAGCACTTCGCGCGCGCCCAGATGCTCGAGAGCGCTATGGATCTCCGACGCGTCCATCTCGGTGACCCGGAACTCGCCGGTTGAAACATCGACGTGAGCCAGGCCCGCCCGCGATCCCGCGGCGGCGACCGCGGCCAGATAGTTGTTCTCGCGCGGCCGCACCAGGGCAGCGTCCATAGCCGTTCCGGGAGTGACCACGCGCGTGATCTCCCGCTTCACCAGTTTCTTCGCGAGCCTCGGGTCTTCCATCTGATCGCAGATGGCTACGCGGTGCCCTTTCTGAATCAAACGGGCGATGTAACTTTCGGCCGCATGATAAGGAACTCCGCACATGGGAATGGCGGCGCCTTTTTCTTTGTTGCGCGAGGTCAGCGTGATTTCGAGTTCGCGCGCGGCAACCACGGCGTCTTCGAAGAACAGCTCGTAAAAGTCGCCGAGGCGGAATAGCAGCAGCGCATTACCGGCCTGTTGTTTGATCGCACCGTATTGCCGCATGAGCGGCGTCGACGAATCTGACATTTAGCCGCGCCGGGAAGAAGCCCTGCGGCTGCCCGTATGGGCTCGCCCCACCTCAGGCATAGATGCCTCGAAGCTTGATGGCGGAGGCGACACGATCGAGCGCCAGCATGTATGCGGCGATGCGGTTGTTCACACCGTGTGTGTCGGCATAGTGCAGCACCGCATCGAAGCTCTCTTCCATAATCTCGCGCAGGCGTTGATTCACGAGTTGTTCGTTCCAGAAGTAGCCTTGGCGGTCCTGCACCCATTCGAAATAGGAAACGGTAACGCCGCCGGCGTTAGCCAGAATATCGGGGATCACGAAGATCTTTTTGTCGGCCAGGATCTCATCGGCGAGCGGTGTCGTGGGGCCGTTCGCGCCCTCGCATAGGATTTTGCAGCGTAGCCGGTTGGCGTTGGAGGAAGTGATTACGTTTTCGGTAGCGGCCGGCAGAAGCACGTCGCAATCGAGAAACATAGCTTCCTGGCGGTCCAGATCTTCGCCGCCTGAAAAGCCTGTGATCGATCCGGTCACCTTGCGATGAAGTTCCAACTCTGCGATGTTTAACCCTTGCGGATTGTAGACCGCGCCGTCGTATTCGATAATCGAGATAATCTTGAAGCCTCTGTCCGCCATGAGGCGTGCCGCCATGCCGCCGACATTGCCGAAACCCTGAATCACGACGCGGCACAACTCGGGCGGAATGCCCAAGCGCTCGAGCGCCTTCAATGTAACCATCATGCAGCCGCGGCCCGTGGCTTCCGGACGGCCCCGCGACCCGCCGAGCGAGAGTGGTTTGCCGGTTACCACCGCGGTGACTGTATGGCGGGCATGCATGGAGTACGTATCCATGATCCAAGCCATGATCTTTTCGTTGGTGTTCACATCGGGCGCGGGCACATCGCGCTCCGGGCCGATGAAATCGATGATTTCGGCGGTGTAGCGCCGGGTAAGCTTCTCCAGTTCCGAATCCGACATTAAATTGGGATCGCAGATGACCCCGCCTTTGCCGCCGCCGAACGGAATATTCACGACCGCGCATTTCCATGTCATCCAGGAGGCAAGCGCGCGGACCTCATCGATCGTCACATCAGGCGCGAAACGTATGCCGCCTTTTGCGGGACCCCGGGCGAGCGAGTGCTGCACACGGTAACCGGTGAACACCTCGAGCCGCCCGTCATCCAGTTGCACCGGGATATTTACCGTAATCTCCTTCGTGGGAGTGCGCAAAACCTGGCACATTCCATCATCCAGACGCAATCGCGACGCGGCTTCATCGAAGCGGACAGCGGCCGCCACCCACGGGTTTTTTTCATTTTCAACGGCGATCGAGACCGGAGAAGTCAGCACGGACAAGAGAAGAACCTCCGAAATTAATTATGACAGTTAGCTGCCCAGGACTTCTACCGCGCGCTGGATTGCGCCGTCGCGCTGAGCCTCAATCTCATCGCCCTTTTCCACGCCGAAGGCCTGGTTGAAGATCTCGGTTTTGAGCCGGTTTTCGAGGAACGGCCGCTCCACAACCCACTCGCTCAGGCCCGGTTGAATCCGACGCTCGGAGACGTACTCGCGAAAGTCGTCGAGCACCCCGCCCGTGACTTCAAATTCCTCTGTGATTTTGTGCTTCGAAAGATACTCTGTGGCGAAGTTGGTAAATGAGCTGGTCGCTTCGAGCACGGCGCGGAGACGGTTCAGCGGCTCGGGCGAGACGACGACATCCGGCAGTATCCCGCCGCCGCCCTGCACGGGACGCCCCTTATCGGTGTGGAACTCTTCTTTCGTCTTAAGCTTTGCGGTGGCCCCGGCGAGCTCGAACTGCGAGGCATCGAGCGGCTTCTGAATTGAACGTCCGCTGGGCGTATAGTAGAGAGCCGTCGTCAGAGCAAGGCCGCTTCGTTCACTCAGCGGAAATATGCTTTGCACGAGTCCTTTGCCGTACGTCGTTTGGCCCAGGATGGTGGCGCGGTCGTGATCCTGCATGGCGCCGCTTACGATTTCCGATGCGCTGGCCGTCTTTTCATTCACTAGAATCGCGAGGCGAAAGCGGTAAGGCTTCGCCTGTTCGGGGACGGTCTCGCTATGCTCCGGAACATTCCGCCCGCGCACAGTGAGAATCTTTTGCCCTGGTTCGAGGAAAAGTGACGCAGTGCCCTGAGCGGCGGTGAGCAGGCCGCCGGGATTGTTGCGGAGATCGAGCACCAGGCCGCGAAGATGTTCGCCGCCGAGTTTTTCGATCGCATCATGGAGCAGCTTGGGCGTGCTTTCTTCGAAGTTGGCCACGCGCACGTAGCCGATGCCGGCGGCAACGAAGAACGCACGGTCGACGCTGGGCGCCTGCAACTCCTCAGGCGTCATGTTCACCTGCAAAATGCCGGCGGAACCGGGCCGCTTCACATCCAGTTGCGCCGGGTGCTGGCGGGCCTCGGTGAGCAGTTCGGTGAGCTGTTCGAGGTCGAGGCGGCCGACGATGTAGCCGTTGATTCCCAGGATCTCATCTCCGGGCTGCAGACCGGCCTTCGCGGAGGGAGTGCCGGGGACGGTCTGCAGCACGATGATGCGCCCAGGCGCGAGTGACACCACCGTCCCGAAACCTTTCTGGGTGGACGTTTCGAGCTTCTGAAGCTGTTCAAACTGGCCGGGGTCGAAAAAAATCGAGTGCGGATCGAGGCGGCGCAACAGGCCGGGAATGGCGCCCTGATAAAAGACCTGTTCCGAGCCTGGAGCATCCGCGGCGTTCTGCTCGACGATCGCGTATGCCCCAAGCAGAGTTTTCATTTCGGACGCCAACTCGTCCGCGGCGGGAAGGATTGCGGTACCGGCCAGCAGGACTAAGATCAGGCGAAACATCAAGCGGGCCAGATTTCGGCGATATCAACTTTGACGCCGGGAAAGTGCTTCGGTTGCAAGATACCTTC
>JAFAWA010000158.1 GCA_019242155.1 Terriglobia bacterium | reverse complement strand
AACTCCGCCACTCCCGCCGACGTACCTACCCACACAATCCCTTTGTGATCACGGAAAATACTACGGATCGTGTTCGAGGGTAACCCATTTCGGGTCGAGTAGGTTTGTTGGAGTTGGCCCTGGTGCAACCGGCTCAACCCGGTGTCGCTTCCAACCCACAGATCGTTGTTCTCGCCGGGGGAAAGGGCGTTTACAGAGTCGGAAGCCAGAAACTCGTGGACTGCCTTGAAGCGTCGGCCGTCGAATCGTGCAAGTCCTTGGCCAATCGTGCCCGCCCAAATGCTGCCGCGGTCATCTTGCACCACAGGACCTGTGTCGTTGCTCGGCAAGCCCTCGCCTACCGTGTAGGGAAAGGCGCGGGCGTCGGAAAACTGATTCAAGCCGTGTTTTGTGCCGACCCACAAACTTCCTTCACGATCTTCGAACACTGAATACACCATACTTTGGGAAAGCCCATCTTGAGGACGGAAACTCTCCAGGTCTCCGTTCCGCATACGGCTGAAACCGCTCTGCGTACCGATCCACAAGGTTCCATGACGCCCTCTGGCGAGGCAAAGCACGCGATTGTCAACAAGACCATTGTTCACGGTGAACAGCTTTTCGTGCCCATTGCGGATCTCGACCAGCCCGTTGGTCGTTCCGATCCAAATGCTGCCATCGGAACACGCCATCGAGCGAACCGCGGACTCCGCGGGAATCGAAATCAACGTATGGGTCTGGAACCGGGAGCCATTCCAAACACTAAGGTGCGAATTCTCGCCGCCCACCCAAATAGTTCCGTCCAAATCTTCGCAAGCGGACAGGACACTGTTATTCGAAAGTCCTTGCGCGACACCATAGACTTGCTGAACACCTTGGCTAAATCTGACAAGCCCGTTCGCAGTGCATGCCCAGACATCACCCTTGTGATCTGAAATGAGGCATTGCACCGTCTCAGATGGGGAATTCTCGTCAAACGTAAAACGCGTAGCTTTTCCGTTCGCAAGCCGGACTAGGCCGGTATCGTTCGTCCCGATCCAGATGGCGTGTTTCGAATCCTCAATGACGTGTCTGACCCAGACATTCGGAGCACCGGAATAGAAATTCTCAAACGGGGTAAACCGAACACCATCGAAGCGCACCAATCCTGTCTGCGTACCGAGCCAGAGATAGCCATCCGTGTCCTGGTGAATCGCGGAAATGATGGCGGCTTGCGGGAGCCCTTGCTGCGACTGCCAGATGCGGTGGACGTATTGGGTCAGTCGGCGGTCCGGATCCAGTCCATAGGCGGTTCCCCCAGGCATTAACGCCAAAACGATAGGGAGTCCCCAAAAAGCTCGAATACCTAAAGACATTTTAGAATTAACTGTCTTGCCAGCACTCAGCCGGACAGGCGAGGGAACAAACTTCCTCATAGTTCTTCGCTGATCGGACATAGCCGGTTCTGAAGGAAGATCGCTGGTGCGGGACAATATCAGCGAGGAAGTGTCGCCCTCGGAAGAGCGCGGGTCGCGTTTGGTTCACTGAACCAACCTACCAAATCCGCCCCCCACGACTGCAACAGATCCAGCGACCGCCCACTAGCGCGGCACGCCAGTCCCGCCATAGAGCAAAATGACTACCATCGCCGTCCTCAAGATCCGGGATTAAGACTTCGCTATTTTCGCGCAATAACTGTAATCTCGATATGACCCGCGCCGGCAAGTTTCGATACGCCTACTGTAGTACGGGTTGGGCGCGGCTCTTTGAACACTTCCATGTAAACCGCATTCATGCGCTGGAACAAACTCATATCGGTTAGGTACACCTGAACCGCAACCACATCGGAGTAGCCCATGCCACCGGCCTTTAGAACCGAACCGACGTTGGTCAGGCACGAGCGAACCTCATCTTCGAAGTTATCCGGTAATTTCTTTGTCTGCGAATCAACGCCGCCCTGTCCTGAAACATATAATGTGTCTCCGACCAAGATGCCGGCGCTGAACGGCCTTCCGCCCGGAGAATCCTTCGGCGTAATGACTTTCTTTTTGGACGGCTCCTCGGCGCGCAGGATAAAAACCGCCAGCAAGAGTAAAAGGCTAACCGCTCTGGAGATGGGATGCGACATTCAGCCATGATAAATCAGTCCGCAAGTGCGGGCTTCATGATTGTAGTAACCGGCAATGAATTAGCTGGCGCCGCGGTCTTTCCTGAACCGGCGGCCAGCTATCGCGCGGAGTCGCAAATTCTCCGCCGCTTTATGAGGGAACACGGCTTGTTGGCGAGCGTGGACGGCGGAAGGCACATACCGCTAGGGGCTCTGGGGGGTTACTCAGAGAAGTACCTGTCTCACAAACAAGTGATCTATCCCGACCCGAAGTGTCTGCCAGATTCAAGCTCTCAAGATATCTGACGTTCCGGACATCTGAAAATCTGCGAACGTTGCGTTTGTTGCCCAGACCGGTTCTCTCTCGTTCGCCGGCGACATGAATATGGCGCCAGCGACTACTCGTTCAGTAAGCAATCCCTTCGATCCCAGCTACGGCTCGTTTGGCAATGTCCAAACTGAGGAGGCGGCCTGCCAGTCGTGGCTGCTTCAAACGCAGAAGCGATCCGTAGAGCGGGTGGTGCAATAAAATCGCCTTCGCCCGATTTCTGAGATTTGCGTGTGGCTAATTTGTGCTTTGTGCTAGGATGACCCCAATCTGCGTGCTAACCAGGAAGGAGTGCTGTTAAACCAAATGCCGTCTCGTCAGCTTCGCGTTCCGATATTCATTCTCTTTATTCACTTACTTATAGCTATTTCAGCCAAACCACAGGCCCCAGTTCCGGCAGTACTTCAGAACTATAAGCCAGTCACTACGGAACGTCTCAAGAATCCCGAGCCAGAGAACTGGCTTATGAACCGGCGCACGTACGATGGTTGGGGCTATAGTCCGCTTAGCCAGATCACCACCGCCAATGTCGCGCGCCTTCGACCCGTCTGGATATTCTCCAGCAACGACCTAAGACCCCACGAATCGGCGCCGTTGGTTAATAATGGCGTGCTGTTTGTTACCTCGCCGGCAAATCAGGTAATCGCCATCGACGTAAAAACCGGCAATCTCCTTTGGCGCTATAAACAATCCCGGCCGAGCGGCAGCGTGATTCCCAACGATACCAATCGCGGCGTGGCGCTCTACGGGGATAAGGTCTATTTCGCCCTGGCGGAAGCCGTGCTCGTCGCGCTTGACGCAAGAACCGGCAAAGAAGTCTGGAGATCCACAATTGCCGATAATAAGTCTGGCTACTATACGACGCTCTCGCCGATGGTCGCCGACGGCAAAATCTTGCTTGGAGCTTCGGGCGGAGAGAACGGGATCCGCGGCTTCATCGCGGCGTTTTCGGCTGAGACCGGCAAGGAGATCTGGCGAACCTTTACGATTCCGGCGCCCGGCGAACCGGGTAGCGAGACTTGGCCAAAAGGGGACCAGTGGAAGCACGGCGGCACTCCTGTGTGGGTGGCCGGCAATTACGACCCCGAGACCAACCTGGCCTATTGGGGAACTGGAAATCCCGGCCCTTACATAGGCGATCAGCGTTCCGGAGACGACCTCTACAGTTGTTCGACTTTAGTCATTGACGTCGGCACAGGTAAGATCAAAGGCTATTTCCAGTACAATTCGAACGACTCTTGGGATTGGGACGAGGTCTCGCCGCCGATTCTGGTGGACTATCGTCGAAACGGGGGTACGGTCAAAGGGCTGATCGACGTGGCCCGCGACGGCTATCTTTGGTACCTCGAGCGAACCAGTGAGGGCGGCATCCGCTTCAAGGAAGCCAAGCCCTTCGTAAAGCAGAACGTGTTCAGAAGCATTGATCCGATAACCGGGCGAGCCGATGTGGACCCCGCCCACAAGCCCATGACCGGAAAGATGGCCTACTTTTGCCCTGGCTGGTGGGGAGGGAAAAACTGGGTTCCCATCTCCTTCAGCCCGCAAACTCGCATGATTTATGTCCCAGCCAATAACAATATCTGCGCGACAGGTGAGGGACTCCCGGACGTCACTTACGTTCCGGGGAAGCAGTTCGAGGGTGCCCGCTGGCAGTTTCTCGTCGCCCCCGGAGCCGACCATATCGGCGAAGTCCAGGCCTGGAATATCGACACAGGCGAACGAGTCTGGACCCACACCTATGCCAAGTCTTCCAATTGGGGCGGCATGCTGGCAACAGCTGGTGGTCTGGTTTTCAGCGGTGGAACCACCGATCGCCTGGTGCACGCCTTCGACGCCGCTACCGGCAAGGTCTTGTGGGAACATCCGACCAACTCGGCCATTATTGCGCCACCGACCACCTTCATGCTCGACGGCAAGCAGTATCTTGCTGTTTACTCGGGGTACGGCGGCGACGCACGTGGAATGCAGGGCGGCCTGAACCGCGCTTTCCCCGGTGAATTTCCGGAAGTGCCCGAAGGCGGAGCGGTTTGGCTGTTTGCTCTCGACGGCCGCTAGCCGGCCGTTACACGTCCATAATCTCGAGGACCTTAGCCAACGTCCGGATCGGGTCCGATCCCGGGCTTGGCCGGTACTCGTGGCAGATATAGCCTGTATATCCGAGGTCGGCTATGGTCTTTGCGACGAAGCGATAATTGATCTCCTGAGTGTCGTCGATTTGATTCCGTCCCGGAACGCCACCCGTGTCGAAGTGGGCGATCCAGGCGAAGTTGTCACGGATGTTGGCGCAGATGTCTCCGTCCATGATCTGGGCATGATAGATCGAAAACAGCAACTTCACCCGCGGCGAGTTCACGCGCTTGCAGACTTCGAAGCCCCAGGCCACGTGGTCGCATATCTGGTCTTCGCGGCCGAACGCCGGATCCTTGTACTTGCTATTCATATTTTCGAGACAGATGGTGACGCCTTTATCTTCGGCATGATGCTTCACGCGATTCAGCATGGCGACCGCATTGTCGGCGCCTTCCTCATAGGACATTCCGCGGCGCTGGCCCCCCACCGCAATCATGTTCGGACATTCGTTGGCGGCGCAGATGTCCAGCGTGGCGCTCATCGATTTCTCAAGACTGTCGTGGAGCTCCTTTCGGATTATGCCGTCTTTGAATGTAACCCCTCCCGTCGGTCCCATGGTCGGAATAAGGCCGTATTTCTTTAGCGTCGGCCAGGATTCAACCGGAACCGTGTCCATACCCTTTAGGCCAAGCTCCGCCGCGTGACGGCACATTTCGTCGAAAGGCATCTTCGGATCAAAGACCGTAGTCATAACGGTCTGTTTGAGACGTCCCTTCCGTTGCACGTTTGACTGGGCCGATGCAAGCGGGCCGATCGAATTGGAAACGAAGGCAGCGGAAGCACCTACAAAGTCTCTGCGGCGCATAGTGAATTAGCAAGACCTCCCATTAATCGCACTTCGGAGTGCTCAGTATACACCTAATCGCCTTTACTTCTCCGATAATCGGCAGCGCCAAAAGACAGATGTCTGAGTAGGCCGTTTGGCAGTTGACTTTTTACTTCATGCTGTTCAATCTAAAAGCTACCAGGCAATCTTTCGCTTGACAAAAACATTGTCCCAAGTAAGCACTACTCTCGCTGCGTACCTGTTCACGTCGGCTTCCATTCCCGTCATGGGGCACCAGGGTACGGAGAGCCGCAGTCCCATAGCGGACCCTGGGATTCATGTCCTATGGAACCACCATCGTGCGATTAGTAGGTCGATGTTAGGCAGCCTGATCCCGGGAAATACGTATATGACAAGCATGATTGGAATTTTGACAGGGGTAGTCTTCGCCGGTATAGTCCCTTTTTAAGAACACGGCTGCTGCCAAGCGGATTTTGCCGGAAAGCGCAGCCGCTGCGTGTGAGCGTTGTTGCAGGGGAATTGCTTGAGTATCAATGTATGGGGAGGCATTGATGATGCATTCACTTAGATCGTACTTACGAGCGTACACGGGCGCCAGTTTCAAAGCTCTTTGTTGGACCATGCTGTTGGCAATGGGTCTTCCCCTGGCGGTGCAGGCCCAGAACATCACAGGTACGATTCTGGGCACGGTGAAAGACCCATCCGGGTCGGTGCTGGCGGGGGCAAATGTGGTCCTGAGCAATACCGGGACCGGCGTTATGCGGTCGATCAAGACCGATAACAACGGCGACTTCCTTTTTTCGGCAGTCGACGTGGGTTCCTACACGCTGAGTGTCGACGCAGCTAGT
>JAFAWA010000156.1 GCA_019242155.1 Terriglobia bacterium | reverse complement strand
CATCATCAGCAAATCGACTCAGAACAATCCTTACGGCCGCGCCGATTCCGGCAACCTTCTTGGGCTCTCCCCTCTGTACGCGCCGACTTACGGTTGGGCGCTCAACTTTGATGTGGCTACGATCCTTAGTCCCACGCTGACCAACGATCTGCTTTTCGGATATGCGGTGAACGGAATTCCCGGCGACGCGCCACCGGCGAACAGTCCCTATTACCGCGCGAACTCCGGAATCACCATTCCCTTGCTCTATCCCAATGCGGATCCGAGTCACCTGATTCCGAACTTCTCATTCGCCGGGATTCCCAGCCCTTCCGGCTCTCAGTTCACGACCTTTTCGGGTCTTCCCTACGCGAATCGCAATCCCATCTGGGACGTCACGGACAACCTCACCAAAGTTTCCGGCGCCCACACTCTGAAGGCGGGCCTCTTTTACGAGTACGCGGTAAAAACCGAGAGTCCTTTCAAACCGATCAACTCGACCATCTACTTCGATACTAACTCGCAAAATCCGGGCGACACGAACTGGCCCTTTGCCAATGCTCTTTTGGGCAACTTCAACAAGTATGTCCAGCCGAATACTTACTTGGCGCCCGACTACCGCTACCAGAACATCGAATGGTACGCGCAGGATACCTGGAAGGTCAGTACGCATCTGACCATTAACTATGGGTTGCGGATGAGCATAGTCCTGCCTTTCGTGGACGACAAGCGGGACATGTCCGATTTCCTTCCTTCGGCGTACAATCCGTCGCAGGCTGTTAGTTATTACGTGCCTACCCTCGTCGCCGGTCAACGGGCTGCCTTAAATCCAATTACGGGCGCCACTGGTAACGTCGCCCTGATTGGGGACATCGTTCCGAACTCCGGAACTCTTTACAACGGCATCATCCAGGAAGGTCAGAACGGCATGCCGCTCGGCCTGCTGAAGGACCGCGGTATACAATGGGGCCCGCGCTTCGGGCTTGCGTACAACTGGGGCAAAATGGTCTTCCGTGTTGGCGGCGGAGTCTTCTATGACCGCGTGACCACATTTGAGATCGGGACCACCAGCAACTACGTCACGAATCCACCGACGCTGGTGCAAAGCCAGATCCTGTACGGAAACCTGGCGACCATTCCCACTGCCGCGACCGTCAACGTGCCCGCCACTATTACCGGACTTTCCCCGGATGGCCATGTGCCTACCGTCTATAACTACAGCGCAGGGATTCAGCGCCAATTGCCGTTTGAAACGCTGCTGGATGTCTCCTATGTGGGCTCGCAGTCACGCCATCTACCGGAGCAGGATCCCTTCAATGACGTGCCGTTCGGCAGCGCGTGGCTGCCGCAGAATCAAGATCCAACATTGGGAGCTCCGCAGTATAACGGGAACACAACACTCCCGACGCAACTCTACCGCCCTTACGCCGGGTACACCTCGGGATCTTATTACACGTTTGGAAGTTCCTCGAACTATAACGCCCTACAGGTCGCCCTCAATCATCGCGTGGGCGCCGGCCTGACACTCGGCGTTTCCTATTCGTGGGCCAAAGCGCTGGGCATTCCCGGTCCGTCATTGGGCACTCCGGGAGTCGGATCGATTCTCAATACCCGGGCCTTCAATTATGGCCCGCTCGGATTCGATCAGCGGCAGACCCTGGTGATTAACTACATTTACAGTTTGCCCAACGTGGCTCGCGCCGGTTTCATGGACAATGTGGTCGGCAGGAAGGTTCTAAACGGCTGGCAAATAGGCGGGCTGATCAATATGGCGGCCGGAACACCCGTGAATGCGACTTACGCGAGTAGCGGGACGTCCGGGAATGTGGCCTCCGCCACTTTGAATCGCGAGATTACGGGCAGTGAAGATGTCGCTCCGCGCGTCAGGCTGACGTGCAACCCGAATCTTGCGATGGGCACTCGCAACATCGACGAGTTCATTAATACCTCCTGTTTCGCGCCTGCGAACATCGGCAGTGTCGGGGACGACTCCGGTATTAACGTGCTCCGCGGTCCCGGGACGAATCAGTGGGATATGGCATTGTATAAGCGCATTCCCTTTACGGAGCGGGTATACGCGCAGTTGCGCTTGGAGGCCTTCAATGCGCTCAATCACCCGCAATTTTCATCGTTCAATTCGACGATCACGTTCAATGCGGCAGGACAGATCATCAACCTGCCAACGCAACTGGGCGGGACCGGCGGGCGATTTGGTTTCGGCGCTTTGAATGCCACCCGCACCAACTCTAACCGCATCCTGCAGATCGCGGCGAAATTCTATTTCTGAGATGCGGGTACTAAGGCCGGCGTGGGCCGTCGCTCCGATCTGCGTTTCCATGGCTGGACGAGGAACGCAGAAGGAAATCGTAGAGCCCTGTAGTGCTGTGAGCGTCCAGGGCCTCAGCCGGCCAAGCGAGGCGGTAAATTCTGCCCTTGCAGAGAATGTCCAGTGGCGTATTCTATTAGGGCGAACAAATCCTGTCCTGCAGCTCGCGTAATGCAAGCTTTCTGAAATCTGCGAGATTGAATGTGTAGATGCGCTCTACGCCGCATATGGCCGCGCACCGTAGCAGCAGGGCATCGTAGGTCTTGCCGCCTATCCAGCCGCCCTCCGCCGCTGCTGTCAATGCTTTCAGATAATCTTCCTTTCCGACCGGCACGACCTCAAAGTTGGGGAGGATATTCTCCGTGACAATCCGGGCCGCTTCCATGGCATGAATGCGAGGCTGAACGGGAAGACGTGTAAGCACCGCATACATTTCCGCGATCGAATGCGCACCGATAAATCCTTTATCCTGACCCGCGACGACGCGCTGCATCGCTGTGCGGGCCTGAAAATGGTGCGGGTGGCTCTGCTCGGAGGCCGCGATAAGGACGTTGGTGTCGAAGAAAACATTCACGCCCTCACGACGGTATTGATCCGTTCCTCGCGCCCGCTCTCGACCACAGCATCCCAATCTACGCCCTTTTCGGGAACGCCCACATGTACCCACAAGGTGTCCACCTTCACCATCGAGGGTATCTGCTCGGTTTTCTTGAGAAGAATGCCTTCGGGACGCTCTATGGCCTCCAGCCCGGTCTCCGGCCGGAAACCCATTCGGTCCCGCAGCGGTTTTGGCAACACGATCCGTCCTGCCTTGTCCATTTTGAGTTCCATGTCAGCCCCCAGTCTAACTAGTACCATTTACCATACCATTTGGTGGCAAGAATGGTTATGAGGTTTGCGGGCTGAGGAACCATGAGGGGCATACAACACCAGCCTCGTGAAAGCGGCTTGCACGCTGGAAGGGAAGATCTGATATAGATTTGTTGAACCTATCCTGGCGGTGAGGGTGGGATTCGAACCCACGGAACCCGTAAAGGTTCAACGGTTTTCGAGACCGCCCGATTCAACCACTCTCGCACCTCACCGTTCCTTTATCCTACCATTCCTAGCTGAGCTACCTACTCAGACATCAGTTCCACACGACAAACGTTCCCGTCTGCGCGCAATTTCCCCGCGCCGCAGCCCTTCCAAAAAGCCCGGCAATCACGCGCCCTTCTTCGCGGTAAGCTCCTTGTAAACTACCTCAGTGAAGCTGGCGAAATTCGGCCCTCGGCCGCCTCGGCCTTGCGCCGGAGGTGGATCCCCCACGGCTGTTTTGATGTCCTCCAGAGACTTGCCCTGCGCAACCAGGTCCTTGATCTTCGCCCGTTTGGCCTCCGTGTCGGCCAGCCGTTTTTGAATCGCGGCTTTGGTCTGCACGTCGCCGTGCCCAGGCACAAACTGATCGGCGTTCAACGCCACAATTCCCTTGACCGTGGTGATCCAACCTTCCGAAGAACCGTTCTTCTCTAGATGAATCAGCGGGTCGGGGAGCTGAGTGGCGATGATGTCTCCTGTGAACAGAATCTTCTCGTCGGGAAAATAAACCACCAGGTCGCCGCTGGTGTGCGCCGGCGCCCAATGGAGTAGTTCCACCTTGACGCCGTCCAGCTTCAGGTTCTCCTTATTCTTGGCCACTACCCGACTCGGAAGATGGCCGGCCGGCGGCGCGCCGCGTCCTCCGGCAGCCAGGGCCGCCTCCTGCTCTTTTTTGTTATTTTCGTGAGCAATCACGGTGACACCTTCCGGGAAGGAAGCTAAGCCGTTGACGTGATCGCCATCGCTGTGCGTCAGGATCACCGTGGTGACCGGCTTGGGCGTGATTTTGGCAATGTCATCGAGCAATTCTTTGCCTCCCTGCGCCGTCGTCTTGGCGTCCACAACGATCACACCCTTATCGCCGATGATGACGCCGCTGTTTCCACCCCCACCCTCAATCCAGTAGACGTTGGGCTTCAGTTGATGGGTCATGAACGGCGCGGCCGCAGGCTGCTGCGCTCGAGCTCCAATTGCGAACAGCCCGATCGCTCCAATGGTTGACAACATAGGAAAATAGGCCTTGGCAAAATGCATAGAGAGCTTATCCTTTCGTGGGATTACAATCTATCACGTCCGGCGGTGGATCGCTCCTACGCAGTCGCCTTTTGTCGGCGCGAAATAGAAATGTCCTCTTGGTTGCGAAGTAGAAATGTCCGGTTTCCTCCCTGAGCTTGGGACGTACATGTTAATTTGAGCATGCCCGCGGGAGTCGCGTCCCGGCGGGTATCCTAGGCCGATGCGATGGACTGGCTC
>JAFAWA010000071.1 GCA_019242155.1 Terriglobia bacterium | reverse complement strand
TTCAGCGGGGGCATGTCGCCGTCCCAATGGCGCATAAGCCTGAATTTTGGCAATCTGCAAGACAACACCGGAGCACAGATCCCCGCCTCGGCTCTAACAAATGTTCGCAAGATACGGTGGACGTGGGCAGCCGATATTCAGCAGAGTAACTTCGTGCGCAGCGAGTTTTCGGTGGTGGTCACGAATTGGACGGTCACCGGGACACGCCTGGCATATCAGGTTGCCGGACCAGGTAGTTTTCGCGTAGAAGACGATGACACGTCGCTTACGTATACCCAACCGACGCCGCTGCCGCAGGGAACTTCAGGCTGGACGGAAACCACAGGAAATTTTTCGGGCGGATCGATTCACTCTGTAACGGCACCGGAAGCGCAGGTCTCCTGCACGTATACCGCGACATTCCCTCATACGCTCTATCTCGGCACGCGGGGCGCTCCCAATTGCACCACAGTGTCTGCCGTGGTGGATGGCGGGGCCGCACAAACCAGTTTTTTAGGCATCAGCGATGATGTGCTGCTGCGCATCAATATAGGCAGCTTCGCGCCGGGTAACCATACTGTTTCGGTGAAGCATGCTGGAAAAGCGGGCGAGTATTTCTATTTCGACTTCTTCGAGATCGCGCTGACTACGGAGACTCTGCCGTCGTTCCCGGCCAACCCGCAGCTTACGCTGGCTACGGACTGGGACACGCTGCACGCGCAGGCGCTCGCACCGGAGCGCACGGCCTGGTTGATCAACTCACTGGGCTTTCAAGGACGCGCCAATCACTATGCGGGCGCCTTGTGGTTTTACGAGCTGTCGCAGCCCGGCCAGTCTTACGCAGCGCTCACAGTGACGTTTTCCGGCAACCCCGTCTGGTCGCACTACACATACCTGGTATTCGGAACCGGCTCCCAGGCGACCACGCTTACCCATCTGAACCTGATCGGTGACACGGCGGAATCGATCGCTACCTGCTTTGCACTGCTCATCAATGCCGGTTCGACGGCGGTTTGGGCGGAGGCAAACGGCGCCGTTCTGCAGATCACGGCAAGGACGATGGGATCTGCCGGTAACGGCTTAGCGGTCGCGGCTAATACCAGCGGTGACACTGCTTTTACCGCGACCGCCACCGGACCCGCGCTCGCCGGGGGCGTCGATCAGGCCGCGGAAGGGCCTGCCGGCGTGGTTTGGAGAACCGATCTCGCGGCCATGCCGCGAATGAATCGCGCCTTCCGCGATTGGAACCTGGCTTTCTTTAAGGCGATGGCCGGCTACGGAATCCCGGTCACGACGGCATTCTCGACCGAACTGGGAAATGCGGACGACTCCGCGGCCACGGGCATTGCCCAGCGCTATCCGAACGGCAGCGCGTGTTGGGTATCTACGCCGGCGGTTCAAACCAATTTTTCCTCCGTCAGCCTGGCGTATTGGCAGCAGGTCCACCTGGATATGGCGCAGCTTATGGCGAATGGCGGCCTTCCTCCGTCTTTGCAATTTGGTGAAGTGCAGTGGTGGTATTTCTGCCCGCCGGTAAATCCACCCACCAATTGGAGTCCGACGGCAAACAATGGGATGCCGTTTTACGACGCCTACACGACGACGCAGTTTCAATCGCAATACTCCGCGCCGATGCATGTGTTTCAGGACCCGTCGGACGACCCCAGCGCGTACGCCAATGAGCGCGCGTTCCTGCCCGGCCTCATAGGAGCTTTCACATCGGCGATCACTAGCTTCGTGAAGGCGTCGGTCGCTTCCGCTAAGTTTGAGGTGCTCTATCCGCCAGACACGAACGACTCCAAACTGATGCGCGTCATGAATCTGCCATCGGCTTGGACGCCGGCTAATTTGGACTTCTTCAAAACCGAGAATTTCACGTATCTGTTCGAGCGCGATCTCAATAAAATCCAGGCTTCGATCGCGCTTCCGGCATCGCTCGGATTCGCGCCCACAGCTTGCGCGCACCTGGTAGGCATGTCGGACGTTCGCGCTCCTTGGGATGCTTCGCGGCGCATGGCCGCTGCGCTAGGTTACAACGTGGTCCTCTTCGCTCTCGACCAGGTTTGCCTGATCGGCTACCCTCTACCGCTGCCGCCCAGCCCTTCCCGCAGCCTGCGCATGGGCTGAGCGGCGTGGTAGGCCGGGTCTGTCCGGCGTGCTCCGAACTTTAATGGCCGCACGCGATCAACCACTCACAGCGGCTCCGCAACCTGCCGTATGTTAGCCTGATTTTTCATGGTTCCAGTAGCCGCGCTTCGCGCGACGCCGCTCCATCCGGTGCACCGCGCCCTGGGCGCGAAGCTGGTCAATTTCAGCGGCTGGGAAATGCCTATTCAGTACTCGGGCATTCTCGAAGAACACCGCGCGGTGCGCACCGCAGCCGGGCTGTTCGACGTCAGCCACATGGGCGAGATTGAAGTCTCGGGCCCGGAAGCCGGCGCGTTAGTAGATTTCGTTACCACCAACCACGCGCGCAAACTCCATGCCGGTCAGGCGCAATACTCCGGCCTGCTTTATGAGCACGGCGGTTTCGTAGACGACATTCTGGTTCACAAAGTCAGGGAAGACCACTACTTTGTCTGCGTCAACGCCGGCAACCAGGAAAAAGATTACGAGCACATTCGCGCCCATAACCGCTTCGATGCGGAGGTCACCTTCGCGAGCGATCGTTTCGCGCAATTAGCCGTACAAGGGCCCAAGGCTCTGGCGACACTTCAGAAACTGACGCAGGTCGATCTATCCACCATCCGTAGTTACTGGTTTTGTGACAACCACGTTGCGGGTGCTTCCGCGCGCATTGCGCGTACGGGGTACACCGGTGAGGATGGCTTCGAAATCTACATTCCACCCGGTGACGCGGAGCGGGTTTGGAACGAGCTCTTGCGGGCCGGAAGCGAATTCGGCATCAGACCCTGCGGCTTAGGCGCGCGCAACACGCTTCGGCTCGAGGCGAAGCTGGCGCTCTATGGACACGAAATCGACGCTTCCATCACGCCCCTCGAAGCGGGCCTGGAATGGATCGTCAAAGTGGATAAGGGCGAGTTCGTCGGCCGTGATGCGCTGCTGCGCCGTAAGGAGAAGGGCGTAACCCGCCGCCTTGCGGGCTTTGAGATGCAGGATCGCGGCATTGCGCGCGACGGCTATGAGGTCCATCTCGATGGCTCTCCCGCGGGATGGGTCACCAGCGGCTCTCCCTCTCCGGCATTGAACAAAAATATCGGGCTTTGCTATCTGCCCTCAGACGGTGCGCAGATAGGCCGCATCATTCAGATTATGATTCGCAGCCGCCCGGCGGGCGCGGTTGTGGTGCCGACACCCTTCTACCAACGAGCGAGATAAAAATGTATCCTGACAACCTCCGCTACACCAAGGAACATGAGTGGGTACGCCTGGATGGAGACACCGCGGTCATCGGTATCACAGACCACGCGCAGCAGGAGCTCGGGGATATCGTTTATGTCGACCTGCCGAAACAGGGTGTTGCGGTGGAGCAAGGAAAGTCTCTGGGCACCGTAGAATCCGTAAAAGCGGTTTCCGACATTTACGCCCCGTTGAGCGGAGAAGTTATCGAAATCAATCCACTGCTTGCGGACGCGCCGGAGAAGCTCAATGAAGACCCGCACGGTGAAGCGTGGCTGGTGAAGATACGGCTGCGAGCGCCGGCCGAGGCGGAAAAGCTGATGTCGGCCGCGGAGTATCAAACTTATATAGGAGCCGAAAAGTAGTTTGCGATATCTTCCGAAGTCCGACTCCGAGCGTCGCGAAATGCTCGACGTCATTGGAGCGGCATCCGTAGAGGATCTGTTCGCGCATTTGCCGGACGCTGCCCGGCTGCATCGCCCCCTGGAGTTGCCGCCAGGGCTTTCCGAATACGAAATCGTTCGCTATTTCCAGGATCGTGCATCTCAAAATAGCACCGGATTCGCCAGTTTTCTGGGAGCCGGAGCATACATGCACTTCCGGCCAGTGCTTGTGGACACGGTGGTCTCGCGGGGAGAGTTTCTCACTTCATACACGCCGTACCAGGCGGAGATTTCGCAGGGGACCCTGACCACGATCTTCGAGTTCCAGACTATGATGTGCCAGCTCACCGGCATGGATGTCGCCAACGCCTCTATGTACGACGGCTCAACCGCGATGGCAGAGGCTGCAATGATGGCGGTGCGCATTACGGGCAAGGGCCGGGTACTGGTGTCGCGGGCGGTGCATCCGGAATACCGGCAGGTCTTGCGCACCTACTCGGTGAACCAGGGAATGCCCGTCGAAGAGTTCGGTTACGCCGCGGAGATGGGAACGCTCGATCTGGAAGACCTCGATCGCAAGCTGGATGGCTTGACCGGCGCAGTGATCGTGCAATCGCCGAACTTTTTCGGCATCGTGGAGCGCGTGCGTGAAGCGGCCGAACTGGCCCACGAGCGCGGTGCTCTGCTCATATTAGTGTTCACCGAAGCGGTTTCGCTCGGCATCCTGCGGCCTTCGGTGGAGGCCGACATTGTCGCCGGCGAACTGCAATCGTTCGCAATCCCGCCAAGTTACGGCGGCCCTTATGCGGGGGTCATCGCCACGCACGAGAAATACATCCGCCAGATGCCGGGCCGGCTGGTAGGACAGGCGGTCGACTCTAATGGAAATCGCGCTTTCTGTTTGACGCTCGCGACGCGCGAGCAGCATATCCGGCGCGAAAAGGCGACCTCCAATATCTGCACCAATCAGGCGCTGCTCGCGCTTATGGCGGGCGTGTTCATGACGGTTTACGGAAAGCATGGTCTGCGGGAACTCGCCGAACAGAACCTGGCGAAATCTCACTATCTGGCCGGCAAACTGCGGCCGCGGTTTTGCGGCAAATTCTTCAATGAATTTGCGATTCAGTTGGAGGGCAAATCACCGGAACGAGTGAACCGGAGGCTATTGCGTAAGAAGATCATCGGCGGTCTTCCCTTGGGCCGTTTTTACCCGGAGTTAGCCGATTCCGTGCTGCTGTGCGCTACCGAGACCTCGCGCCGCGCCGATATGGACACACTCGCGGAGGTGCTGGCATGAGGTCGCGTGTAAGGCCCAACATCTCTTTCAACGAGCCGCTCATCTTCGAACGCAGCTCTCCGGGCAAAGTTGCCTACCAGCTTCCCGAGCTTGATGTGCCGGCGGCAGATCCTCTGGCTGCGCTCGGCCCCGAAAACACACGCTCGGAAATTGAAGATTTTCCCGAAGTGAGCGAAGTGGAAGCGATTCGTCATTACACGCGGCTTTCCACCTGGAACTACGCTATCGAGTACGGGATGTATCCGCTGGGCTCGTGCACGATGAAATACAACCCGCGGATCAATGAGCTGGTAGCTCGTCTGGATGGGCTCGCGCTCACGCATCCCTACCGTCCTGAGGCGCTGGCGCAAGGCTCGATGGAGATTATGGCGCGCCTGCAGGCTTCGCTAGCCGAAATTACAGGTATGGATGCGGTAACGCTCCAGCCCGCGGCCGGCGCGCAGGGCGAACTGACCGCGCTGCTGATGATCCGGGCGCTTCTCGCGTCCCGCGGCAACCCGCGCCGGAAGGTTCTGATTCCCGATTCAGCGCACGGCACCAATCCGGCTTCGGCGGCGATTGCGGGTTATGCGGTCCAGAACATCAAGTCGAATGATGCCGGCATGCTGGACATCGCCGCCTTGGAGCAGAGCGTCACCGAAGATGTCGCCGCGCTCATGGTCACCAACCCGAACACGCTCGGTATTTTCGAAGAGAACATCGTGCATGCCGCCGAGGTGCTGCACGCGCGCGGGGCGCTGCTCTATATGGACGGCGCGAATATGAACGCGCTGATGGGCATTGCCCGGCCCGGCGATTTCGGTGTGGATGCGCTCCATCTCAACCTGCACAAAACCTTCTCCACGCCGCACGGCGGCGGCGGTCCAGGCGCGGGTCCTGTAGCTGTGAAGCAGTCGCTCGAGCCGTTCCTGCCGATACCGCGGCTGCGTAGCGTCGGCAAGAAGTGGGCCTGGGATTATGAGCGCAGACACTCGATCGGGCGCGTGCGCGCGTTCTACGGCAGCTTCGGTGTCCTCGTCCGCGCGCTGGCTTATATCCTGGCGCATGGGGGCCCGGGACTGCGGAAAGTCACTCTGGACGCAGTGCTCAACGCTAACTATCTGCGTAAGAAGCTGGAAGGAGTTTACGAGCTCCCGTACCAATCGCCCACTATGCACGAAGTGGTTTTCAGCGATGATCGCCAGGCCAGGCACGGCGTACGGACGGGTGAAATCGCCAAGCGCCTCATCGATTACGGCTTTCACCCATACACCGTGAGCTTTCCGCTGATCGTGCGCGGCGCCCTGATGATTGAGCCGACCGAGACGGAGACCAAGCACGAACTCGATCGCTATGTGGAAGCGATGACCCAGATCGCCGAAGAGGTCGAGAACGATCCCGAGATAGTCAAGGGAGCCCCCCATGAAACGCGCACCAGCCGGGTAGATGAAGTGGCCGCGGCCCGCAAACCTGTACTGCGATGGAAGCCGGTATAGGAGCTCGGCGTCCGCCGCGCTGGGGCCTGCTGTTACTCATCGGAGTTGTATTACTAATTCGCCTGCCGTTCCTGAACCAAGCAGTTCAGGGCGACGACGACACCTACATTACAGAAGCCGAGCACGCGCTCATCGAGCCGCTTCACCCGACCCACACACTCTACGTATTCCAAGGCGTGCCGGTAGATCTGCGCGGGCATCCACACCCGCCGCTCGACGCCTGGACACTCGCGGCTCTGCTGGGCATTTTCGGGGATGTGCGCGAAATCCCGTTCCATGCGGCGTACATCGGCTTTTCGTTGATCGCTGTGCTGGCCATGTGGTCACTGGCGAAGCGCTTCTCGCCCGAGCCGATATGGGCCTCGCTGCTCTTTGTTGCCGTACCCACGTTTGTAGTGAACGGCAACTCGTTTGAATCCGATCTGCCCTTCCTGGCTTTCTGGATGGCCGCTATCGCACTGTTCTGCGCGGGGCGCTTATGGCTCGCGGCCGCGGCCATGGCTCTTGCTGCTCTTGCCGCATATCAGGCGGTATTTCTTACGCCCATCCTGGCCGTATATGTTTGGCTGTACCATCGGCGGGACCGTTTGCGGTGGGCGGCCGTTCTTACGCCGATAGCGGTCGTTTTCGCGTGGCAGGTGTTTGAGCGGCTTTCTACCGGCGCATTACCGGCGGCCGTGTTGACCGGCTATTTCAACAGCTACGGGCTGCAAACGTTCACAATTAAATTGCGCAACGCTATCGCGCTCGCAATCCACTTCTGCTGGATTCTGTTTCCGTTGCTTTTACCGCCAGCGCTCGTGCATGCCTGGCGCAAACGCCGGGACCCGCAGATTGCGTTCGTGTCGGCATGGATTGCGATCTTTTTCGCTGGGGCGGTCGCGGTATTCTTTGCGGGGTCGGCGCGCTACCTGCTGCCCATTGCGGCGCCGCTGGTTCTGCTCGCATCGCGCTTGCGAACCAGGTGGCTGGCCGCGGGTTTTGCCGCGCAACTGGCGCTGGGTCTGGCTCTCGCGATCGTGAACTATCAGCATTGGGATGGATATCGGCAGTTTGCGCGAAACCTCGAGGACCCTTCGGCTGCGCATCGGGTATGGGTGAATGGAGAATTGGGTCTTCGATTTTACCTTGAGGCCGGCCATGCGCTTCCGCTACAGAAAACGCAGACTCTACGAACCGGGGACATTGTGGCCACGAGTGAATTGACGCAGCCGATTACGCCTGCGACGCCGCTTGCCACAATCGCACGCATGGACATTCGCCCCGCGATTCCGCTGCGGCTCATCGGCTTGCAATCGGAGGCGGGATACTCCGACGCTTCCCGCGGCCTGTGGCCCTTCGGTGTGTCGGCCAGCGTGATCGATCGCGTTCACGCAGAACTGGTAACCGAGCGGCATCCCACTCGTGAATATCTTCCAATGAACGCACCGGAAGCCGCCGAGCAGATCGTGAGCGGCATTTACTCGCTCGAAGGCGGGGGATACCGTTGGACGGGGCGCAGCGCCAGAGTCATCCTAAAGAGCCCTGCAGCGGCGGCCAAGGTGGCCGTGAATTTCACGATCCCGGCGGCTGCCCGCGCGCGGCAGGTTACGGTACTGCTCGACGGCCGCCAGGTAGCATCCAAAAGCTACGCTGCTCCCGGAACTTATACGATTGAAAGTGCGCCTGTGCGCGCTGCCGGAGCCACGGCCGATATCGAAGTTCAAGTGGACCAGACCTTCACCGCGCCGCCCGACACGCGCGAACTGGGAATTGTACTGGCTGCTCTGGGCTTCGTTCCGTGACAGATCGCTACTGCCAAGCCTGCAGCGTGTACCCCACGGCCCGTATCTGATCCTGCGATCCGGTGAATGCGGGATTGGGAAAACGCCGGTACCGGAGAATCTGGTAGAGGATATCGGTCGCGCCGTTTTGTGACATCGCGAGACCCGCCAGATACTGCAGCCGCAAATTGCGGTCGTGGTTGATTTGCGCCTGTCGAAGCCATTGGGAAAGATCGGGCGCGCGCCCGGCATACGTCGCAACCAGCGAAACCGCGGAACTGAACCCAACCTCGTTTAGCGAGTCGCGCACAGCCGCATAGTCCGGGCGTGCCAGACGCCGCGTCATGTCGTCGAGATCGATGCGCTCCGGTCCGCTTTGTCCCAGCAGCACCAGATCATACCCTTCGCCGCCCAGGTCATTATTCCAAATGGTTGCATTCGGGAAAACGGAGAAGAAGGTGGCGATCTCGCTTTGCACGGTAGCGGGGTCGGTCTGGTAGAGCGGCACCCACTGGGTCACGACGCCTCCGGGTTTCAAGTGACTCTTTACTGTTTTGAAGTACTCTTTCGAATAAAGCGTCGCCGCCCCTTTCACCCACGGGTGGATCGGATCCGAAGTGATGATGTCGAACTTCTCCGGTGTGGTCCTTACATAATGGCGCGCGTCATCGAATACGATTTCGGTGCGGCGGTCACGGATCACGCCGTGGTTCTCTTTTGCGAAATGGCGGACGCTGGCTTGGGGCACGCGTGGTTCGAGTTCGCAGATCAGAATGCGCTCGATCTCCGGTTGCACCACGAAAGTGCCTGCCGTTACACCGGCGCCGCAGCCCACCACCAGCACCGAATGCGGATTCGGGTGGACCATGGCCGCCAGGTGCCCCAGCATTCGTTGTAAGCGCATGTCCTGCTGCAGCGTGGAAGCCTCCACTTTGCCGCTGATATGGAAAAAGCGCGTTCCATCAGGTAGTTCGGTTACGGCTATGGAGGCGTTCCGCCCTTCGCCCACGTACACCGGCTTGCTGTCGTGATAGGAGATTAACTGCTCCCGCCCATACGCTAAAACGCGCCATGGCGTCTCCGGGACGCGCCATGCCAGCAGACCGGCTTTTACCGCCAGAATCCCTAAGCCCAGCGCGGTCCGTAAACGCGGCAGCGCAATCAATGCGGCGACGGCGCACAGCATGAGTAAAACCCGCTGCGCGTTCTGCGTGCCGATCCACGGAATTAAAACCATGCTGAAGCCGAGCGCACCCAGAATGGCTCCGGCGGTATTGGCCGCATAGATCGATCCGGATACCCGGCCCGGGTCGGATTTCGGGCTCGATGCCGCGGCCAAGGCCAGCGGAAAACTCGCGCCCCAGAGAATGGCCGGGAACAGTAGCGCCGCAAGGGAGCGCAGCAGATCCACGCGGAAGATCACCCATGCGCCGTTGCCCGAAGGCATGGGCCAGTTCGGCATGTAGCGCCCCACCAGGGCCGCGGTGGCGGTCACCGCGAACAGCAGCAGAACCTGGCACACCCCCAGTGCCCGCATCGGCGTAAACCTGCGGCCGAGGCGCGCACCCGCGGCGCTGCCCAACCCCAAGCCCGATAAAAACACCGCGAGGATAATCGAGAACGCGTATACCGTCGCGCCTAGCATTAACGAGAGCAGCCGGGTCCAAACCACCTCGGCGCCCAAAGCGCACATACCCGAAAGAGCGATTACGGCATAGACGGCTTTTTGATTGGCCGCGAGCGGCGCCGGCTCGGGCGGGGTTCCTACCTCCCCTGCCGCGCCGGACACAGCAACAGCACCGAGCGCTACCGCGAAGTTTACCGCGACGGCAATATAGCTCGCGATGTACATGTCGTACACGCGCAGCAGGTAAAATCCGGCGAGCACGCACCCCGCCACCGCGCCCGCGATGTTCGCGCCGTATAGAAACCCTAGCCGCGCCGCGCCTTGCCTGGTGCCCTCATATTGCCGCGCCAAGGCCGGTAATGAGGCGCCCATCAAAACTGTCGGCGCAAGCAGACATAAACCTGCGACCAGGGCCCGCCAAAAAATTCCGGTAAAGCCGTGTCCGGCGTGCGCTGAGTAGACGCTGTCGAGCCATGGAAGTCCGAACAGCACGGCGAGGCCGCACACGCCGATACCGCCTTCGATAGATGCATACGCACGAAGCGGCCTGGTCCGGTGGGAAACCAATCTGCTATAAGCCAGGCTGCCGAGAAACAGCCCGCCCATGTATGTTGCGAGCAACGTTCCGAGCGATACCGCCGAGGAGCCGATCACCAGTTCGAGCAACTGGAACCAAACGATCTCGTAGATCAGCGCCGCACACCCGCTCAGAGCAAACAGCGCCAAAAGGACCGGAAACAGCCAAGCCATGGCTTTTGGCATAATACCATCGGCCTTGTCGGCACCCATCTGATACGTTGAGCGCCGGCGGCGGCGCCGCTACTTGCCAACCATATGGCCGGGGTCGCGGTTGTTCTCTTCGCAGATGCTCTCGATGAGGTCCGCGTCGGGTTCGAGCCGCCAGGCGAGCTTGACGTTCCAAGGCTTGGTGTAAGCGGCCGGATCGTCGATGGTGACGTCGATATCCATATGCCCGATTTTGGGGCGGCGGAACCGTTCGATGACGCGCAGAGACTCGGTGCCGGGCAGGCCGCGCATGTCGAGCCACGTCTTGCCGTTCTGTCCGATGGTTTCAACCACTAGAGTTTCGCCTTCCCAGTGGCCCAGAGAATAGCCCATCCAGGTGGGCTGCGGACTTTTGGGAAACGGGCGGCCGTCGGTGAAGATCTGCCGGTAGATGGTGCGTGATTCGTGCAGCAGGAGGATCAGGTCTTCGGTCTGCACGAGTTTGACGCCGTCGGGAACGCTGTCCTTCTCGGGGATGCCTGAAGGGAGGCAGTAAGCACCGGGGTGATCTTTTCCTTGGTTAGCGATGCGTTGGTTGTAAAGATCACGCGCCCAAGGCTGGAGCGGGACGTCTTCCGGCTTCATATCGGCGGCAAGGTTGAGAAGATGTTTGACCTCATCCGCCGGCATCCAGAGACCGGAGAGGTCAGGCTTTCCGTAGGAGGTACGCTGGGCAGGAGCGTCGAGGTCCACCTTGCCGTCGGGAGTGCGCGGGACGTGCTTCCAGGGATATGGATCCCACTGCGCGGCGGCGGTTCCAGCCAGGCCGAGCAGCAGCATAAGAGCGGGAATGCCCGGCGTCCGGTGAGTGTGCAGTTTGATAATAGCCGCGGCTCCTTCTAACATCTGGTTCTGATGTATTCTCCAAATATTACACCCGCGGGTGAAGATCGGAGGCGCACTCTTGAAGAGCAAATTGAGAACCGGCCGGTTTTGGGCGGCGGTTGCTTGCCGCATCGGTGTGTGCGCGAGTGCGTGCTTGATTGCCCGGGCGCAGAGCGCCGGGTCAAATACGATCACGGTCGCTCTGGCGGGACAGTCGATGATCCGGTCGGATCTGCGCGAGACCGCGCCCAAGGCCGTACCGGTAATTCAGGGCCTGTTAAAGGGCGACGTAGTGTTCACGAATTTCGAAGGCGCAGTGGCGGAAAAGGGCGAGACCATCCAGGAAGGCCGCGGCTTTCTAGCGCCTCCGGAAGCTCTGGATGCGCTGCGGACGTTCGGTTTCAACCTGGTAGCGTTTTCCGGCAATCACGCCTTCGATTTGAAGGCCACCGGGATTCAGAACACGATCCGGGAGGCGGACCGGCGCAAGATCGCGCACGCCGGGACCGGAAGCAATCTGACCGAAGCGGCCGCCCCAGGCTATCTGCGTATGCCGAACCGCACGGTCGCCCTGATCGCTAGCGCATCCGGACTAATAACTCCGGGAGGAAGCGCTACGGCGGGCCGGCCTGGGGTGAATGAGCTGCGAGTCGAGGCGGGAGACAAAGAAAACGAGGCCACCACGGACTTGCCGGGCGCGCCCGGGAACACACCCAATCCCGAAGATGCGCAGCGGATTCTCCAGAGCATTCGCGATGCACGGAAGCAGACGGCGCTGGTTATCGTGTATCAACATAACCACGTCTTCGGGAACCACTCGTTCGCGACCATTTTTACCGAGGGCATGCAGGAGCGGCTGGCGCCGAACGAGTGGCTTCAGAAATGGACCCATGCGGAAGTGGACGCGGGCGCAGATATCGTCGTGATGCACGGCGCGCCGTTGTTACACGGGGTCGAGATCTATCACGGCAAGCCCATTTTTTACGATCTGGGCAACTTCATCTATAACGTGCCGCCGACGTTGAGCTATATCGATGAACCGATGAGTTGGGAGAGCGCCGTGGTGTACGTGGAGTTTCAGGGTGGAACCCTGCGATCGGTTTCATTCCGGCCGGTCGTTTTGAACTATGCGGGGGAAGGCCAGCCTGACATTCACAACGCGTATGCGAGCAACCAGTTCCTGCATACGCGCGGTCTGCCCGCCCCGGCGACAGGCGCGCGCGCGGGGTACATTCTGGAGCGGCTGGCGGAGCTCTCGAAACCGTTTGGGACAACGCTTCGGATCAGCGGGGAGACGGGCGAAATCAAGCTGAAGTAATTTCGACGGGGGATGACTGCGGGGCTTCGGCGCGGGGCAACGGAGTATGCGGGTCTCTTCGTGTCCGTGGTTCAGTTAAAATTCTCCTCATGCGAAGTTGCGTACTTGTTGTCTTGGGAGCGGCCATTTGGAGCCCCGCCGTGTTCGCGGCCGAATGCGACCGGGCATGCCTCAAAGGCGTGCTCGACCAATACTTGAATGCCGTAATCGAACACAATCCCTCGGCCGTGCCGCTGACCCCTGGATACCGACAGACCGAGAACGCAGTGCTTCGCCGGCCGGGGCAGGGAATTTGGCAGACAGCCAAAGCGCTGGGGAAGGTGCAGCGGCGTTACTTTGACCCCGTCACACACAACGCAGCTTATTTCGGCACGCTCGAGGAGACTTCCGGAAACACCGCCGTGGTGACGCTTCGGCTGAAGACCGCGGACCGCAAAGTGGCGGAAGCGGAATGGTATCTGGCGCGAAAGGGCGACCCGGGCATCGGTGTAGGCGCCGGCGCGCAGGCCAACAATGCGTTTTGGGATGCCGAATACCTGACCGCGCATCAACCCGCCGAGCGCGTCGTAGCTAAAGGCGAGCGCGTCTCACGCGAGGACCTGATCGCGATCACGAATAGCTATTTCGATTCCCTTTCCGCCCATGACGGCCATATCATGATCGCGCAGCCCGGCTGCGTACGGCTTGAAAACGGCGTGCTCACTACGCAACGCGATGCGCCGGCGAATGCGCCCCCGAACGCGGCAGGCATCTTCAACGGCAAGACCGATTGCCGGAACGAGGGCGCCATGACCAACATTTACGCTGTGGTCGCGCGCCGGTTCCCGGTAGTGGATGAGGAGGCCGGCACCGTTTTGGGATTGGGCGTCTTCCTGCGTAAACCGGGCGTAGCCATGCGCCGCAATCAATTCAGCGAGTGGTTCCTAATCGACCAAGGCAAACTGCGCGCCATCTATTCCTCGATGTTCTACCCGGACCAGGACGCGTTCGTCCCCAACTGGCCGCCTTACGACGGCAACTGGCCCGTGCCGCCCGCGCCGAAGTAGAAGGGCAGCGCGGAGGCTGCGGCCTAGTAGCTTCGGTTGTGTTGCCGGCATAGGGGCGCCGCTGGCCCACGCTCGCGATCGGCCACCGGTTTGACGCGGCGTGACGCCGAGACTAGGATCAATAGTCAAGGAGATCGCCGATTATGGGTTCCACCAGACGCACCATACTGGCAGCGGGCGCGGCGGTGGCCGCAACGACCGCGGTGCCGCGTGTCTTTGGGCAGCAGCCGGGCCACAAGGGAACGGGGAAGTTTTATGAGCGAGGCCCGGTGCGCATCTACTACGAGGAGGCCGGTTCGGGCTTGCCACTGATGCTGCTCCCCGGCGGGGGATTGAACTCGACCATTGCCTTCTTCACCGGCAACGCGCCGTTTAACGCGATTGAGGAGTTCAAGGGAGACTATCGGTGCATCACGGCGGACCTGCGCAACGCTCCCGGCGGCCAATCGACCGGCCCGGTCGAAGTTGAGCGGCCGTGGGAATCCTATGCCGACGACCAACTCGGCCTGATGGATCATCTGGGCATCGACAAGTTTATGGTGATGGGTTTTTGCATTGGCGGCCCCTTCATCTGGAGTCTTTTGAAGCGGGCACCGGATCGCGTGGCCGCGGCCGTACTGGCACAGCCCGTAGGCTGGCGTCCGGAGATGCGGGATCCTAAGTACCCGGGCACATTTTGGAAGAGTTGGGGTCCGGCGCTGATCGCCAAACGCCCGGAAGTTTCGCTGCACACGACGGAACAATTTGTGACCAGAATGTTCGAAACCGATCCCGACTTTGTCTTCACGGTGACACGCGATTTTGTACGGAGCTGTCACAATCCGATTTTGGTGCTGCCGGACGACGTCCCCGCGCATCCGTACGCTGTCGCGATGGAGTGCGCAATGCTCGCTCCCAATGCCGAAGTGAGCATGTTTCCCTGGAAAGAACCGAAGGAACGAATTCCCCTGGCGGTGCGGCAGATTCATTCGTTCCTGCGCGCGCATCGGCCTGCTTAGGCGGGAGTGGGCCGGCCGGCGCTCGCGCTCAAATTTACGGCCGGCAACAATCGCGGCGATTACTGAAAGAAGAGTTCGGCGAGAACGCCTCGCAGCCAGACATTCGCGGGATCGTGATTGTAGCGCTCGTGCCAGTGCTGGAGGATGAAATACGGAGCGATGTTAAACGGCAAAGGCAGCACCTTGATTGTGCCGGTACTCGCGAAGAAGCGCCCCAGTTGCTCCGGCAGGACCGCCAGAAAATCCGTACTCGTGAGGATCGGCGCAAGGCCCAGAAAGCTGGGGACTTTGAGTCCGACCTTACGGCGAATTCTCTTTCCGTCCAAAGTACGCTCGAGGATGCTATGCCCGGTACCGGCAGTCGCGACTGTAAGGTGGGTCTCTTTTTCGAAGCGCTCGAGAGTAAGTTCGTCCTTGACCCGCGGGTGCCCTGTCCGCACCGCACAAACGAAGCGGTCGCGAAACAGGCGCTGCTGATAGAAACCGGCGCCCATAGGCGGAATGAAGCCGATGGCCAGATCCACCTCCCCGGACTCCAGTCTTTCGGGAATGGATTCGGATATGTTCAGCAGATCGATGCGTATGGAAGGCGCAGCCTGTTTGAGCTTGCGCATTAGAGTCGGCAGAAGCGTAAGCTGCGCTATGTCGGTCGAGCAGATATGGAAAACGCGATCCGAAGTTGAGGGATTGAACACTACGTGATGCTCCAGAGCCGACTGGATGAGACCCTCGGCTTTCCGGAGCAGGGAAAGCACTTCCAAGGCGTGGGGAGTAGGCTCCATGCCGGTCGAAGTCCTGACGAAGAGAGGATCATTAAAATGGCGGCGCAGCTTCGCCAGACTCATGCTGATCGTGGATTGACTCAGGCGAAGATTTTCGGCCGCGTGAGAAACGCTGCGCGTCCGATGAAGCTCGCTAATGATGGCCAATAGCTTCAAATCGATGTTCGTGCCGACGGGCCGCCGGGAAGAGACTGCGGGAACTTTCTTTAGGGGATTGGTACTGTTCCGGTCAGAATGACCGTCCCTGCTCAGAATGCCGACCGGTTCGATTCTGTTTTGACGCGGGGGAATTCCGATTGTGGTTCCGGCGTCTGGTGCAGCGCTTTCCGACCACACCTCAGCGCCTGCTCTCAATGCATGAACCGGTTTCATTTCGTACCCCGTCGCATGTTTGCATGCAAACTGAAAAACGTGGGAGGATTATATCGCTTGCGAAGAAGAGAAGTCAATCCGAACTCGTGCCCTAATGTGGGAAAAATGGCAGATATCCTGCTTATGGATGCCGACCAGTTTTGCATGCATAATCGATCCGCTCGCGGAGAACGAGACGATCGCGTAGTAGACTCTTGCAGGCACGGAACCAGGTTCGAACAACGCCGGGAGGTCAACGTATGAAACGCAGTCAAGATCGAATTCTCACCACGCATGTGGGTAGCCTGGTCCGGCCTACCGAGCTTCGGGAAATCGGTGCAAAGAGCAGAAACGACCCGGCCGTTCAGCAAGAGTATGAGCGTGTACTCGAACGCCTAATTGCTGATGTTGTCCGAAGGCAAGTGGAAGCGGGTATCGACATCGTGAACGATGGCGAATTCGGGAAATCGAGCTGGTCCGCGTACGTGCTCGAAAGGATAAGCGGCTTCGAGATACGTCCTGATCAACTGAGGCCCCTAGTCTGGTTAGGGCGCGACCTCGAGCGTTTCCGCGATTTCATCGCCAAAGACATGCCGCGTGTTTTGACCGGCGCCCCGACGGAGGCGTGCATCGGCCCGATCGCTTACAAGGACCGAACTCCGATCCTCCGCAACATCGAGATACTTCAGCATGCACTCGGTGACGCCGGGCAGGACGAAGGTTTTCTGACCGCGGTCGCCCCCGCCAGCACCGCCTACGATGGCGTCAATGAGTACTATCCCACCGAAGAAGCGTACGTCTACGCTTTGGCGGAGGCTTTGCGGGAAGAATACCTGGCAATCTTTAACGCGGGATTGATCGTTCAAGTGGATGATGCCGTGCTCGCCAATATGTACGATCACCTGATTCAATCGAGTCCGGAGAAGTATCGCCAGTGGGCCGAACTGCGGGTAGAGGCACTGAATCATGCTTTGACCGGGATTCCGGAGGACCGCATCCGGTACCACGTATGCTTTGGAAGCTGGCATGTTCCTCACCTGGCGGATGCTCCCCTCGAGGCCATTATTGGACTGATTCTCAAAGTACGCGCCGGCGCCTACTCGATTGAAGCGGCGAATCCCCGTCATGAGCACGAGTGGCGGGTATGGGAGACAGTGCGGCTCCCGGAGGGCAAGATACTAATTCCGGGAGTGATCACGCACCACACGGTCACGGTAGAGCACCCGAGGCTGGTTGCAGACCGGATCGTCCGGTTTGCACGGCTCGTTGGGAAGGAGAATGTCATTGCCGGCACGGACTGCGGGTTTGCTCAAACGGAATTCCTCCAGCGCGTACCTGAGCCGGTCATGTGGGAGAAGTTTAAGTCCCTGGTGGAAGGGGCGCGGATCGCTTCGCGCGAATTATGGTAAAGCGCAAATAGGCTTTGGAGCCTCCGGCCTGAATTCACGGGGAATTCATGGCCGGAGGCGATTGCTCTGATGGGGTTGACAGAGCAGAGGTCATGGAAAGTATACCGTGCGTCCAAATCCTAAGTCGAGAGCACTGGGTTGATACTCGGTATCAGTCGAATTGATATCGGACTTCTCTCCAAATGCATCGCAATCGGTGCCGCAAAATAGGGTTTGTTGTGCAACACGCTTCCGGTCGCGCCGAGTGCCGCACAATCGACTGCGGACCGAAAGCGGGGCGCATCAACAACCCGTCGATTTACTCTGTTATGCTCGACCGTGGTGAAATTGATAGGCGTTTTCGCACTGAGCGCAGTTTCCGTTTTTTCGCAGCCTCTAACTGTTGGAATCAAAGCCGGAGTGCCATTAACGGATTTGTTGAACGCGAAGCAATTCTTCCCCGGATCTTCTATTGAAACTGCGACCTCAACCACGAACCCGTACATCATCGGTCCTACCGTAGAACTGCGCCTACCAGCAAATCTGTCCGTCGAGTTCGATGCGCTTGTCCGTCATTTCCGGTATCAGGATGCCATCTCTTTGATCGGCCTTTACTCACAAACCACCACGACCAGCAATATGTGGGAATTGCCCCTGCTGCTGAAATACAAGTTGACCGCTAGCAGATTGTTGAGGCCATACATTGACGGAGGGGTGACGTGGGATCGTCTCCAAGGGCTCTCGGCCACCGTCTCCAGCGCTTTTTTTTCCGGGCCGACGATCACGACCCGCACCTCCAGCCCGCCGGAGCTCAAACACGAAACGTCCAGTGGTGTCGTGATCGGGGGGGGGTGTAGACATTCACGCTATCTTCCTGCACATCTCACCCGAAGTGCGCTACGAACGCTGGACGTCGCAGCACTTTGCGGTAGCTGGTCTTCTTAACAGCAATCAGAATCAGGCCGAGTTTCTGTTGGGAATTACGTTTTAACCCCGCAGCGAAGAAGCTCACGCGGCCAACGCGCGCGATTGTAGCGAAAGTGGTAAGTTTCGCCCCATTCACAAGTTTTGACAATTGTGTATAAGCGGAAGACTTACGGCGAACTTGGGGTTCATTTTGAGCAATCCTGGGGAACGTCCGGAACGTCGTTGGAAAGTAGCGACTCGAACGTAACCCACTCTACGATGCCTTTCTCTTCTTAGCAACTTCCGCTTTAGCTGGTTTCATGAGATCCAGTTCTTTGATGAGTGCGGGGATCTGCTTATGCCCCTGGAT
>JAFAWA010000030.1 GCA_019242155.1 Terriglobia bacterium | reverse complement strand
CAGGACTTTGGCGGAGAGTTGGAGTTCGCGCGGCGTTCCACGGCCCGTGGCGTAGTTGCTGACGGTTGATGTGATGATGCCGAAGTTCGAAGCTGAGATATCGGCGTTGGGCGCCCCGAACTGCGCGCGATTGAAGACATTGAACAGGTCGGCACGGAAGCGGAGGTTCAGCCTCTCCTTGATGTTGATGAACTTCGAGAGCCCCAAATCGAGCTGCGAAATGGCGGGAGCGCGGAAGGCATTGCGGCCAAGGTTGCCGAAGGTCTGATTGGACGGGACGGAGAATGCAGCAAGGTTGATCCAGTCGCTCGGATGACTGCCTCCCGGCGGCGTGAGCGGCACGCCCGAAACATAGTCAGGCCGCTCCGCGCCGCTAATGGTAAAGAGTCCGGGAACAGCGGAGTTTGGTCGATCCACAGTGATGTTGACGGGAAGACCGGTCTGAGCAGTCCCGATGGCACTGAGTTCCCAGTTACCCCAGAGGCGATTCTTGAAGGGCAGCGCGTAAATGGCCGAGAGATTGAACGTGTGACGTACGTCGTTGTCGCTGCTCGCCTTATCGCAGGCGCGGCAGAAGGAGTTCTGCGGCGTGTCTGACTCGCCTCCGCCGATGCTCCCGTCGTTTATGGAATGCGACCACATGTAATTGGCGCTCACCAGAAAGCCCTTAGTAAACGAGCGCCGGACGTTGGCCTGCAAGGCTTCGAAGGTGCTGTTGCCTACATCGCCGCGCCAGGAGACTGCACCGAAGGCAGGATACGGCACCACGTTTGTCGGCGGCACTGCAAGGTTGGTGTAAGTGGTGGTGAGGACGTTAGTGCCCTTATTACCCAGGTAGCTAACAGTCCCGACAAGATTAAAGGGCAGCTCCTGCTGGACGGATACAGTCCAGGCGGCAACATAGTCGTCTTTCCGGTTACGATCCAGATCGCGAGGAGAAACGACGCCCAAACCGCCCGCTTGGGCATAGGCGAGAAACGGCGTTAATGGATAGGATAGGCCGGCAAAGGTTTTGTTGGCGCTGTTGAATGAGTAGGCTTGAACCGTGTTCGAAATAGGCAGATCCTGATCGTCTAATTGGCCGTCGGTATGATAGATGCCGGCCCCAACGCGGAAAACCGCATCGCCGTGCGACCAGGCCAACCCGACGCGCGGATCGATGTCGCGGTAGCGTGGATTAAAGAACGAGTACGTATTGGGGCAGAACCCGCCGCAGGTAGCAAAGTCGAAAGGCACGGCTTCATTGTTTACCGCGTGCAGAGCGTTAAAGATGTTATAGCGGACGCCCATGTTAACGGTGAAATTTTGAGTGACCTTCCACTCGTCTTCGGCGTAGATCCAATACTGAGTCTTTCGCTGGCGAACCAGCGGAAGCAGCGCCGTATACGAAGCCGTATTGACCAGGTTGCTCGAGAGGTTCGTGAGAGAACTGTAGCTGAGCGTGCCCTTGGAGGACGACCCCTGATTCAGGAAGTCGCGCTTAATCTCGAAGCCGAACTTTAACGTGTGTCTGCCCCTCGACCACGACCAGTCGTCGAGCACACTAATGGCTTTCGACGGATTGTCGGACGTGGACGCGCCCGCAAAGGAACTGAAGCCTGAGACGCTGAAGGTATAAGGCAGCGGTGAAAGAGTGCCGCTATGGTAGAAATCCTGGTTGATTCCGAATTTGAATTCGCTTACGACCGTGGGCGTGAAGACGTGCAGCAGTTCCACTTCACCGTTATTGAACTTCGTGTCGTAAATCGTAAGCGCGGTGAGATTTCCGGTAGGGGTGGTCTCGTAAGCCTCATCAGAGTTGAAGCGCACGAAGGCAGTTGTCTTCGAGGACAAGTGATAATCGAGGCGGATCATGCCGGAGTCTTCGTTATCGATCTGCCGTCCCCGGGCAACATAGTTCCAGACGCCGGAAGTGGATGTGGGCGACGTACCCGTAGGAAAAGCCTGAAGAATCGGCGTAAGAGCCGGCGACGCCAGTTCGGCTTGAGCGAGAAAGCTGGGGCTGGGAACGAGACCGATTTGGGTTCCGTCCAGCCGCTGGCGTAAGCCTTCGTAGGCCGCGTAGAAGAATAGTTTATTTCGGATGATAGGACCGCCGAAGGCTCCGCCGAACTGGTTCAAAAGGAAAGGATTCGGCGATGGTCCGTTGAACGGGGTGCGGGCTTCGATGGCGTCGTTGCGGAAGTAGTCGAAAATGTTGCCGTGAAACGCGTTCGTACCCGACGGAGATACGACGGCGACTTGGCCGCCTGCGGTTCCGCCTTCGACATCGGCTCCGAACGTTTGGCTTTTGACATCGAACTCCGCAATCGACTCGAGCGGGATCGTGAGGCGCACATATTCCCGCTGCATCTGGTTGAAGACGGCTGTTGCGTCCACGCCATCGAGCGTAAGGTTGTTGTCGTCGAGGCCGTGGCCCGCGAAACGGATGGTGCGCTGATCACCCGCGCCGTTATCGATAGCGCCCGGCACGAGAGAGGTCAGGGTTGACCAGTTACGCCCATTGATGGGCAGTTCGTTTACCTGCTCCTGTTCTACTTCACCACCGACCGTGACATCCACCTTGTCCAATTGAACCGAGGATTCGCTGATAGTGACGTCTTCTTTTTTGCTGCCAAGACCGAGCGTGACATCTAATGTGCCGGTCTGGCCAACGATCTGGCGCACATGGTTTGCCTGATAGGTGGAGAATCCTTCCTTTGAAAACTGAACCGTGAAAATACCCGGAGGGAGATCGGCAAGCTGGTACTTGCCCTGAGAAGTAGTCTCCGTCTCCCGTTTCAAACCGGTTGCGTCCTGGACTGCAATAACCTTGGCTTGCGGAACAGGTTGCCCTTGGGGGTCGCTGACCGAGCCTGTCAAATAGGTGCGCTCGGTCTGCGCAAACATGCAAGAGGAAATCCCGAAAGCGCAGAGAACCAGAGAAAGCGTACCGGTATGAAAGTTAACCATTCGGAACCTCTGGATGAGGTTACAACGGATGTGCTAAAGCCTTATTACAACGGGAACACCAAAGGATGACTCCTTCCCCTTTACGGAAGAAGTCTCTGCTCTGTAACCAGCCTATTTGTGGAAAAGATCGCTAAACCATTCGCTTTCATACGGGTAGCGCCGGGGCGGTCAGCCGCCGGCTACTGCCGTTCAACCCATGCACTCGCCGTACAACCAATAAATTCAACAGTTTGATGGCAAGCCATACCTGATCGGGTACCGCCTTCCATATACTTTTCTGGAGGATTCATACTCGGCTGCCTATATGCATCGGCGAGCCGCCCAGGAGAATTCGGGTAATGCATAAACCTATCAAATACGCAGAGAAACTCCTGACTTATGCCGCCGGCGCGGCCTGGACCGTCTTCGATAAGCTAAATCAAATTAATCGTAATCCCGGCTTTACACCGGCCTGGTCGGACAAGCCGCTATTGAAATCGTGGGAGAAATCCAAGCCGCCCCTGGGCTGGCCCCGCGAGACCGATTCGCTGTGCCCGCGTTGCGTACCGGAAATTCGTAAGAAGATCCTGGACGGTGAAACGCCGCTCGATGTGCTGTACAACCAGCGCCCCGGTGAAATTAAGGCGCAGATCATCGAACGTGACGGCAAAATCCTGATGGTGAAGGATTGCGCCGTTCACGGACATTTCGAAGATGTGATGGCGATCGACGTTGCGTATTTCAAGCATCTGGAAGAGGTGTTCCCCGGCCGCGATATTCGCGCTCACAACGACGCTACACTCCACCGGCACGGCACCAGCACAATCACCCATGGCCGCGGTTCTGTCCTCACCATAGATCTTACGAATCGCTGCAACATGATGTGCGACCCATGCTTCATGGATGCCAACCAGGTGGGCTTTGTGCACGAGTTGAGTTGGGATGACATCCGCACGCTGCTGGATAACGCCGTCACAATCAAGCCCAAGCGACAGATGTCGGTGCAGTTTTCGGGAGGCGAGCCGACGCTCTCGCCATACTTCCTCGACGCAGTGAGCTACTCTCGCGAGGTAGGCTACACTTCGGTGCAAGCAGCCACCAACGGCATCGAGTTCGCCAAGGATCCCGAATTCTGCCTTAAGGCTGCGCAAGCCGGTTTGCGTTATGCCTATCTCCAATTCGATGGAATCGGCAATGCAGCCAACTCTCATCGCGCAGTCGGCAATCTGTTCGATGTGAAGCTCCGGGCGATCGAGAATCTTTACCGGAATGGCGTTGACATCGTGCCGGTGGTCACCATCGTAAACGGAATTAATAACGAGCAGGTAGGCCGCATCATCCAGTTCGCACTCGACAATCCTAAGAAGATTCCGTTTGTCTCGTTCCAGCCGGTTTCCTTCACCGGCCGCGACGAGGCCGTGACCGATGAGCGCCGCATGGCGCAGCGCTATACGCTGTCGCACCTCGCGCACGACGTCAAAAACCAGACCGGACTGGGCGAGCCGGCCCGCGACTGGTTCCCGATTTCGTTCATCTCGACATTCTCCGATTGGAGCGACCTGGTCCATGGACCCCAATATGACTGGGGCCAGCTAAGCTGCGGCTGTCACCCGAACTGCGGGACCGGTATGGCGGTGATGGTCGATAAAGAGACGAGAGAAGCGGCCCCCGTCACTTCTTTTTGGAATGCCGATCAGCTTGCAAAAGACGTAGCGCGGATCAATGACGCGGCCCGCGGCAAATGGCCTTCGATCATCGGATTTGCGCTCGCCACCATGCGTAATTACGATCCGTTCAAATCGCCAACGCATTTCAAGCTGGTCGATCTGCTGCGGAAAATGGACAAGACGTTTGGCGCGACCGGGAAGAGTTATGGAAAAGTCGGCAAAGACCGCACCATGGCGGATATCGAGGAGCGCCGCGCGGACCGGTGGAACTTCTTCATGATCGCCGGTATGTGGTTCCAGGACCTCTTCAATTATGATTTCCGCCGCACGGAGCAGTGCATCATTCCCTATGCTACGCAGGAAGGTGAGATCTCCTTCTGCGCTTACAACACCGGCGTCGGCTGGCGGAACATCATCGAGAAGATGCACATGACCGCAACCCTCACCAAGTGGTACGAGGAGCACGGACGGCACGAGATTTTCGCCGGTAACAAAAAGGTGCCGCTGGCATCCACAGAGCACTCGATGGTCGTTCGTGAGAACATCATCACCAACGAAGTGCAGCACGACCTCGACCGCCTGGGCATTGCTAAAACCGCGCGCGAAGAAAAGACCCGTGCCCGCGACGCGCGCCTCAAAGAGCAGCAGGA
>JAFAWA010000438.1 GCA_019242155.1 Terriglobia bacterium | reverse complement strand
ATACCATCATTCCCATGGCAGAAGCGACCGTTTACGCGCCCAGCCCCACGTTCGTGCAGCAGGCGCGGGTCCAGGGGATGGAAGGCTATCGCGAACTCTATGACAGAGCTTTCGAAAACCCCGAAGAGTTCTGGAGCGATCTAGCCGGAAAGGAGCTCTCCTGGTTCCAAAACTGGTCTCACGTCTTCGAGTGGGAGCCGCCGCTGGTCAAATGGTTCGCCGGCGGCAAGATCAACGCCGCACATAACTGCTTGGACCGGCACCTCGCGACCCCGCGGAAAGACAAGGTCGCAATTCTCTGGGAAGGGGAACCCGGCGACCAGCGCCTCATCTCGTATCAGGAGCTTCATCTCCTGGTCTCCCGTTTCGCCAATGTCCTTAAAGGCCGCGGCCTCCAAACCGGCGATCGCGCCATCATCTATATGGGGATGGTGCCGGAACTGCCGGTCGCCATGTTGGCGTGCGCCCGCCTGGGGATCATTCACAGCGTGGTGTTCGGCGGATTTTCGGCGGAAGCGCTAAAAACCCGCATCCAGGATCTGGAAGCGCAAGTCCTCATCACCGCGGATGGCGCGTGGCGCCGCGGCAAAGAAGTCCGCCTGAAGGACGCCGTAGACGAAGCGCTCACCGATTGCCCCACCATCCGTGACGTGATCGTCCTTCGGCGCACTCGCGGCGTTGTTCACATGCAGGCCGGCCGCGACCACTGGTGGCATGAATTGGAAGACGGTGTCAGCGAAGATTGCCCGGCTGCGCAGCTCGATAGCGAGCATCCGTTATATGTGCTCTACACTTCCGGAACCACCGGCAAACCCAAAGGCATCGTACATACCACCGCCGGCTATCTTCTGCAGTCGCAGATGACGGTTAAGTGGGTGTTCGACCTTCGGGACGAGGATATCTTCTGGTGCGCGGCCGACATCGGCTGGGTGACCGGGCACACCTACATCGTTTACGGCCCGCTAGCCGCCGGCGCAACCACCATGATCTACGAGGGCGCGCCCGATTTTCCCAAGCCCGACCGCTGGTGGGGTCTGATAGAGAAGTATCGCGTCAATACGCTCTACACCTCCCCAACCGCCATCCGCGCCTTCATCCGCCAAGGCGAGCAATGGCCCAACGGGCACGATCTTTCGAGCCTGCGGTTGCTCGGCTCCGTCGGTGAACCGATCAATCCCGCCGCCTGGGAGTGGTACAACCGTGTGATCGGCAAAGAGCGCTGCCCCATTGTGGATACCTGGTGGCAAACCGAAACCGGGTCGATGATGATCGCTCCTATGCCTGGCGCTATCCCCACTAAGCCCGGCTCCGGGACCCTGCCTATGCCGGGCATCGTCCCGGATATTGTCGATCTGAACGGCAAACCCGTCGATGCCAACCGCGAAGGCTTTCTCATCATCCGCCGGCCCTGGCCGAGCATGGCCCGAACGATTTGGCGCGATCCGGAGCGCTACAAGCAGAACTACTGGGAGCGCATTCCCGGCGTATACATGACCGGCGACGCCGCCCGCCGCGATGAAGACGGTTACTACTGGATTCTCGGCCGGGTCGATGACGTAATGAACGTCAGCGGCCACCGCCTAAGCACCATGGAAGTGGAATCCGCCTTGGTGCGCCACCCCGCCGTCGCGGAAGCGGCTGTGGTCGGAAAACCGCACGAGATCACCGGCCAGGCAGTCGCCTGTTTCGTCACTCTCAAAAACGGGGACTGGAATCGTCAGGAGCTCGCCGAGGACCTCCGCAAATGGGTCGCGCGCGAGATCGGTAGCTTTGCCAAGCCGGAACAAATTCGTTTCACCGACGCACTCCCCAAGACGCGAAGCGGCAAAATCATGCGCCGCCTGCTGCGCGAAATCGTCACCAGCAATGCCGTCACCGGGGACGTCACAACGCTTGAAGACCTCTCGGTCGTGGCGCAGCTCTCAGCCCAGCACGACGAAGAGTGAGCCGACGTAGAATATCCTCGCTCTACGGAGAGAGGGCGAATGCCCTGCTAGAATACACCAATGGCGGAAACCGAACCCGTCGCGAAGACCGCGGTGCAGCCCGCCGCATCCTTCGAAACCTGTCTCGATGAACTCGAGCGCGTAGTGAAACAGCTCGAAAACGGCGACCTGCCGCTCGAGCGTGCTCTCGAACTGTTCGAGCGCGGCATGGGGCTCAGCGAGACTTGCCGCAAGCAGCTCGAAGAGGCTGAGACCCGGGTCGAGATGCTCATCCGCAAAGAGGGCAAACTACAGGCCGAACCGTTTCGTCCCGGCGTCTCCGAGAAGTCATGAACCTGCGCGAATACCAGCAACTCGTAGATTCCGAGCTCGACCGGCTGGTGCCTCCCGAAACCGCGCCGCCCGAAACCATCCACCGCGCGATGCGCTACAGCCTGTTTGCCGGAGGGAAACGCATTCGCCCCATCTTATGCATCGAGGCCGCGCGCACCGTCAGCGGTTCGCTTTGTAGCGCGCTCACCGCGGCATGCTCGCTCGAAATGATCCACACGTATTCGCTGATCCACGACGATTTGCCCGCCTTGGATAACGACGATTACCGCCGCGGCAAGCTCACCAATCACAAGGTCTTCGGCGACGCCATTGCCATTCTGGCCGGGGACGCGCTGCTGACGCTGGCATTTCAGGTCTTGGCCCAACTCGAGGCGCTCCCCGAGCGCAAGGTCCGCCTGGTGGCCGAATTGTCAGCCGCCGCGGGCACCGTCCGCGGCATGATCGGCGGCCAGGTCACCGACCTTGAGAGCGAAGGCAAGCCCCCCGATGCTCCCCTGCTCGAATCCATTCATCATGCCAAGACCGGTGCCCTGCTGCGGGCCAGTCTGCGGCTCGGCGCTATAATCGGCGGCGCGTCTGAAGCCGAATACGATGCACTCTCCTGTTATGGGGAGCACGTCGGTCTCGCCTTCCAGATCGTGGACGACATCCTCGATATCGAAGAATCTTCCGAGGCCCTGGGCAAAACCGCGGGTAAAGATGCCAAACAACAAAAGGTCACATTTCCTGCGGTCTATGGCTTGGAGGCATCGCGCAGCATGGCGGAGGAGCAATGCGCCCGCGCCCACATGGTTCTGGAATCCTTTGGACCCGCCGCCGCCGGCCTTCACGAACTTGCCGACCTGATCGTTCGCCGCAAATCATGAAACTCCGCTTGGACCGCCTGCTGGTGGACCGCGGCCTGGCTGAATCACGCGAAAAGGCCCAAGCTCTGATCATGGCGGGCGACGTAACCGTAAACGGCCAAAAAGCAGCCAAGCCCGGCCAAAGCGTCGCCGATGGCGCTGCCGTCGCGGTCTTGGCCAAGCCTCGCTTCGTAAGCCGCGGCGGCTTCAAGTTGGAAGCGGCGCTCGCCGGCTTCTCGATCGATGTCGCCGGCCGCGTTTGCCTGGACGTCGGATCCTCCACGGGGGGCTTTACCGATGCCCTGTTGCAAGCCGGCGCCGCGCGTGTTCACGCCGTAGACGTCGGAGCCGGCCAGCTTGCATGGCCGCTGCGTACCGATCCCCGCGTCGTCCTTCACGAAGGGATCAATGCTCGTGAACTGGAGTTTTCCGCAATCGGTGAACCGGTCGGGCTCATCACCTGCGACGTCAGTTTCATTTCTGTGACCCTGATCCTCCCCGCGATCGTTCCCTTGCTCGAGCCGGACGGGCGCATGGTAATTCTGGTTAAGCCGCAGTTCGAAGTCGGCAAAGGACAGGTGGGCAAAGGCGGGATTGTCCGGGAGCCCGAACTGCACCAGGCCGCTTGCGATCGCGTGGCGGGCGCCGTGCGCCAGTTCGGTTTCAATACCGGCATTATGGAAAGTCCTATCCTAGGCGCTGAAGGGAACAGGGAGTTCCTGCTTTATGCCCGGCGTTAATACCGTGGGGATCATTTCCAAACCCGGCGTCCCTGCGGGAACCGGTCTGGTTCCCGAAATCGTCGCCTGGCTGCGGGAGCGCGACCTCGCCGTGCGCTGCGATCAGGAGACTGCCGCTTATGCCGGCACCGGACCCGGTATTCCGCGCGACAAGCTCCCCGAAGGCTGCGACCTGATCATCGTGCTGGGCGGCGATGGCACTCTGCTTTCCGCCGCGCGCGCGATCGGCCGCCGCGAGATTCCGCTCTTTCCGGTAAACCTCGGCGGTCTGGGCTTCCTCACCGCCATCACCATGGAGGAACTATTTCCGGAGCTCGAACGCGCCCTGCGCGGCGAGGTGCGCATCGCCAAAAGAAAGCTACTCAACACCGACGTGGTTCGCGCTGACAGCATTATCGCCTCGTACACCGCTCTCAACGACGCCGTACTGAGCAAAGCCTCGATCGCGCGCATGATCGATCTGCAGGCTTATGTTGACGACCAGTTCGTAGCCAACTACAAAGCCGATGGTCTGATCATCTGCACACCGACCGGTTCCACGGCTTACTCGTTGGCAGCCGGAGGCCCCATCATTTTCCCCACCGTCCCCGCCCTGTGCCTTACGCCGATCTGTCCGCACATGTTGACCAATCGCCCGGTGCTCGTGCCTGAGACCAGCGTCGTGCGCGTCATCTCGCGCGGTCCCGATGAAAGCGTATTTCTCACGATCGATGGCCAGACAGGGACTCCCATCCAGTCGGCAGACACCATCGTGGTGCGCAGTTCGCCCTTCGCTCTGCACCTCATCCGGCCCCCGCGAGCAAGGTTCTTCGACGTCCTGCGGCAAAAGCTGAAATGGGGTGAACGGTGAAGCGCCTCTCCCTAACGGCTTGGACGCTGATCGGTCTCGTAGCAGGCGTGCTCGTCGGCATCCTATTTCCCGGTTTTGCCCGCGAGCTCGGTCCCGTCTCGACCGTTTTTCTACGCCTGATTCGCACCATTGTCGCGCCCCTTATCTTCGCCACTCTGGTGGCCGGAATGGGCGGCGGCGGCGACCTGAAGAGCATGGGCCGCATCGCGCTCAAAGCCGTTCTGTACTTCGAGGTCGTGACCACCATTGCCCTGTTTCTCGGATTGGGAGCGGTCAATCTGGCGCGTCCCGGAGACGGCGTCCCGCTCCACGGTGAAGGGCGGCAAGCGGTTGCGGCGTCCGCTCCAACCACGGTCGAGACCGCAATCGAGCACATCTTCCCCACCAGCCTGATCGACTCCATGGCCCGCAACGACGTTCTGCAGATCGTTGTATTCTCGTTTCTGTTCGGAGCCGCCTGCGCCGCCATCGGCGTGAAAGCAGCGCCCGTGATCGCGTTCTGCAATTCGCTCGCGGACGTGATGTTCCGTTACACGGGATACGTCATGTGGCTTGCCCCTCTCGGCGTAGGCGCGGCCATGGCCGTCACCGTCGGTTCGCACGGCGTGGGCGTGCTGTTCGGATTAGGCAAACTCGTCCTGACGATGTACGTCGCGCTCGCCATTTTTATCGCGTTTGTACTGGGTCCCGTGATCCTGCTGTTCCGCGTGCCCCTCGGGCATTTCTATCGCGCCGCCCGCGAACCGTTTCTCATCGCCTTTTCCACCTCCACCAGCGAGGCCGCACTGCCCTTGGCCCTCGAGAACATGGAGCGGTTTGGCGTTCCCAAGCATATCGTGGGTTTCGTGCTGCCCGCCGGCTACAGCTTCAACATGGACGGCTCGACCCTCTATCTCTCGATCGCCTCCGTGTTCGTAGCGCAGGCCGCGGGAATCCACCTCTCTTTAGGCGAACAGTTGCTGATGATGCTTACCCTCATGCTCACCACCAAAGGCATGGCCGGGGTGCCGCGCGTCGCCTTCGTAATCCTTTCCGGCCTGCTCGTGACCTTTCGCCTCCCCATGGAGGGCATCGCCATTTTGCTCGCCGTAGATGCTTTGCTTGATATGGCGCGCACGTCTGTCAACGTTCTCGGAAACTGTCTCGCAAGCGCGGTGGTGGCGCGTTGGGAGGGGTATAAGCTCGGCGGCCAGGCCGGGTTTGTGAAAGTTTGAGAACTTTTTCCGTAGTGCCCGACTACGAGGGTAGTGATGGCATCAGCACTGCGGGTTGACGGCCGAAGCGCCGAAGAGGTCCGTAAGGCAATCGAGGACTTCTTCAGCCAGTGCCGCCAACCCGCGTTGCTCGAGCCCGGCGAAGAACTCATCCACCTCACCGCGGACAACTTCGCGCTCGAATTTCGCGGTTCCCGGCTAACACTTCAGGCTTGGGACCGTGCCCGCAACCTTACACGCCGCATCGCAGGCATTCAGAAAGCATCAGCCGCGCGATTAGAACTCGTGGTCGAGCGCTTCGGCGGCCGCGAAGGCGAGATGTTTCTGCTCGATTTGTCCCGCCGCGCGGGCCTCGAAACCGGTAAGCGCAGCGCCCGTTTGATTTTTCGCGAGCGTTTCCGCCTCTTCTTGCGCCGCCAGTTTCCAGAGTGGAACCTGGCCGAGATCAGCGCCGAACCCAACCTCGAATTCAGCCTCTCTCCCGCATTTCCCCGAGCCTTTCTGCGATCCGGCCAGCATGGCTGGGCCGCCATCGGCTGTCCACTCGAAAGCGATCCCGGCGAAGTGGTCTCCTTCGGGCTGATCTGGCTCAGCTATCTGCGCGCGCGCGAATCGCGTGTGGTCATTGAAGGCCTCGCCGTGTACGTGCCGATCGGCCGGGAGCAGACGGCCGCTTTGCGCCTGTTGTGCCTCGATGGCTCCGCCGCGCGCTTCGAGCTCTTCGCCTATTCGCCCGAAGATTACGTCGTACGCATCGATCCCCGCGATCACGGCAATCTGGACACCCGCCTCGAGCCATGCCGGCATCTCGCGTCCGATACGCCTGACACGTGGCGCGAGATCGCCTCTCTTCCCGGAGTCGAACTGGTTCGGAAGCATAACGGCGCAGCCAGTCTTCGTGTGCGCGGCATGGAGTTTGCCGAAACCTCCGGAACCGATCTCCTGTTTGGGCTGGACCGCCGTCAGCCTGCCCACAAATCTCGTCTGGCAGAAGTCCAATGCCTGGCCGAAGAACTCGACCGCGCCCGGTCGCCGCGTGCCGCCGATCGCGACCATCCGTTGTACCGCCGCAACCCTGAAGCGTGGCTGGAATCACAGGTACGCGCCCAAATCGAAACCATCCATGCCGCACTGCTGCCCGAACCCATCTACGGCCAGGTTCCCGCCTTCGCCGGCGGCGAGCGCGGCGTGCTCGACCTGCTCGCCGTGGACCGCTCCGGACGTTTGACTGTCATAGAACTGAAGGCCACCGCGGATCTGCACCTGCCTCTGCAAGCCCTCGATTACTGGATCCGTGTGAAGTGGCACCTCGACCGCCGCGAATTTACTGCGCACGGATATTTCCCCGGAATCGAACTGCGGCCCGATCCCCCGCGCCTGCTCCTCGTTTCGCCTTCCCTGGAATTTCATCCAACTACCGAGTCCATTCTGGGCTTTTACTCACGGCTCATTGAAGTGGAACGCGTGGGCCTGGGAGTAGAATGGCGGAAGGGCCTGGAAGTAATGTTCCGCCTATCCGGCGCCGAACGCCCCCGGTAGTGAGGCTATGATCCGACATATCAAACAGGTCCGCGCGGCGTTCTCTTTGTTGAATCCTGATGAGATTCGTAAGCGCGCGGAACGCGAGGTGGCCATCGGCCTGGTCGCGAGCAGCGACCGCGGATACACCGAACTTGAGGAGTTCCTGCTTCCCGAAGAACTGCCCGGCGAACTCCGCTCGGCATCTTTACAGAACGTCTATCGCGCCGGCAACGCCAACGCTCAATCCAAGGTCGATATCGTTCTGTATGAACCGGGCCTGCCCTGCCCGCGAGAGGCCTTTCAATACCGCCGCGAAGATCCCAGCTCCGTTTTAGAAGCCATTCTCGAGACCCATGAGGATCTGAGCCTTGCGCTCGCCCGGCACTTACCCGCGTTCCGCAAGCCCGTGGTCGATAAAATTGTGCAGAGTGTAGCGCGGGAAAACGCAGTCTTCGCCGTTGCCACCGCCCTGCCCAACGTTGTTCCCAACCTGTTCGAATTGCCCTGGACGTTGGGCGAATTCGCTTCCGATACGGTATTTCTCACCGTCAACCAGTGCCGCATGGCGCTTCTGATTGCGGCCGCTTGCGGCGCCGACGTCGGATTCTCCCGCCAGAGAGTCGAAATGCTCTCGATCGCCGCCGGCGCTTTCGGCTGGCGCGCCATCGCCCGTGAGCTTGCAGGCAAAATCCCGCTCGGCGGCGGCCTCATTCCGAAAGGCGCCATCGCCTATGCCGGGACCTTCGTCGTCGGCAAGGGCCTCGAGCGCTACCATCAGGCGAAGCCCCCGCACACCCCTCAAGAACGCGAAGAGATCTACCGCGGCGCCTATGACGACGGCCGCACGGTAGTCGAGTCCGCTTCCAATCCTGCGAGCCCCACTCCGGCTTCGTAATCCTTTACACAACAAAAGACTTAGCTCCATTTTGCCTGGCCGGTCCGGTACCCGCCCCGTGATACACTCCGTTCATGCAGGGTCCGCGTGAGGTTCCCGACGAACCGCCCCCGTTTCTCGGGTCCTGGAACCGCGTCTATCTCGCCGTGCTTCTGTACCTCTGCGTCATCATTTTCTTTTGCTACGGATTCACCCGGGCGCTCGAATGAGCACTCTGGATTGGATCGTCCTCTTCGGTACCATCTCTGCCATCGTCGCCTACGGCCTGTATCGCAGCCGCGGCAGTAACACCGTCGATCGGTTTCTCCTCGCCGGAAAAACCATGCCCTGGTACGCCATGGCTCTCTCCATCATGGCCACGCAGGCAAGCGCCGTCACTTTCATCTCGACCACCGGCCAGTCCTACGTCGACGGCATGCGCTTCGTCCAGTTCTACTTCGGTCTCCCCATCGCCATGGTGATCCTTTGCGCCACTGTCGTTCCGGTATTTCACCGCGCCAAGGTCTTCACCGCGTACGAATATCTGGAGCAGCGTTTCGATCCCAAAACTCGCGCCCTGGCCAGCTTCATCTTTCTGTGCCAGCGCGGACTCTCGGCCGGGCTCACCTTATACGCTCCGGCCATCGTCCTCTCAGCCATTCTCGGTTGGCCCGATCGCGTCACCATCGCCCTCATGGGCATCACGGTGGTCCTCTACACCACCCTGGGTGGAGTCCAGGCGGTCACCTGGTCCGATGTGCAGCAGATGCTCATCATCTTCCTCGGTTTGATCGCCTCGCTCGCCACGGCCATTGCGCTGCTCCCGCACTCCGTTTCCTTCCCTGACGCCATGTACCTCGCGGGCGCGGCC